>CAMAVQ010000193.1 GCA_945861755.1 Gemmatimonas phototrophica
TATGAGCCTGGTCGACCAGGTGCAGCGGGCCGGGGTGGTGGGCGCCGGCGGCGGCGGCTTCCCCACCCACGTCAAGTTGGGCGCTAGGGTGGAGTTTGTCATCGCCAACGGCGCCGAGTGTGAACCGCTGATGCACAAGGACGCCGAACTGATAGCTCGCTTTGCCGCCCAGGTGGTGGAGGGTTTGGAGGCGGTGGTGGAGAGCTGCGGCGCAACGCGGGGCATCATCGGGGTCAAGGCCAAACACGCCGAGGCCGTGGAGGCTTTCGAGCGGGTGCTGCCCGGTCGGCCCGTCGAATTACATCTGCTGGGGGACTTCTACCCCACCGGCGAGGAATTCGTGCTGGTACACGAGACCATCGGCCGGCTCATTCCCCCCGGCGGCCTGCCGCACCAGGTGGGCGCGGTGGTGCAGAACGTCGAGACCCTCTACAACATCGCTGCGGCGCGCCAGGGCCGGGCGGTGATCCGCAAATTCCTCACCGTGGCCGGGGCGGTGCGCCAGCCCCTCAGTTGCGCGGTGCCGGTGGGGATTTCTTTTCGAAAACTGATCGAGCTGGCCGGCGGGGCGACGGTGGAGGACTGCGCCCTGCTAGTGGGCGGGGCGATGATGGGCCGGCTCACCCGCAACCTAGACGAGTGTGTGGAGAAGACCACCGGCGGGCTGATCGTGCTGCCAGGGGACCACTCCCTGGTGCAGCGCAAGGAGCGGCCCGAGGCGGCCATGCACCGCATCGGAAAGTCCTCCTGCGATCAGTGCTCTTATTGTACTGAGTTGTGCCCCCGCTATTTGCTGGGCTACCAGGTGGAACCCCACAAGGTGATGCGCAGCCTGGGCTTTAGTCTCTCGGGGGAGGATTTCTGGAACAAGATGGGATTGCTGTGCTGCGAATGCAGCCTGTGTACGTTGTACGCCTGCCCCGAGGACCTGTATCCGCGCGAGGCCTGCCAGCAATCCAAACGCCAAATCAAGCTCAAGGGCTGGGGGGACCAGGCCCGGCCCGCAGTGACCGCTGCCCCGCCCAAACCCCACCCGCTGCACGAGGCGCGCCGCATTCCGCTCGTCCAGCTGTTTCAGCGCCTCGGTCTGGCGGCCTACGATACCCCGGCGCCGCTGCGCGAGGCGGAGTTCCTCCCCGGCCGGGTGCGCCTGGCCCTCCAGCAGCACGCCGGGGTGCCGGCCCAGGCAGTGGTAAAGGTGGATGAGCGGGTGGAAGAGGGGCACCTGGGCGCTCCCCTCCACGCCAGCATCGGCGGCCGGGTGCGGGCGGTGGCCCCCTTCATCGAGATCGAGGCGGGCTAGGGAACGCTTGCCCCAACCTCAACCGCGCTAGGCAAGCTCTACTTCCGCCATTCTCTCCTCGTACGGCAGCGGCTCGGGAATGCCGAAGAGGTCGCGCTTGACCTTCAGGTAGTACAGGTAATTCTCGTAGCTCACATCCGGGGGCACCCGGTGGTCCACATGCGGGATGCAACCGCCCTGGCGCACCAGCGGTTCGAGGCGCCGCAGTTCGCGGGCTATGGCCTCTTTGCCGGCGATCAGCGCCTTCTTGTCCACTCCGCCCAGCAAGAGCACCCGCTCGCCGAACTGGTCGCGCAGCGCAAAGGGATCAGTGCCGGCGGCGATCTCCAGGGGGAACATGCAGTTCACCCCGCCCTCCAGCCACAGGCCCACCAGCTGACCGATGTCCCCGTCGCAGTCGGTGATCACCACGTCCACCCCGTGCTGGTGGAGCAGGTCGGTGATGCGCTGGTAGCGAGGCACCATGTATTTCTCGAACATCGCCGGCGAGATGATGGGCCCGTGGTTGAAACACATATCCTCCCAGCCGGCGGCGAAGTCGAATGAGGTCTGCTCCAGCGCCGGCCGGATGTTCTCGACGATCAGCACGGTGATCTGCTCCATCACCTCCTCGAAGAGCCCGGGATCGTCGTAGGCCAGCAGCGAAACCCCCTCGAAGCCCACCCAGTTGCGGATCCAGCCGAAGAGGCTGCCGATGCCGATGCCCAGGGGGTAATCGCGCTCCTGCCAGTGGGATTTTAACTCCTCCCAGTTGGGCGGGTAGCGACCCACCATGCCTGGGTCGAGACGACGGCGGAACTCTTTCCAGGTCTGCCGGTCGCGCAGGGGGAATTCCAAATACTTGGGGATGGAGGAATGGCCGTCCCTGGAGACGATGCACTTGACCCCATTGCCGTCTAGGACGATCTGGTGCTGCTGAGTCTCTTCCAGCACCTGGTGCTGGAAGCCGGGCAAGAGCCCCACGTTGACCGGGGCCCCCGAGCGGGGGGCAAAGCCGAAGAAATGGTCGGCCTTGGCGTTGTCCGTGACCCAGGAGGGCAGGCCCTGGGCGTGCCACAGGTCGAGGGTGTCGCTCCAGTACCCGAACTCCTCGTCCGGCACGTGGTCCACGGGCCGGAAGTGCATGGTATCGTTCCACCGCTGGCGATGGTTCATGGCAATGCTCCTTTCAAAACAGGCCACGGATATTGCCCTCCTCGTCCAAGTCCATCTCCATAAAGGCCGGGCGCGAGGGCAGGCCGGGCATGGTCTGGATCTCGCCGCACAGGGCGTAGAGGAAGCCGGCCCCGATGGAGGCGCGCAAATCGCGCACCGGGAAGGTGAAGCCCCGGGGCGCCCCCTTGCGGTTGGCGTCGTGGGACAGCGAGAGGGGGGTCTTGGCCATATTGATGGGCAGGCGGTCGTAGCCCAGTTTGGTGTAGAGTTGGATCTTCTCCAGGGCCAAGGAGGAATACTCGATCCGCTCGGCGCCGTACAGGTTGAGGGCGATGGTTTCGATCTTGTCCTGGATGGAGGCTTCGAGCGGATAGAGGAACTTGAAGTCCGAGGGCTGCTGGCAGGCCCGCACCACAGCTTGGGCCAGTTCGCGGCCGCCCTGCCCGCCCTTGGCCCATACCGTACTCAGGCAGGCCTCGGCGGCCCCGGCCTTGAGGGCGGCCTGGCGCACCATCTCGATCTCGGCCTCGGTGTCGGCGGGAAAATGGTTGACCGCTACCACCACCTGCACCCCGAAGCGGCGCACGATGCCGATGTGGGCCTCCAGATTGACCAAGCCGCGCTGCAAGAGGTCGAGGTTCTCCTGGCCGTAGACCTTGTCCAGGGGTTTGCCGGGCGCGACGCGGGGCCCGCCCCCGTGCATCTTGAGGGCGCGCACCGAAGCCACCACCACCGCGCAGTCTGGCTTGAGCCCGGAGTACCGGCATTTGATGTCGACGAACTTCTCCATGCCGCACTCGGAGCCGAAGCCGCTCTCGGTGACCAGGTACCCGTCTGGCACCAGGCGCAGGCCGATCTGGTCGGCGATGATGGAGCTGTTGCCGTGGGCGACGTTGGCAAAGGGGCCGGCGTGCACCAGCACCGGCCCGCCCTCGAGGTTTTGTAACAGATTCGGCTGCAGGGCTTCCTTCATCAGCACCGCCATGGCCCCGCCCGCGCCCAGGTCGTCGGCAGTGACGGGCTTGCCCTCGGCGTTCATGCCCACCACGATGCGGCCCAGGCGGGTTCGCAAGTCTTTCAGGTCGGCGGCCAGGGCCAGGATGGCCATGACCTCGGAGGCAGCGCTGATGTCGAAGCCGGTCTGCCGGGGCCGGCCGTCCTCCTCGGTGCCCAGGCCCACCAGCACTTTGCGCAGGGCCCGGTCGTTGATGTCCAGCACCCGCGGCCAGGTGATGCTGTACGGATCGATGTTGAGCCGGCGCAGTCCCGCCTTTTTCAGCCTAACATCGCTGAGGCGCGACTCGTGCATCAGCCGCGCATCGAGGGCAGCGGCCAGCAGGTTGTGGGCCGCACTCACCGCGTGTATATCGCCGGTCAGGTGCAGGTTGAAATCCTCCATCGGCACCACCTGGGAAAAACCGCCCCCGGCGGCCCCTCCCTTGACCCCAAAGGTGGGCCCCTGGGAGGGCTGGCGGATGGCGGTGACCACCTGTTGCCCGATGGCGGCCAGCCCTTGCCCCAGGCCCAGGGAGGTGACGGTTTTACCTTCACCCAAAGGGGTGGGGGTGATGGCGGTGACCACCACGTACTTGCCGCAGGCTTTGCCGGCCAGGCGCTGGAGGGTCTCCAGGCGGATCTTGGCCTTGTGGCGGCCGTAGGGCTCCACCTCTTCCTCGCGCAGCCCGAGGTCGGCGGCGACGCGGCTGATGGGCCGCATCTGGATGGAACGGGCGATTTCCAAATCGGTGAGCATGGGTATCCTTTCTCAGCACTCGAAACGGCACTTGGGCAATATGACGCTATCTCGGTTCAGACGATACACCCCGCGTCGATGGGGTACGCGCCCCACTCCGCCACCATCTCCCCGATGCGCTCCAGCCGGCTGAGCAAGGCCCCGGGCATGACATTGTCGGCCACCCCCAGGATAAATGCGTCACCTGGGGCGACGGTGCGGAAGACGCCGCGCAGGTACGCCTCGAACTGGGCCTCGCTGTAGGTTTCCTCCAGGACCACCGAGGGCACTGCCCCCCAGATGATCATCTCATTGCCCCAGAAGCGCCGCGCCTCTTCGAGTGTACAGCTCACTTGGGGCGCGGTGGTGAAGGTCTCGACCATGTCGAACCCCGCTTCCTGCAAGTGCCCCAGGATCAGCCGCGAGTCACTGTCGGCGTGCATACACAGGAGCTTGTCGTGCCCGTGTAACAGGTCGGAAAAGTCCTGGTAGTACGGGGTGATGTAGCGGCTGAAAAGCGGCGGCGGGGTCATGTTCGAATCAAAGTGGACCCCGTGCAGGATCAGGCGCGCCGGCGAGGCGGCCACCACCGGCCAGATCCGCTCGCGTTCCAGCTCCTCCATGGTGCGCAGCAGCCGCTCGGTCTCGTCGGGACAGTCGGCCAGAAGATAATAGGCGTTGTTGTATCCGGCCAGCTTTTGCAGGAAGTGGTGGAAGGGACAGTCGCCGGCCGCCACCAGGGGGTAGCCGTCCTCGCCGATCTCGGCCTCGTACTGGCGGTATTTCTCGTAGGTAGGGATGTAGTGCATGTGTTCGAGCAGGTACTCGACCACCGCGAAGTCGGCGGGCCCCTTGATCTGGTGCTCCACCTCCAGGCTCTGAATGCCCACCTTCTCCAGTTCGGCCGAACTGCGGTACCGGCTCTGCACCTGGCCCACCGGGGTCCGGTAGGTGTAGAGGGTGGACTCGCCCTCCTGCCGGCTTTTCACCTCCACATCCCCCCGCTGCTCAGCGGCAAAGACCTGCCCCTCGCGGGCCGGGGTGCCCATGCCGAGTTGGCGCTCGATCTGGCGCAGGGACATGCCCGCAAAACGATCCGGCAGGGTGCCCTGGTGCAGGTGGGCGGTGTGCCAGAGCTGCAGCCGGGGTATCCAGGGGATACGGTCCGGGCTTTTGTGGTCCATGATCGCCAGCAGTCGGTCTCGGTTGGTCATCTCTGCCCTCCCTTCAGGGGGTCGGCTTTCCCAGGTCTAAGGCTTCGGCGCGCCGGCCCAGCACCTCGTTGCGCCACGAGGAGGTGTGTAAGAGTGCTGGGTCCTTGGGGAACTGGATGGGGTAGAGTTCGTCGAGCCGGCCGGTGCGCAGCGCCGTCTCGATCACCCCGTTCCAGTAACAGCGCCGCTCCGGATGCACCTCGCAGTTGCCCTCTAAGTCAGCCCCGCCGCAGGGCCCGTTGAGCTGGTGTTTGGCGCAGCCGGCCGTGGGTTCGGGGCAGCGGTAGAAGAGGTCGGCGATGCGGCAGTCTCCGCACATCTCGCAGCCCAGGGTCATGTTCTTGATTGCCTGCTCAGCCTGGGTGAGCAGGTGCAGGCGCAGCGAATCGGCCGGCCCGGAGACCAGCCCCTCCAGGAGCGGGTACAGGCCGTGGCCTTTGTGGAAAAAGAGCTTGTGTATCAGCTCCATGCCGCTGCTGGCTTCCTGGTACCCGCCGCGCGGGGCCTGTTGGATGGGGCCTTCCTTCAGGAGACCGTCTTCACCTTCTGGGAAGAGATAGAAGG
>CAMAVQ010000194.1 GCA_945861755.1 Gemmatimonas phototrophica
TTCAATCCCCCCCGCCAGATGAAACTGGTGGAGTTCATTCCCGGCACCCAGACCGACCCGCAGCTAATGGTCGGGATGCGGCGTTTTGTCGAGGAGGTACTCGGCAAGGGGGTGGTGGAGTGTCTGGATACCCCCAATTTCATCGCCAACCGGCTGGGGATCTTTGCCCTGGTGGATCTGCTGCAGCGCATGGAGGATGGCTTCGGGGTAGCGGAAGTGGACGCCGTCAGTGGCATCTTGCTGGGACGACCGCGCAGCGCCACCCTGCGGCTGTGCGACCTAATCGGACTGGACACCCTGGCCCATGTGGCGCACACAGCGCGGGAGCAGCTTTCTGAGTCTTCTTGTTTCGCGTTGCCTAACTTTGTCGAGGAGATGCTGAGGCGGGGTCTGCTGGGCGAAAAGACGCGGGCCGGTTTTTACCGCAAGGAGGGGGATCGGCTCCAGGCCCTGAATCTGCAAACCTTTGAGTACGCGGATCTGGCCCCGGTGGATCTGGGGCCGCTGGGACCGGCCCTGCGCCTTCCCGTCCTGGGGGCTCGCCTGCAAGTGGTGTGGCAGGCCACAGATCGACTGGGGGGCCTGGCCCGGACGCATTTGCGGGCTGTGCTTCACTACGCCGCTGAACACGCCAGCGAGATGGCCGGCGATCTGCAGGCCATCGACCAGGCCATGCGCTGGGGCTTCAACTGGGAGGCGGGACCCTTTGAATTGTGGGACCTGCTGGGCCTTCAGGAAGAGCCGGCGCTTCCCCTGATCCGCCAGGTCAGACCCAGCGGGAAGTTCTATCTGCCGGGGCAGCACTTCTCCTTGCGCGAAGGCCGGCAAGTGCCAGACGGGCGGGAAGAGGGGGCCCTGGAAAAGGGGAAGACCCTGTTGGCGACGGAAAGTGCCGCGCTGGTCGAGGTTGGGGATGGCCTGGGGGTGCTGGTCCTGCAGGGCAAGATGAATGTCATCACCACCCAGACTCTGGAGCTGGTCCACCAGGTGCTGGACCAACCCCTGCGCGGCCTGGTGCTGTGGGGCAGCGGGGCGCTCTTCTCGGCCGGGGCCGACCTCAAGCATATCGCCGCCCTGTGCGCCCAGGGCGACTGGCAGGGACTGGAAGGCTTCCTGATCGCTTTTCAGCAGGCGATTATGGCCCTGCGCTTCGCCCCCTTTCCGGTGGTGGCCGCGCCGCGTGGCCTAGCGCTGGGAGGGGGCTGCGAGTTTTGCCTCTCGGTGGAGAGGCGGGTGGCCGGGGCCGAGCTGCACATGGGCCTGGTGGAGGCCCGGGTGGGGTTGATCCCAGGGGCCGGGGGCTGCAAGGAAGTAGTCCGCCGACTGGGGGCGCAGCCGGCGCCGATCTTCGCGACCCTTCTGGAGGGGCAGATCTCCGAGAATGCCCACCAGGCCGGGCAATGGGGATTTTTGAGTGAAGAAGATTCCATCCTGTTGGGGGAAGACCAGCTCTTGGTCCGCGCCCTGGAACTGGCCGGCAGCCTGGCCCCTGGGTACGCGCCGCCTATGCCGGCACTTATGCCCGTGGCGGGTGATGCGGGCCGCGCCCAGCTACAAGAGTGGCTCGAAGCCCAGGCAGGGAGCCTCTCGCCCCACGATCTGGTGGTGGGCCAGGCCCTGGCGCGGGTGCTGTGCGGGGGGGAGGGTGCGCCGCGCACTGTGGACGAGCAAGAGTTGCTGGATCTGGAGCGCGAGGAATTCCTGCGCCTGTGTGCCACCCCTGCCACCCAGGCGCGTATCGAGCATATGCTCAAGACCGGCAAGCCGCTCAAAAATTAGGAGGACGAAGATGGGCCTGCGCACTGCAGCACAATTCAAAGCCGGTCTGCGGGATGGCCGGGTGGTATACTGCAAGGGCGAGCGGGTGGAGGACGTGACCACCCACCACGATCTGGGCATCGCCGTCGAGCATGTGGCCCTCGACTTTGATCTCGCCGAAGACCCCGAGCACTGCGAGCTGTTCAGCTGGGAAGATCCCGAAAGCGGCCAGCGTTGCTCCCGCTACTACAAGGTCCCCACCTGCGCCGACGATCTGCTCAAGCGCCGCGAAATGATTGAGTTGTCTACTCGGTTGGGGGGCAGCGTGGTGTTGCTGATCAAGGAGATCGGCACCGACGCGCTTTTCGCCCTGGATCTGGTGAGCCAGCAGGTGGACCAGTACTGCAACACCCCGTATCGCGACCGGGTGGCCGCTTATCACCGCCACTGCAAGGAACGCGACCTGACCCTCGCCGTGGCCCAGACCGACGTCAAGGGGGACCGCAGCCTGCTGCCCTCCCAGCAGGAGCATCCAGACTATTACGTCCACATTGTCGAGGAGCGGCCAGACGGCATCGTGGTGCGCGGGGCCAAGGCCCATACCACCTGCGCCCCGTACGTGGACGAGATCATCGTCTTGCCCACCCGGGCCTTTGGTGCGGAGGATGGGGCCTTTGCCGTGGCTTTTGCCGTGCCAGTGAATACCCCGGGCCTGAAGTTGATCGCCAGCCCTTTTGGTTCGCCCCCGCCCAGCCAGTTCCACCATCCGGTCAGCAGCCGGCACCGCATGATCGATACCCTCACCATCTTCGACGATGTCTTCGTGCCCTGGGAGCGGGTCTTCCTCAAGGGGGAGACCCAGTTCGCCGGCACCCTGGCCAACACCTTTGTCGAGTTCCACCGCTTCACCGCCGTCTCGTACAAGCCACCCCTGTGTGACCTGCTCATCGGCGCGGCAGCCCTGATGGCCGAGTACAATGGCATTGAGAAGGCCAGCCACGTGCGCGAAAAGCTGATGAAGCTCATCACCTACACCGAGACCGTGCGCGGTTTGAGCCGGGCAGCCGCGTACGACTGCCGTATGGCAGCCAACGGCACGGCGGTGCCCAATATCGTGATGACCAATCTGGCCAAATACCACTTCGCCAACAACTACCACCAGGCCGTTTGCTGGGTGCAGGACATTGCCGGCGGGCTGGTGGTGACCGGGCCAGCCGAAGAAGACTTGGAAAACCCCGACACCAAGGGGTACATCGAGCGGCTGCTGGGAGGGAAGAAGGGGGTGTCGACCCGCGACCGGCTCCGGGCCTTCAATCTGGTCCGCGACCTGACCGCCTCTGATTTTGGCGGCTACAACGAGCTGCTGGCCATCCACGCCGAGGGTTCGTTGGAGACCCAAAAGATCACCATCCTCCGCGACTTTGACCTGAAGCGCTGCAAGCAGTTGGCCCGAGAAGCTATAGGCGCGGCCTAGACCGCGGTCCAGCCGCCGTCGACGAACAAGGTGTGGCCGGTGATGTAGGAGGCCGCCTCAGAAGCCAGAAAGACCACGGCCCAGGCCACCTCCTCCGGACGGCCGAAGCGGCCCAGGGGGGTGCGTTCCTCCACCCGCTGGCGCAGGTGAGGGTGTTCGTGAATGCCGGCGGTCATCTCCGTCTCGATATAAGCCGGGGCCACAGCATTGACCCTGACGCCGGATTTGGCCCATTCCACCGCCAGGGTGCGGGTCAGTTCGTCGAGGGCAGCCTTGGTCGCGGTATAGACGCTCAGCCGCGGCAGCGCCCGCACCGCCCCCACTGAGGTGATGTTGACCACCGCTCCGCGCTGGCGCGCCGCCATGCGGCCTCCCACCTGCTGCAGGACAAAAAAGGCACCGCTGAGATTGACACTGATAATCTGCTCCCACTCGGCGGGGGCCACTTCTTCGATGCGTTTGAAGATCGGACTGATGGCCGCGTTGTTGACCAGGATATCCACCTCGCCCCATTCGCTGTAGAGTTCATCGACCACCCGCTGCACCTGGGCCGGGTCTCCCAGATCCGCTGCCCGCGCCAGGGCTTGGCCCCCCTGCGCCCGGATCTGACCGGCGGTTTCCTCCAACTGGGCTTGAGTGCGGCTGACCACTGCGACCTGGGCGCCGGCCTGGGCCAGTGCCAGCGCGCAGGCCCGGCCGATGCCACGGCCGCCGCCAGTGACCAGCGCGCGTTTTCCCGCTAAGCTAAAAAGGCTGAGATCCATAGACCCTCCCGCATCGATTGTTGAGCCAATATAGACACCCCGAGTCCTCGATGTCAGGCCGGGCAAAAAAAAATGATAAAAAACTTGTATAATGGTTAGGGGATATATATATTTGGTCCACTTCCCCTGATTAACTACCGTGCGGATGCTGCTGCGAATTCAATTCTGACACTCCCCCGCGTCGCGCAGCGCGTCCCCGGATGTGTGTATTCCCTGAAAAATCCCCAGACATTTTTCTATTCGCGACCGCCTCGATCGCGGGCGACTGGTCTCATCTCCCCAGAGAGCGCAGTCTCCTCGCTCACTCGTTTCCGGAGGGATGTGATTTTATGACCGCCTTGCAAACCGATACGCTGATCGACCAGTACTTCCACGAGATCGAGAACTCCGTTGGACTCTCCGCGGAACAGGAGATCGCCATCGCCAAGCAGATCAAGCAAGGCGACGAGGATGCACTGGCCAGCCTGGTCAGCGCGAATCTGCGGTTTGTAGTCAGTGTGGCCAAGCAGTACCAGAATCTGGGGCTGCCGCTCTCAGACTTGATCAATGAAGGGAATATGGGTCTGATTATCGCCGCCAAACGTTTTGACGGCTCCAAAGGGTTTAAGTTTATCTCCTATGCCGTGTGGTGGATCAGGCAGGCTATCCTTCAGGCATTGGCCGAGCAGTCGCGCATCGTGCGTCTGCCCCTCAATCGCATCGGCGAACTGACCCGCGTCAACAAGGCCCTTACTAGGTTGGAGCAGCGCCTGGGACGGCCCCCCGAACTGGACGAGATCGCCGCCGAGTTGGAGACTGATCCTGGCGACATGGATCTGCTCCTGCGGCTGGCGCAGCGCCCCGTTTCCCTGGAAATGCCCTGCGACGACAGCGAGCAGGACCGCTGCCTGGGAGACCTGCTGCCCGACGAGTCCCGGCCGGCCTGTGACGACGTGCTCTCTGAAGAAGAGCTGAAGGGCGAGATCAAACGCGCGATGCATGCGCTGACCGAGGGGGAGGCCAGGGTTTTGCGCATGTACTACGGGTTAGATGGGCATGAGCCCATGACCCTGGAGGAAATCGGGGCGTACGTGGGCCGCACCCGCGAGCGGGTGCGCCAGATCAAGGAGAAGGCCCTGCAGAAGTTGCGGCATCCCACCCGCAGCGAGGTGCTGAAGGAGCACTACACCGGCGGCTGAGGCGCCTTGACAGAGAAGGGGCCGGCCCCTATTATTTGACACCGTTTTTCGCTAGTGTTCCGGCGTAGCTCAGCTGGCAGAGCGGGTGACTGTTAATCACCATGTCGTAGGTTCGAGCCCTACCGCCGGAGCCAATTTGTACGAACGCAACTCCTTGTTATTTATAGGAGTTGCGTTTTCTGTTTCCGCCCCCACCGCTTGCTTGTACATGCTGGGAACATACTCCTGGGGGGGAATCAGCTTTTCAGCCATCTTCTCGACGGTTTCAGCAAGACGCTCGGGCCGGGTGCGCCCGTAGACATTCATCGTCAGGTCGGCTGTTGAATGACGGGCAAGGGTCTGGGCTTCCTTGACGGTGGCGCCGCTGTCGATGACCTGATTGATGAAGGCTACCCTCAGGGCATGGAAGTCAACCTTGCCCTGCGGAGTCCAGAGGGGGATCCCGGCCCGTTTCAGGTCCTCAGCAACAGCCTTCTCCGTATGAGTCGGCACAAAGAGCAGTCGGCCTTTGGGCGCCTGGGCCTGCCTGCCGCTATTGCGCGTGTAGGCCTGTTCATAGAGGCGATCAGGTTCTCCCGCCTCTGCAAAGGCCCTCAGGCGGCCCACAAGGGCTTTCGGGAGAGGCTGGAAGCCAGGCTGCCGGTTCTTGGTCCATTCAGCATCAAGGTGAAGGCCGCTGCGGACCTGGTCCAAGTGATCGATGGTTAAGTTCCGCAGTTCTTTAGCGCGGAGGCCGGAAAGAAAGGCGGTTTCATA
>CAMAVQ010000195.1 GCA_945861755.1 Gemmatimonas phototrophica
CAAGAGCATGGAACACCTCTCCCAGCACGACTGCAATCGCATTGCCACCAAGCTCAATCGACGACCGCGAAAGCGGTTGGCCTACCGAACACCGGAGGAATGCTATGTTCCCTGAACGGAATGGTTGCACTACAAAGTTGATATCAGGCTCGTCTGAAGTCCAGCAGGGGTTTCCCTACTGAAACAACTCCCGCCGGCCCACCTGGCTGCAAAGGGGGCAGCGATGGGGATCGTGGCCCCGGGCGGGGCAGTGTTCGCGCCCGAAGTAAATGATTTGCAGATGAAGGCGGTTCCAGCGGTCCTTGGGGAACAGGCGCTTGAGGTCCTTTTCGGTCTGGACCACGTTTTTGCCGCTGGAAAGACCCCAGCGCCAGGCCAGGCGGTGGATGTGGGTATCAACCGGAAAGGTGGGTTCGCCAAAGGCCTGGGCCAGGACCACCTGGGCGGTTTTGTGCCCGACTCCGGGCAGAGCTTCCAGTTCCACGAGGGTGTGGGGAACCTGTCCCTGGTGGTCCTCGGCGATCAGCCGCGACAGTTCGCGGATGGCCCGGGCTTTTTGCGGGGCCAGGCCGCAGGGTCTGATGATAGCTTGGATCGTCTCGACCGGAAGTTCGGCCATCTCCTGGGGGGTGCAGGCGCGGGCAAAAAGAGCCGGGGTGACCTGGTTGACGCGCACATCAGTACACTGGGCCGAGAGCACCACGGCCACCAGCAGGGTGTAGGGGTCCTGGTGGCGCAGCGGAATAGGCGGCTCCGGGTACAGGGCTTCGAGCGTGTCGAGGATGAGAGGGATCGTTAGAGGGGAAAACGCGGATACGGTGGGCATGGGGGTAAAAAGTTATATTCAGGCGGGCTGATGTGCAACTTTCTGCCCGGCCTTCCGGTCTATATATAAGTTGTCGTCCTCCGAAAGGATCTCCATGCTGCCCTTCCTGCTGCTCTTCTCCCTGTGTGATGCCCTAGAGGCCACCACCCTATGGCGCTACGACCTGGAGGCGCTGACCCGCACGGCTAGCTGTGTTATTGTCGGCACCTGCACCGCGTCCCAGACGGAGATCATCGCCGGGCAACCCTATACCCAGCTTACCTTTGAGGTGGGCGAGGTTGTCAAAGGCCAGGCCGGCGCCAGCCTGGAGGTGTGTCTGCCCGGCGGTGAGTACCGGGGCCGGCAACTCCACCTGGCCGGCATGCCCCAGTTTGCTCCTGGGGAGGAGGTGGTGCTTTTCCTCACCGAACCGGATCGGCTGGGCCACCCCTGGCCGGTGGGGCTGAGCCAGGGGAAGTTCCGGGTGCAGCGGGACGCAGCCGCCAAGCCGCGGGTGCGCCAAGATGCCGGGGAGGCCCGGTTACACGGAGGCCAGGGCGCCAGCCTGGACGGGATGGAGTTGGAGGCGTTTCTCTCGCGGGTACGCCGGCTGGCAAAGGAAGGGACAGGGGATGCGCAGCGTTAGCGCGCTGGTCTGGCTGCTGCTGTGGGGGGCATTGCCGGCCCGGGCCTTTCTTATCCAGACCTTCGACAGCTCCAGGGGTCCGGTGCGGGTGGCCTGGAAGAACCCGGAAAAAATCAACTTCGTCCTCGACCGCGCTGGCTCCGACGATCTGCCCGCTGATACGGCGCAGCGCCTCCTGCGCGAGAGCTTTGCGGTGTGGACGGAGGTACCTGGTTCTCGCGTGATCTTTGTCGACCAGGGACTGGTTGAGGTGGAGGCGCCATCTGGTGACGACCGGGTCAATGTCGTGGTCTTCGATGAGACCGGCGAATGGCTGCAGGCGCCCCGGGGGACAGGCATCATCGCCCTGACCCGCATCAACTCCAACTCGCTGACCGGTGAGATCAGCGACGCCGATATCATCTTCAATGGCCGCGATTTTCATTTTGGCCAGGGGCAACAGGCCAACCGCGTGGAACTCAAGGATGTGGCGGTGCACGAGATCGGCCACCTTATCGGCCTAGACCACACCCCCCTCGACGGCCCGGCCCAGATCCGCCCCACCATGATTCCCTACTACAGCGACGACGGCCCGGGCACTGCCTCCACCCTGGAGGCCGACGACCAGGCCGGGGCCAGCGTCCTGTACCCCAGTCCCAATTTCCTGGCGGGCGAAGCGAGGATATCCGGCACGGTAAAGGACGCGCAGGGCCAGCCGCTCTTTGGGGCGGAGTTGACAGCAGAGAACCTGGACACCGGCGAGCGGTACGGGACCTTGTCGGGGGCCTTTGCCACTGCCAAAAATCGGGGTGATTTTGTGCTGCGCGGCCTTTCTCCGGGCCAGTACCGGCTGCGGTTGGAACCGGTGGCGGGACGGATCACCGCCGAGAACTTCGGCGGCATCTTCAGCGAATTGCCCACGGGGTTCCCCGCCGAGTACTACGATAATATCGCCGAACCGGCATGGGCTCAACTGATCGTGCTGCGCTCGGGCCAACAACGGGATGGCGTAAACTTCAACACCGGGTTGGTCCTTGCGGGTTTCCCCACCCTCGATCCCGATATGCTGCCAGGCAACACCCCCGATGCCCAGGGCCCCTATACGGTCCGGTTGCGCTCCCAGGGCGCCGCACACGTGGTGCTTTCCTATCGCAGCGCGGCGGGCGCCCAGACCCGGAACATCAACATGAAAGCACTGGGGCAGGGCCTGTATTCGGCCTCCATCCCGGGCCAGCCGACCGGTTCCCGCCTGAGTTACCAGATCCAGGCCCTGAACCGCCAGGGGCAGGCTACGGTTTATCCGGCGGCTGAACACTGGCTGGATTTCGAGGTGGTGGCCCTCAGTGGGGCGCCGCTGCTTTTCAGCGCGGTGCGCGAAGCAGACCTGGTCAGCGTCATCGATACCGGCAATGAGCGGGAGTTGGCCCGGGTCCCGGTGGGTGACGAACCCATCCAGGTATTGCTGTCCCCGGATGGCCGCCGGCTCTACATCGCCAGCCTGGGATCAGGTCAGATCTATGTGGTCTCCACGGCCACTTTCCAGGTGGTGGACAAGATCGCGGTGGCCGCCCAGCCCCTGGACCTGGCCCTTTCCCCTGATGCCAAAACCCTGTACGTGACCAACTCGGGGGCCTCGTCCCTGACCGCCATCGATCTGGCAGCGGGCACCACGCGGCGTTTCTTGCTGCCCCAGGTGCAGGACGGGCCGTACGGGGTGGCCGCCACCCGCACCAGTCTCTACGTCACCGACCTGAACAACAGCCGGGTGCTGGCCCTGGACCTGAACGGCAAAGAAGTGGCCCGCATCTCGGTGCCAGCCCAACCCCGCTCCCTGGCCCTGAGCCGGGATCTGCGGCGGCTCTATGTCACCAGCCTCAGCCGCAACCAACTCACGGTCATCGAGACGGCCCGCAACCGGGTGGCCCGATCGGTCCAGCTGCCGGTGAGCGGGACCTTCGCGGCAGCGGTCAGTCCGGATGGACGGCGCCTGTACCTGACCGCCCAGCAGGACAGTGCGGTGGTGATTGTGGATGTGCGGACCGAGACGGTGATCAAGACCCTGAAGGTGGGCGCCGATCCCCGGGCCATCTCTTTTTCCCCAGGCGGAGCCCAGGCCCTGGTCACTAGTTCGGGCGCCACCGAAATTGCGGTGATTTCGGTGGCCGGGGACTCCCTAATGCAGCGCTACGCTGCCGGCCAGGGTTTGCGCGGCATTGCGGTGGCGCCAGCGCCGAGGCAGAGCGTTGCCGGCCTGCAAGCCGAGGTTCCGGCTGCTGGGGTGCAGTTGGACCCCGGGGTTCCCAATCCCTTCAACTCGGCCACTCAGATCGCCTACACCCTGGCGGCAGCGGGCCCGGTGGAACTGGGGGTGTACAATATTGTAGGGCAACAAGTACGCCTGCTGGTCGGCCAGTCGCTGGCTGCTGGCCGGCACCAGGTGGTCTGGGACGGGCGGGACCACGAAGGCCGGGAGGCCGCCAGTGGGATCTACTTGGTGGTGCTGCGTTCGGGAGGGCTGCAGGTGGCGCAGAAGATCCTGTTGCTCCGCTGACGTTCGTCCAAGGGCTCATTGCTCCAGGGCCGACAGGTACCACCTAGATGACGCTCTTTTTTTTGACAGTGTATATCAGCTAGTTTACCGTCTAGATTGAAACCTGATAGCAGGTCCCCAGGAAAGTCGCCGAGCTGTGTCGGAGACGGTTCCCCTTGTTCATCGCATGAGAGAGGAAGGTGCTATGCCTGGGTTGTGGATCGCTTCGGTGTTCATCGTTCTGGCCCTGGAGGGAACCCCCGCAGCGGCTGATTCCCTCAGCACCGCCCCCAGTCCCGAGTTGGTCGGGCCTGACACCTTGGTGATCGGCGCCGATCACCAGGCGGCTGCACCGATGGAGGGGGATTCGCTGCAGTCCCCTTGGGCGGCTGATTCCCTCTCCCAAAGCGCGGTCGAGTCGGTCCCCTCCCTCCTTCCTCCTCCGGTGCCGCTCCCCTCGCCGACCCCTGGGTACCTGCCCAAAAGGAGCAGCTTTGCCGCCCAACGCCGCGGGTATTTCACCCCCCGCACGTTGTGGGCTGCGGGTTATCTGGGGGGCAGTTTCCTGCTCTACAACTGGGGCAGCAACTACCGGGACAAGGCCGATGATTTTTACGCCCGTTACCAGCGAGAGTCCGATCCCGCAGAGATCGAGTCGTACTACCAACGGACCACCACCCAGGATACCAAAGGCCAGGTCTGCTGGGCGCTGAGCGCCGCCCTGGCGATCAACGGCCTGCGCCTGCTTTTCACCCACGAAACCGAAGTGGTCTCCTCCGAGGTGTCCCGGCGCTCGCTGCAAATGATCCTGGCTCCCCAAAGCCTTCAACTGCGAGTGCGGAAATGGCTATGAAACGACGGTCGTCTGTTCTGGCGCTGAGTGGTGTATTGCTGCTCTTAGGTCTTAGTTGCGATCGAGAGCGCAGCAATCCTATGGATCCCCAGTCCGAGTTGGGCCGCGAGCTGGTGTCCACGCCCAAGGGGCTGAGCGTCGAGCCGGGTATTGGTTTCATCCGTCTGGGCTGGGAGGCCGTCGTCAGTCAGCGTCTGGCTGGGTATGCGCTTTTCCGCGCCGAGCAGTCCAACGGCCAGTATCGGTTGGTCCACGGCGAAGGGGACACCACCCTGCAGATCACCACCGGCATACTCGGCCTGGTGGATTCGCTCGATGCGTCGGGGAAGACGTTTTTCTACCGCATCGCCGCCGTGGATACCCTCGGGGTGCTCAGTCTGCTTTCGCCCTTTGTGGGGGCCACGGTGCTTGCAGATCACTCGCCGCCGGGGGCGCCGCAGAATATCTGGGTGGTGGCCGATCAAGGTCGTCCAGGGCGTCTGACAGTGAACTGGAGCGCCCCGGCCCGCGATGCCGACGGGGGAGGGTTGACTGGACTGGCAGGGTATGTAGTGCTGCGGTCCACCGTGGGTGGTTCGCTGGTGCCGGTGGATACGGTCGATGCCCAGACCTTTCAGCATGTGGACGAGGGGCTGGAGATCGCCTCGGTCTATTCCTATACGGTGTTGGCCTTTGACAGGATCGGCAATGCTGGTCCGCTGGGAACCGGTAGCCAGGCGCGCACTGCCGGGGTTGTGGTGCCGGGTGGTTTGGTGGTGGAGGGGGGGATAGGCAGGGTGGCGGTGCGTTGGAATGCGAGCGGGGAGGAAGAGTTACAGGGCTATAACGTGTATCGCTCGTTGCGTCCGGACCAGGGGTATACGCGGCTGGCCGGCTCGGAGGGCTTGAGCTTCACCACCGGTCAGACCGCCTATCTGGACAGTGCGGTGGTGGGAGGGGAGACCTATTACTATGCAGTGACGGTGGTGACGGGAAACGGGGAGAGCAGCCGGTCGGTGTTTGCCGGGGCTCAGGTGGGCAAGGACCAGGCGGGTCCTGGGGCTCCGGTGGGATTGAGTTGGGTGGGTGAGGAGGGGACCAGTGCGGT
>CAMAVQ010000196.1 GCA_945861755.1 Gemmatimonas phototrophica
CGCATCTCATCTCCCACGCCATCGCCATTGGGGGTCAGCACTGCCGGCACCATCGAGACGTTGGTCAACAGCTCGCCGGTGATAGGCAAGCTGACGGAGATGGATTCGCTGGCCACCTCGGTGCTGGCATCCCCCTCGTCCACCCGCTGCAACACGGCTTCTCCCAGCTGGGTGTTGCTCAGGAAAAGGTCGAAACGGGTGCGGTTCTGGAAGATGGTGGAGCGGAAGGAGAGCTGGACCAGTTCTTCGGATTTGACCACCGAGGGCAGGGTGAGCACAAAACCCTCGGCAGTGGGGTCTACGGTCCCTTGGACGTCCTGATCGCCGATCTTCAGATGGGTGAAGACCACCGGGACTGAGGCATTGAGGGTCAGGCGGTTGAATCCCTGGGAACGGCCGCCGAAGGTGGGGCGGGTGAAGTAGGTGAACTCTTTGGCCTCCCCCGGCTGGACCTGTTGGGGGTAGACCTCACCGGCCGTCTGGATGGCGATGGGGTTCTCGTAGTTCAGGTGTAGTGCGCGCAGGGTGGCCGTGGCCTGCGGATCTTCGGAGAGCAGCCGGACCTCGACTTGCAGATACTGGCGCGGCGAGGGCGACTTGAACAGCTCATCGGAGCGGGTATAGGCCGGGCTCCAGATGCTCCAATCGCTACCGATGGACTGGAGGGTGTCCACCGGTCCGCGCTGGGTGGCCGGGGTCTTCTCCCACTTTTTCTGGGTGATCTCCTTGCCTTTTTTGTCGTAGTAGCGGACTTCCTCGACGACCTCGTTGCCGGTGCGGGTGTAGACCTCGATATGAGTGCCGGCTGGCTGGGAATCCTCCCACTCGACCGAGGCGGTGTTCCGGATGCCCTTCAGGTCGAGGATGGGCGAACGCAAGCGCAGTTCGGCCGGATACCCCTCGCCGTAGAACTGGTATTCGCTGATCAGGCCGAAGTTGCGGTACAGCCCGTGGGTTCCCTCCCGCTCCCCTCCTTCTGCCGTGGAAGGGTAATAGTGCTGGATGTAGCGAACCTTTTGCAGCGGGAAAGCGTGGTCAAAGTTGCGGGTTTCGATCTGGTTTTCTGGCAGGTTGGGCAGAAAAGCGATTTCGTGCCAGCGCAAGGTGCCGTCCGGGGCGCGCGAGCCATCCGAGGCCAGCACCTGGTACCAGAAAAAGTTGCCATAAACCGAGCGCAGTCCCGAGGGGGCGCTGGCCGGCTCGCCGACCACGCGCAGCTGGTCGAGCCAGTAGAGGGCGCCCAGATCGAAAATGATGCGGTTGAAGACATCCTTGCCGGTCTGGGTCTGGTGGAAGGTCTGCAGGGCCCAATTGGTGACGATATCACCGTCAACCATGCGCTCGCCGCCCTCCAAAACATTTTGCAGATCGGTGATCAGATCGATGCTGCCGCCGCGGTCGAGCAGGCCCAGGGCTACGTTGTCGCCGATGGTCACCACCTCAACCTCGGTGAGCTGGAAGCCGGCGGTGCGCTGGGTGGCCAGGAGGCGCAGGGCGCGGACCGAGCTGTGTTTGAAACTCAACTCGATCACGTGTGCCTTGTTGAAGCCAAAGGTTTCGGAATGGCTAAAAACCATGGTGCCGGGAATGGGCACCAGCGCATTGGTGAAAAACTGTTCGCCGGTGGAGAGCAGCACGTTGAAGAACTCGAGGGGAGGGCTGTCCTCGGCAAAGTAGAGCCGGACCTTTTCGGCGGTTACCAAGCGGCCCAGGTCCACTTCGATCCACCAGTTCTCCAATGGGTCGCCGTCCTGGGGGGCCCAGCCAGTATGTGGATTTCCGTCGACCACCAACCCGGCCTGGGCCTGGGTGCTGCCGGCCTTGAAGACGCCCGCGAATTTCGCCGCGTCCAGCGCCGCGTTGGTGTGTTTGCGCACTGACACCGGCACAATGCCTTGGTCGGTCAATTCTACTGCGCCGCTGGGGATGGACCAGGTGCTCCACGACTCGGGGGTATCAAAAGAGATCCGCTCGGCCTGAGCTGCAGTCCAACACCCTGCCAGAAGCGCCAGGATGGCCACTCCCAGGGATCTCATGGGTTTCATGGGTTCTGCTCCTGAGGTCTTAGTAGACCACACCCACCAACTGGGTCTGCGTCTCTGAACCGGTATCGGTGTCCACCGACAACCGCACAAGATAAAGGCCCGGGGCCACCCGGTTGTGATGGTCATCCAGCCCATCCCAATGGACTTCCTGGGGGCCATTGAGTCCTGAGGACCGCTGTAACCGACGTACCGCTCTGCCTGCCAGGTCGTAGATGGTCAGTTCCAGGGGCACGGGGTGGAGGGCCCTGAGAAGGATATAGGTCACCGTTCCCTGGTCATTGACGCCGTCGCCGTTAGGCGTGAACACCGCGGGGGCCGCGCGGAAATCGAGCACTAGCTCGCTGCGCAATGCCCCCTGCACGGAGAGGCGATCGGAGTCGGCAGCCGGAGAGGCGTCGCCGGAAATCACGTCCTGACCCAGGGCATCGCTCTGGCTATCGAAGACCTTGGCGAAAAAGGTGGTGCCATAGACCGTGACCAGGGTTTGGAAGGAGATGCGCAGCACCTGCCCCGAAGTGGAGATTCGCCGTCCGTTGAGCTGGATGGTGAGCCGGCTATTGTCCCCGTCGTCCACTTCGGTGTAGGCAGAGGCCGGGAGTACCTCCCCGCCCAGCTCCACACCTTTGAGCAAGGCCTTGAAAGGGGTCTTGATCTCGAGGCGGTCAAAACCAGGGGTCTCGGGGCCGAACTGGGATCTGATGTAATAGTCGAAGAGTTCCTCTTCTCCCAGAACCACGGTGCCAGGGGTCACTTCGGCGACCAGTTCGCGTCCCAGAGCCGGGGTCGAGTATTCGAAGGCAAAGGATTCAACCACCGCCCCACGCCGGGCATTCTGGGAAGAGAACAAGAGCCGGAACTGGAGGTAGCGGCGGTTGCCTGGGGAGAGTAGCAGGCCATTGACGGTCTCGTAGGGGGCGGACCAGGGGCTCCACTCGACGATATTATCCACAATTCTCCCCTTGTCGGCGCCCACCAGCTTCTTGTAAGCCTCGGCCGAAGCAGGGTCGCCGACAGGCAGGATGGGCTCCTCGGCCCGGTCCTCGCCCTCAAAGATGACGGTCTTGCGGTAGTAAATGCTGGGGTCGGGGACGGTGCCAGTGCGGGTCTGCAGGACGACCTGGGTAGAAGAGTCGGTCTGGGTAGCAAGATCGATCCGGCCAAAGTTGGCGGCGGCCCCCAGGTCGATGACCTGGGAGGCGAAACGACTGGAGGGAGCGAAACCATCCCCATACACTTCGGCCTCAGAGATGATGAATTCCTGGCCCGAGCGACTGATGAGGCGGATGAAACGCACGAACTGCAGGGGGAACTCGACATCGATGACCGGCGTATCCTGTTCCAGGTTAGTGCGGATCAGCGTGGTATAGGCGATGGGGCGGTCGTCGCGGAGTTGATCGGGATTACCATTGTGGACGTAGAGGTCATAGGCCCGCAAGAAGGAATCCTTGTCGCCCGGGATGCGGATGCGGTTGATCGGCAGGATGGCACCCAGGTCAACGATCATGGAGGTGCCATCGGGGCGGCGTTCGCGGGTGATCTTCCAGAAGGTGTCTTCGTTGCCGTCGGTGAGCAGGGTGGTCAGGTCTTCGGAACTCTGGGGCGATTCGATGCGGCCGCCGCGTTTGCGCAGGTCGGTCAGGGCATTCTGCGCCGAGTTCACCGCCGATGGCAGGAGGGTCCTGGCGTTGATAGCCAAGGCTTCCGGGGTGCCCACGCTTTCCCAGGTAAGACCGGTGGTGCCCACCTGCCAAAGGTCCACCGCCCCGATCGGGCATGCCGCAGTGTACATGCCCAGCAGAACCCACAAGATCTTTTCAGACCAGCGCCTCATGCCATCTCGCCCGCTTCAAGAGTCAGAGAGATTGATTAAGAGAGGGGAGGGGAACGCAGTTCCCCTCCCCTCGCGACACTAACCTCTATGGGGTAAAGAGGCTCAGATATCCTCTTTGACGAGGGTCTTGAGCTGGCCCCAAGAGGTGGACTCAACTGCAGTGCTCGTACCAGGGGCGGTCAGGAAGATATCGGGCATACCGCCGCTGTTCATGAACTGCTCTGACATGCTGAACTGCGCCTGCCAGAAGAAGCCGTCCGGGCAACCGCCGTCGCACAGGTCTTCCTGGCCCAGGACGCCATTGGCATTGACACCTTCGTCGGCATCGTCCACGGAGATGGACATGCCGATGGTCTGCTCAGGAGCCAGCACCCACTTGGTGCTGGCATCCGGGCCGCCACTGACGGAGAGCGGGTCAAAGAGAATGGCGGAGAACTCGTAGTAGTACTCCTGGCCCTGGTTGACCATGTTGGCCTTGACGAAGTCGCCGGAGTGGGTCCACCAGAAGTCGAAAGCGCTCTGATTGAAGTTGCCCAGAGCACCGTTGTACATCTGTACCCGGGGGAACTGATCGGAGAAGCTCAGGCACATCTGGAAGGCCGGCTGCAGATCCTGGTCGGCCGGGGCAGAATAAGGACCACCGCCCTGGTTATCCGGATCGAAGTGCACTTCGCAGTTGTCATCGCGGAAGGTACAGCTGGGGTTCTTGTCCACAATAAGGAAATCGTCGTGGGAATGGATCATCGCATACATGCTGTTCTTGCTCTGGTTCCAGCCGACGAGAATGTCGATGAACAGGTCATCGGCGTTATCGGCGCTGCCGGTGAGGGCATGCATGTCTTCGATGGTAACTTCAAAACTCTTGTCCACCCACTTCCAATCGGCGTTGCTGCCGTCGACGTTGGGGACGTTGGCATCGGGGATACCGACCGCGAAGTACAGGGGCACCTCGGCCGGTTCCTGGGCCCAGACGCTGGCAGCTACTAGCATCGCGCCCAGAGTAAGGGCTAGGGGCTTGCGCATTAAATTTCTCCTTGAGAGAGCAGTGCTGAGTTGGGATCGGATGGCAAGTAGCCATCGCACTTGTTGCTTTGCCACAAAGCCGCGTTACAGAGGTCTTTCACCTCCTTTCTCAGGTATATTCTTGTAGGCCTAGAACAAATTTAGGTATTCTACTCTAATGGATCGCCTTCCTATTGTCAAGAATTTTTTAATGGTAATCTCAATAGGCCACGGAGACCAAACGCCTGGTCGCCTTGGCACCGGCATCTCCCTCGATCCCTATTTCCATTATATATACCCCAGGTGGGACCAGCTGGTCCCGGTCATCCCGACCATCCCAGGCCAGACGCTGCTGGCCGGCCTTACTCTCCAGTTCCACCACCCTGAGCAGGCGGCCGGACAGGTCGTAGACCCGCAGATGTAGGGGGCGAGGTTCCAGCACGTTGAGCAGACTCACCACTGCCACGGCCTGGTCATTGACACCGTCGCTGTTGGGGGTGATCACCCGCGAGCTGAGATCCAGGGCGGCGAAGAGGTCGCGGGTGACCGGCAACCGCACCACGTTGGTGCTGCTCTCCACTTGGTCGGTGGCATCCCCCGGATCTACCCTTTGGCGCAGGCCGGGCCCCTGGCGACTGTCTTCAAGGAAAAGGTCGAAAAGGGTGGATTGGAGAAAAATGGAGGACGCAAAGCGCAATTCCACCAACTGGTCGCTGCGGACCGCTTGGGGAAAAGTCAACTGGAAGCCGGTGGCAGTGGTCTCAACGGTGGCGGCCACCGGCTGACCTTCTAGGTAGGCAGCCGTGAAGTGGCTGGGGGCCGAGGTCTCCAGCCGCAGGCGGTCAAAGCCATTGGTCTGGCGGGAGCGCAGGAAGTAGGAAAACTCCGCAGCC
>CAMAVQ010000197.1 GCA_945861755.1 Gemmatimonas phototrophica
GGGGTTTGGCGGGGCCTGGGCGCCGAAGCCCCCGGCCTTCAGCGCGTGGCCGGTGGTCATCTGGTATTCTTTTTCGATGTGTCGGTTGAAAAACTGCACCCCTGCGGGGATCTCGCCGGCGGGGTTCAGTTGCAGTAGGTACGGGGAGACATTTCTCCAGAGACGCTCTGTTAGGGTGCCCGCTTTACCCCAGGCAAAGGGGAGCAGACTAACAGCCAGCAGACTGGCCCAGCGCCAGGAGCGGCTCAATTTGGAGAAGAGCGCGGCAGCCAATCCGGCAATGGCCAGCGCCCAGAAGGCCAGGTCCCCCCAGGGCAAGGCCCCGGTGGTCTGAAAGAAGAAGTGGACGTCGAAAGGGTAAAACTCATCGAGGGTGCGCACCGAGAGGTGGTTGCCGCCATAGCCCTGTTCGGGCATGGCCACCACACAGGCCACACTGTCGTAGCTGATCATCAGCGCGAAGAGTAGGCCGAAAAGCGGCAGCAGGCGGTTGCCATAGGTCTGCACGAAGAGGGCCAAACCAAAAAGCAGCACGGGCATGGCCGTCAGCAGATAACGAGCCGGCGGGCAGAAGCCGAAGGTCCAGTCCGGGTGCAGGCCGTTGACGCCGGCGGTGACCAGGTAGAAGGCCAGAACACCCCAGCCGCGGCGGTCGCGCCTGGTGGCCAGCAAGGCGAGGCCGAGCAGACTGGCCAGGAAAACCGGCGAGGAGTTGAGCAGGCCGGTGGTTTCGTGCAACCACTGACCGGGCAGGGAGAGCAGCAGGGTGGCGCCCTTCAAGGCCTCAGAATCCCAGGCGTTGCCCGGCAGGAAGGGGCCGAAGGGGTCGTTGCTGTAGGCGTAGTTGAACGCCACTATGGCCACCGCCCCAGCCCCGGTCAGGGGGAGGCACCAGCGCAGGAGTGACCGGCGCTGCGGGCTGTGCCACACCTGCAAGCCGATTCCGGCCCCCAGGAAAGCAGCCAGGGGGAGGTAGCGGGGATGGAGAAAGAGCAGGCCGATCAATAGGGCGGTCAGGCCAGCCAGTATATAAGGCTCGCGGGTCCCCAGTGAAAGGTACCCCGGTGTGGGCGATTGCCAGTGAGTCAATAAGCGCAGACACAAGAGGGCGATGAGCAGCGCCGGGATTTCTGGGTAGAGTTGCGCGGTGTACAGGAAGAAAGGCGTGGTAGTGGCCACGACCAGGGTACAGGCCAGGGCGTGCCATTGATTGAAGCCCAGGCGTACCAGCCAGAGGAAGGCCAGGGTGAGGACCCCGGCGCTCAGCACGGCGATGACTAGGCTGCAGGCCAGGCGGGGGTTATTCCATAAGGTCAAGCCCGTCCAGTAGGCCGGCACCAGCAGGGCAGAGAGGCCAATTGGGTGGACGGAATGGATCTTTCCCGGCGGTGAACCTGGTGCTTGATGGGGGGGGAAATCGATGACGTGATATTCCACGACCTGATCCGGCCCCAGGTTGTTGCTCAGATCCATGTCCCCGTCGTGCAGGAGGCTCTGGGTAACCCGCAGATAGTGAGCCTCGTCCCCGTGGAGCATGGTCATCTGGCAGAAATACAGGGCCCAAAGCGCAAGGACGAGGGCACTGGCCGCTGACAAGCATAGGGCCAGGCGTCGGGTGGAGACTATGGGTAACCTGCCTGCCTGGGAAAAAAGAAAAAAGGCCGCAGCCAGCGCCCAGGTAGCGTGGGGTGACCAGAGCAGTGTCAGGTAAGGGAAAAGGGTGGTGAGGGGGGACCACAGGGTGCACAGACGGAGCAACAAGAGCGCTCCGGTGAGCAGCGACAGTTGTCGGAGATTTTGACTCAGCCGGAGGGTTTGCTCCGGCGTCCGCTTCCCCCAGCGGTGGCGGCCATAGGCCAGGGCCAAACCGCTCACTGCCAGGAGCCAGGGCCACGCGGGCCACTGGGGGTGCCAGTTCGGCGAGTCTACCACCAGTCTGAATTGTTGGAGCGAGATGCCGATCTGGGCCTGAAAGCTGCCGGCAAGGTACCACAGGAAAAAGGCAGTGGCTGCCAGGCGGATCTCAAAGTGGAAGGGAAGGGGTCGGTACAGGGCTGCCAGCCTGAGGGGTGAGTGGGGCATTTTCGTTTGCCTCAGGGTCCGAGCTGGCCTCAGCGGTCCTGTTCCTGGGCGATGCGGCTGCCTGTGGCCCCCTGCTGGCCCTGGTACTTGCCCTGATAAGGACGGTCGGCCACTTGATCCATACGCGCAAAGACCAACTGGCAGATGCGGCGGCCCTCCTGCAGACGGATGGGCAGGCGGTTGGCGTTGTACAGTTCTAGGGTGATGGTGCCTTCGAAACCGGGATCGACCCAGCCGGCATTCTGGATGAAGAGGCCGATGCGGCCGATGGAACTGCGTCCCTCGACAAAGGCGGTCAGGTCATTGGGCAGGCGTATATACTCCCGGGTGGTGGCCAGCAGGAAGGAATGGGGGGGGATGATGATCTCGCTCTGGTTGAGTTCCTCGTATTTCAGCTCGCTGTCGAGCCGGATGACGTCGAGGGTGTTCTCGTTTACCTTGAGGAAGTGATCGCTCAGGCGCAGGTCGATGGAGGCCGGCTGGATCTGCTCGGGGGTGATGGGGTCGACGAGCAATTCACCACTTTGGAGCATTTTTTTCAGGGTGCTATCGGAAAGGATCATGGTTTTGCCTAGTTCTTCCAGGTGCGGGCCAATTGGACCAGCAGGCGCACGCCAAGGCCGACACAACCCTTGGGGGTGTAGGGTTTGGACTGGCTGCTCCAGGCGGTACCAGCGATGTCGAGATGCACCCAGGGATACTCACTGGCAAACTCGGCCAACAGGGCAGCGCCGGTGCTGGCCCCGCCGGGCCGGCCGCCGGTGTTTTTCATATCGGCGTAGTCGCTCTTGATCTGCTCGCGGTATTCGGCCCACAAAGGCAGGGGCCAGACACGTTCGTTGGTATGTTCGCCGGCTTGGCGCACCCGTTCGGCCAGGTCATTGTCGTTGCTGAACATGCCGCTGGCGTGGTGCCCCAGGGCCACCACGCAGGCACCGGTGAGGGTGGCCAGGTCCACTACCCCTGCCGGGTTGAAACGCCGGGCATAACCCAGGGTGTCGGCCAGGATCAGCCGGCCCTCGGCGTCGGTGTTGACGATCTCGATGGTTTTACCGGTGAGGGTCTTGAGAATGTCGCCCGGCTTGAAGGCCCGGCCGTCGGGCAGGTTCTCGGTGGCGGCCACCAGGCCGACCACATAGCGGGGCACCTTTAGGGAGGCGACGGCCTGCATGGCACCCAGGACCGCAGCGGCGCCACACATGTCGAACTTCATGTCCTCCATCTTGTCCCCCGGTTTGAGGGAGATGCCGCCGCTGTCGAAGGTGACCCCCTTGCCCTCCAAGACCAGGGGCCGTCCCCCGACCTTCTTGTGGTGTTCCAAGACGATGAAACGCGGCGGTTGGGCGCTGCCCTGGGCCACGGCAAGCAGGGCACCCATGCCCAGCTTTTTCATGCCGCCTTGGTCAATGACCCGGCAACTCAAGCCGTGCTGGCGGGCAAGTCGGCGGGCGACGCTGGCCAGATAAATTGGCGTGGCGACGTTGCCGGGATGGTTGCCCAGGTCGCGGGCCAGGTTGGTGGCGCTGGCGATCTGAACGCCGGTGCGCAGTCCGCGGCGAATGGCTTTGAGTTTAGCGGGTGAAGATTCAACCACCGTCAGGGTCTTTAGTTGCTTGCGGGCCTGGTTGACGCTGCGGTAGTGGTCGAAGCGGTAACAGGCCAGCAGGCTGCCTTCGGCCAGGGCCTCGGCCGCCGCCTCGGCATCGAGGCCGCCGGCGCCACTGCCGTGGAGTACGGTGGCCGCCTCCTCAACCCCCAAATCTTGGAGCCGTCTGGCCGCAGTGCCGGCGGCCTGACGGGCGGCCTCGAGGTCAAAGTCGGCCGGTTTGCCCAAGCCTACCACCAACACGCGGCGGGCTGCATGATTTTTGCGGCCCTTGCCGGGGTAGAGGAGCAGGAGTTCGTTCTTCTGGCCGCTGAAATCCCCGCTGTCCAGTGCAGCGCTGATCATGCCTCCCAAGACTTGGTCCACCGCCTTGGCAGCGCCCGTGGGACGGGCATCCTGGAACAGGTTGACGATCAGGGTGGTGCTGCGTTCTGCTTGGATCTGGCCCTGGCGTACCCTAATATTCATATCTTCTGGTCCTTCTGTTGTTGCAACTATTTTTCGCCGGCGCAAAAGTAGACCCGCCTTCCCCTAGTGTCAAGGTGAGCGATGGAAGTGTATTTGATCCGCCACGGGCAATCGCAGAATAACGTCATCGAAAGTGCTCTCCCCGGCAGCCCTGCCGCTCAGGGCCGCCGCCACCAGGACCCCGAGCTGACGGCCAAGGGGGAGCGCCAGGCCCAGTGTGCCGCCGAATTCATGGCCCGGAGAGGGCATCTCTACCCCGACGAACACCAACCAGAGCGGCCAGTGCTGGACCAGCTCTACTGCAGTGCGATGGTCCGCGCCCTGCACACGGCCCAGTTCATCGGCGGGAAAGTGGGGGTGCGGCCCAAGGTCTGGGTGGACCTGCACGAGGTTGGCGGTATCTACCTCGACCAGGACGGCGGCAAGGTGGGGTTGCCGGGGTTGTCGCGGCACCAGATCCAGGCGCGTTTCCCCGAAACCCAGCTGTCGGAACAGATCGCCGAGCAGGGGTGGTGGCAGGGCGGACAGGAGGAGGTGTACCAGGCGCAGAGGAGGGCGATGGATGTGGCGCGCCAGCTGCGCGAGATGGCCGGCAACGGGGGCCGAATCGGCCTGGTTTCCCACGGCGACTTTCTCGACGGGCTGCTCAAGGCCCTCGAAGATTCGCAGTCTGGGAGGGGCAGCTACTGGGAGCACCGCAACACCGGCATCACCCGCCTCGACTTTGAGCCCGGGGGCCGAGTGGTGCTCAGATACCTCAACCGGGTCGAGCACCTGCCGGCCGAACTCTTGGCCCGCGACTGAAGGCCTGCGGGTTGCGAATAAACCTTGTTTTTCGTTAAATCCCCTATGATGAACAGCAGTCAAGTCGAACAACTCAGAGGCTTTCTCAAGCCCGACCAGCTCCTCACCAGTGCGGAGGAGCTGAGCGTCTATGCGTACGACGGCACCGCCATGTTATATCAGCTGCCCGACTGCGTGGTGCTGCCCGAAAATACCCGTCAGGTGTCCAACGTGCTGCGCTGGGCCAACGAGGCCCGCGTCCCGGTGGTGACCCGCGGCTCGGGCACCGGGCTTTCGGGCGGGTCGGTGCCGGTGGCCGGTGGGCTGGTGCTCTGCCTGGTGCGCATGAATCACCTCCTTGAGGTAGACACCCGCAATCTGACCATGACGGTAGAGCCTGGGGTGATCACCCAGCAGATCAGCGACGCGGCCATGGCCGCCGGGCTCTTTTATCCCCCTGATCCGGGCTCAATCAAGATCTCGACCATCGGCGGCAACGTCGCCAACAATTCGGGCGGCCTGCGCGGGCTCAAGTACGGGGTGACCCGCGACTACGTGATGGCCCTGGAGGTGGTGTTGGCCGATGGCCGCATCCTCAACACCGGCACCAAGTGTGTCAAGGATGTGGCGGGCTTCACCCTCAAGGATCTTTTTATCGGCTCGGAAGGGGCGTTGGGGGTGATCACCCGCATCACCCTCAAGCTCATCCCCCAGCCGGCGGCCAAACGCACCCTGTTGGCCATGTACGACAAGATGACGGACGCGGCCCAGACCATCTCGGCGATCAT
>CAMAVQ010000198.1 GCA_945861755.1 Gemmatimonas phototrophica
TGCTGGGGGCCTTCCACATGCTGGGTGCCGATCCCGACATGTTGGCCTGGATGCGCTTCAGGGCCGAGTCGATGACCACCTATCTGCGCCGGCTGCGGCAGACCATCGACACCCACACCAGCCGCCCCATCAAGCTGAGCATCGGCCCGCGTTCGGCGGCTTTTGCCCCGCTGACGGGTATGGACCTGGGCGCGCTGGGCGGCTTCATGGACTACCTCCACCCCAAACACTACTTCTTCCACCGCGGCTTCGACGGCTTCGTCGGCACGGTGTACCGCTGGGTAGAGACCCTGTGCGAGTGGAACCAGGGCCTGAACGACGCCGACGCCCTGGGGGTGGTGGAGGCGTTTTTCGGCATCGAGTTGCCCGGGGTGGAAAGGCGGGTGGATTTCGAGAGCGCCCTGAGCCCCGAGTTCTTCCAGCAGGTGGTGACCCTGGAGACCCGGCGGGCCCTGGCGGCGGTGGACGATCCCGCCCGGCTGGTGCCCTGGCTCGACACCGGGCGTTTCCCCCACGACGGAGATCCGATGTCGGCGCGCGATCTGCGCATGCTCTTGGAATCGGCCGGCGAAGCGGGGTTAGAGCGTTTCCTCTACCACCACCAAGGCAATCTGAGCCCAGGGGAGTGGGTGGTGATGAGCCAGATCTGCGGCGTGGAGTGGAACCCGCGTACCAGCGCCTACGAGCCGGCGGACCAGCTGGTGCTGTGAAGCGGCCTGCCTCCGCGGTGGCCGGGAGCAGGCCATCGCGAGGGCGGGTGCAGCGCCTGGGGATTGAGGAAAGTCGGGGCAGGAGCGATATTTGGTCAACCCAACCAACCCATCCCTGCATGCAGATATCCTGGAAGCGCAATTTCTACACCCTTTGGATCGCCGAACTCATCGCCATCATCGGCTTCCACGCCATCCAGCCCTTCCTGCCGTACTATATCCAAGAATTTGAGGTCAAAGATCTGGGCGAGACCCTGATCTGGGCCGGCCACATGGGCACGGCCGCCGGGCTGGCCATGGCCATTTCCTCGCCCTTCTGGGGGGCGCTGGCCGACCGGCTGGGGCGCAAGCCCATGGTGGTCCGATCGATGATCGGCGGCGGCCTGACGGTGATCGCCATGGCCTATGTCACCAGCGTGGAGCAGTTGCTGGGTGTCCGCGTCCTCCAGGGCGCCCTGGCCGGCACCGTGACCGCCTGCATGACCCTGGTCTCTACCACCACCCCGTCGCCGCACCTGAGTTTTGCCCTGGGGCTGATGCAGGGGGCCTTCATGCTGGGGGCCTCGGTGGGGCCGCTGATCGGTGGTCCCTTCATCGACCGCTTTGGCTACCATCCCTGCCTGATCGTCGCCGGCCTGCTGGTAGTGCTGGCCGGCATCGCGGTGCAGCTCTGGGTGAAGGAGGATTTCCAGCGCCAGCCTAAAATCGGGGCGCAGAGCTCGGTGTGGAAGGATGCGCGGCGGCTGCTGGAGATCCAGTCCTTCTTCATCATGCTGGTCAGCCTGACCCTGATCCAATTTATCTTTGGCTTCATCATGCCGGTGGTGCCGCTCTTCTTACAGGAGTTGGCCCACACCGATGACGTGTTGTCCCTGGCCGGGCTGATCTTCTCCATCGGTGGCCTGGTAGGTGCGCTCTCTTCGGTCCTGTCGAGCCGTTGGTGCGAGCACTGGGGCGCCAAGAAGACCTTGGTGTGGGGGCTGCTGGCCTCGGCGGTTTTCTACCTGGCCCAGGGCTTGTCTACCTCAATGGCCATGCTGGCGGTGCTGATGGTGTGCAGCGGCCTGGCCACCGGGGCCATCCGGCCGGTGGCCAACACCCTGATCGCCAGGGTGGTGCCTGAGTCCGACCGGGGCAAGGCCTTCGGGGTGATGTCCAGCGCCAATTCCCTGGGTTGGTCCCTCGGGCCGGTGATGGGGGGGTACGTGGGGGCCCACTGGGGATTCAGGAGCGCCTTTTTCGTCACTACGGTCCTCTTTGTGGTGGTAGCCTGTTGGATCTGGAAGGTGATGCAGCCCAGTACCGGCATCGGTGCCGGCCGGGTTGCTTTAGATGAGGAGATCGAGCGATGAAACCGAAAGTGCTGATCGACTGTCCCAATTGGGTGGACCCAAGCGACTGGGAACGATTGAGCCAGTTCGTCGAACCCGTGCGGCCCGTCACTGAGAAGCCCTATACCGAGGACGAACTGATCGCTGCCTTGCAGGGCTTCGAAGGGTTGATCCGCATGGGCAATCTGTTCCCCGATTTGACCCGCCGGGTGTTGGAAGGGGCGGACCAGTTGCGCATCGCGGGTATACGCGGGGACCGTTTTGGCCACGGCATAGAGCTAGCAGCTGCGGCGGAGCGGGGGATCAAGGTGGTGGATACCGACAATATCGCCTCCTCCCAGCCCGTGGCCGAATGGGACCTGGCGCTGATGATCGTCTGCCTGCGCAACGCCGGGATGGTGTTCAGGCAGATGATGGCCGGCAGCGAGACCTGGGCCAGCACCCAGAACGAGGAGGGGGTCAACGGCGAACTGACCGGCAAGCGGGTGGGCTTAGTGGGCTGCGGCCACGTGGGCCAGCGCCTGATCGAGCTGCTGGCGCCTTTCCGGGTGGACCTCAGGGTTTGTGATCCCTACCTGCCCGCCGAGGTGGCGGCGCGGTTGGGCATTGTGCGCGGGGAACTGGACGAGGTGATCGGCCACGCCGAGATCCTGGTGGTGCAGGTGCCGCACACCCCCAAGACCGAGGGCCTGATCGGGGCGCGCGAACTGGGACTGCTGCGCCGGGGAGGCATCCTGATCAACTGCTCGCGCGGCAAGGTGCTGGACCAGGCGGCGCTGATCAAAAGACTTGAGGCCGGGGAGTTGGTGGCCGGCCTGGATGTCTTCGACCCCGAACCCCTGCCCGCCGACAGCGTGCTGCGCCGGCTGCCCAATGTTTTCGCCACCCCGCACATCGCCTGGTGCGCTCCTCACGCTTTCTCGCGCTACTTCTCGACTATGGCCGGGGAGTTTGAACGCTTTTTCAAGGGGGAGCCCCTGCAGTACGAGTTGACGCTGAGGATGGTGGACATCCGACACGGGCGGGTATAAATAAGGCGGCGTCCCCCGGAGGGAACGCCGCCTTTGGCTTGGGCGCTAAAAAACTACTTCTTCGCTTTCTTCTTGGCACCCGAACGACCGGGGAAGGTCAATTCGGCGACCCCCGACTTGTCCAATCCGCCCTTGCCGATGGCGATCATGCGGTCGAACTGGGCCTTGGAGGCGCGGGCCAGGGGTAGGTTGAGGCCGGCCTTGCGCGACAGGGCCAGGGCGATGCCTGAATCCTTGGAGGCGTGGGCGGCCGAGAAGTAGCAGTCGTGCTCGCGGTTGACCATGTCCTCGCCGTCGGTCTGCAGCACCCGCGAGTTGGCCCCGGTCTGAGAGAACACTTCCATCAGCACCTTGAGGTCCAGCTTGAGGGCCTTGCCCAGGCCTAAGCCTTCGGCCAGGCCGGCGGTGTTGATGTTCATCACCATGTTGACCAGGGCCTTGACCTGGGCGGCCTGGCCGGCCTTGCCCACGTAGCGCAGATTGACACTCATATCCTTGAGGATGGGCAGCACCTTGTCGAAGACCGGTTTCTTGCCGCCGCACATCAGATAGAGGGTGCCCTGGCGGGCCTGGGTGATGCTGGAGGCCATGCAGCCTTCGAGGGTGGAGGCTTTCACTGCCGCGGCGCGTTTTTCTACTTCCACATGTACTGCGGGGCTGAGGGTGGCGCAATTGATAAAAACCTTCCCCTTAGCTCCCTGCAGCAGGCTGTCGCCGCTCTTGGCAAAGATGGAGAGCATCGCCTGGTCGTCGGTGACCACGGTGATGATGTAATCGGCGGCGGCGGTGACTTCGGCCAGGCTGGCGGCGGCCTTGGCCTTCAGTTCCACCGCTAGTTCGCGGGCCGCCTCGGGCCGCACGTCGTACACTGCGGTTACTGGATAACCTACCTCCTTGAGCCGGCGGGCGATGTTGGCGCCCATACGGCCCACACCGACCACGCCGATGGTGAAGCCGGATTTTTTGGTTTTTGCCATGTAAAGCTCCTGGTTGGGGGTTAAAAAAAGATTGAGAGAAGATAGGGCGGAGGAGGGGTATTATCAACTGGATTCTCCCGGAGATTGTTAGCTATGCCCTCGTTGGTGGGACTGCTCCTGCTCGCCGCCGGGTTCGTGGTGCTGATGCAGACCTTCGCCTGGATCGCCGGTCTGGTCGAGCGCCGCGCCCTCAGCCACCCGGTACCTCCTGAAGGCCTTGCTGCCGAGGTGCCCGAGGCCCGGCCCGAACCCACTTTGGGCGCGATCCTCCAAGGGGCCAATTACGGGCTGGTGCTGGGAGTGCTGGCCTGCCTGCTCTTCAAGTTGTGGCCGCCGCTGATGCTGGCCCTCTCAGCAGCCGGCATCGGTTTCAGCAGCCGCACCCTGGTTCAGGGATGGCGGCGGTACGAAATCTTGGTATATCGTGCCCTGGCCGGGCTGGTGCTGAGCCTGGCCTCGGTGGCGCTCCACTTCCTGAATTTGACCGGAAAGATTCCCGCCCTGTGGTAGGGGCGCTGGGCCCAGCGTCCCTACTGGACGCTGGGGGGGTGGGCGTGTACTTTAAGGGACAAATTTCAGCTAAAGTGGAGAGCTTATGAAAATCGGCATCACGCAATTTGCCCTGGGCAAGGTCTCCCTGGACGAGATCCTCAGCCTGTGCCAGGAGGCCGGGTACCAGGCAGTGGAGTTGGTCTTCGCCGAGGACGGCCGGGACCTAAATGTGAACATGAGCGACGAGGAACTGAAGAAGGTGGGGCAGCGCTGTGCGGTGGCGGGGGTGGAGATCACCAGTGTGGTCGCCCTGTATGCCGAGGGGGGCAATCTGCTCAGCCGCAAGGTGGAGGAACGGGAGAAGAAGGTGCGCTGTGTGGCCCGCTCGCTGGAGATCGCCGGCGTCCTGGGTGTGGGTGCGGTGCTGCTGCATCCAGGGGCACTGGGCGCGGAGGGGACCTACGAGCAGGCCTGGGATGATCTGCGCGATGCGCTCAAGGGGTTGGCGCCTCTGGCGGAGAAACACCAGGTGGCCATCGCCATCGAGAATGTGTGGAACAAGTTCCTGCTCAGCCCGCGCGAAGCCAGCCAGTTCATCGACGAGGTGGACAGCCCCTGGGTGGGCTTCTACCTGGACACCGCCAACATGATGGCCTATGGATACCCCGAACACTGGATCCTCAGCCTGGGGCCGCGCATCAAACGGGTCCACTTCAAGGATTTCAAACGGCGCGAACACCAGTTCGTCAATCTGCTCGACGGGGACACCGATTGGCCGGCGGTGATGAAACTGCTGCGCCAGATCGACTACCAGGGATCGGTGATCCACGAAGTGGGCGGCGATCACCAGACCTTGGTGGACCTGGGCGCGCGTATGCGCCGCATTGTAGCCATGTAGGAGGGTAAAATGGTGCTGATAAAAAACTGGCGCGAGGTGCAGCCCAATATCGCCCACCTCAGCGCGGTGCATTGGGGCGGATTGAGGCGGAGCGAAGAGCCCAATGATCTAGATGAACGCAACTGCCTGCAGCGCCTCGACGGCTTTGCCCGCCACGCCCTGCAGGGCCGCAAGACCTCCGACCACCACCGCCACGAAAGTCTGGAACAGGTCTACTACGTGCTGGGCGGTGGCGGGGAAGTGCTCTT
>CAMAVQ010000199.1 GCA_945861755.1 Gemmatimonas phototrophica
TAGGCGGCGGCGAACTTTTCCAGCACGCCAAAACCCAGATCAGCGGTCATCAGCACCACCCGCGGATCCGCAGCGGCCAACTCCATCATCGTCTGGGCGAAAGCTTGCCTCATGGCGAGGTCTCCAATTCGGCGCAGGCCCGCAGGTACTCACCTTCGCTCATGGGCAGATAGTGCCATTTCACCTGCCCTTCCATGAAGGAAACCCCCTTGCCACAAACAGTGCGGGCGATGATCACCTTGGGGGCTTCGGGGTGGGGAAGGGCAAAGGCCTCCCGCAGGGCGACCACATCATGGCCGTCCACCTCAACCGTGCGCCACCCAAAAGCCCGCCACTTCTCCGCCAGTGGCTCGAGGTCGAGGACTTCGGCGGTTTTGCCCATGGCCTGCTGGCCATTGGCGTCGACAATGGCGGTCAGCGCTGAGAGGCGATGGTGGGCGGCAAACATCACCGCCTCCCACAACGAGCCCTCGTTGCACTCGGCATCGCTGACCAGCACGCAGACCCGGCGGGCAGACCCCTCCAGCCGGGCAGCCAGCGCCGCGCCGGCCCCAAAAGACAGTCCCTGGCCGAGCGATCCAGTAGAGAAATCCACTCCGGGAAGGCTGTGCTCGGGGTGGACACCCAGCAAGGTGCCATCGGCGCAGAAGGTGTCCAACTGCTCCTGGGTGACAAACCCCTTGAGCCGCAGCGCGGCGTAGAGCGCCAGGGCCGCGTGCCCCTTAGAGAGCACAAAACGGTCGCGCTCAGGATCGTCTGGTTTCGAAAGGCGCAATACGTCTCCGTAGAGCACCGCGACGAGATCGGCGATGGACAGGGCCGGCCCGATATGGCCCACTCGGGCGCGCCTGGACTGCTGGATGATGATCCGCCGGAGTTGGCGAGGGGACAGGTCGCTCATGGGGCTTGTTTGATGGCTAGACACTGCCCAGTAAACAGATACAAGGGCGATTCGGCTTTGTCCGCGAAAAAACTGTCCACCGCTTGGCGGGCACCAGGGCAAGAAAGAAAGCCATAGTCGTCAAAGAGCATGATACCTCCCGGAACCATCCGCGGGTAGAAGAAGGCGCAACACTCGTCTACCGAAGAAAACAGGTCGGCGTCTATATGGACCAAACAGAAGCGGTGGTCGCTGGCTTGGGGCAAGGTGTCGGAAAACAACCCCGGAAAAAAAAGGACGCTAGGACAATCACCTAGATAGCTCTGTACCCCCTCAAGGCTAGTGTCGGCCAAGTCGCCCTCCCGGTAGATATCGCGCTCCCTGTCGGCCGTAGGCAGCCCCGCAAAGGTGTCGAAGAGCAGCACCTTCTTCCGGGGACCTAGGCCAGCAAACACCCTCGCCAGGAACCGGGCGGAGCCACCTTTGTACACACCCAGTTCGGCCACTTCTCCTGGAAGCAGGGCCGCATTCTGGGCCAACTGGTAGAGGGTGAATAGCTTGGCGGGGTTGAGGGCCGTCCGGGTTCGCACCTCCCGCCACAATTGCTGAAAACCGGCGTCCTCCCGCCACAGGTTCACGCGCCGCACTCCCATCGGTGCCCAGCGCAGCTCAAACCAGAGATTGGCAGCCACAGCCCGGCAGAAGTTCCAGGTATGCTGCCAACGACGCAGGGAGGGCGAGAGGCCCAGATAGCGCCAAAGAGAAAGGGGGCGGTCCGGTTTGTGAGTGCGATTCCCAGGAAGCTTTCCTGAGACTTGGCTGGCTCCTTGGCTCATGATACCTCAATAAACATTCGGATAAGAACCCCTTTCGGCCTCGCGTTTGACCAGCAGCGCCAGTTCCATCAGGTGGTAGTCGCCCCACATGGAAGACTCGCCGCAGGGAATCTTGCGCCCCTTGGGTATATGATCCCAGCCATTGGGGCGGTGGTACACCGAGTGCAGGAGCAGGCCCTGGTGTTTTTTATCGGTGGACAGGTACGGCTCGTCCAGCAGGGCGCGGGCAACGGTAAAGGCCGCGCCCCGGTAGCGGTCCCCCTGGGCCTTTTTGCCGGCGGCACATAGATAATTGCCCAGCCGCAAAAACCCCTGGCCGCAAATGGCGGCCGCCGAACTGTCCACCGGCTCTACATCATTGAAGGGATCAGAGGGCCGTTGAGTGATGCGGCCAAAGTTAGCCACTCCAGGTGCCCCGGTATCCCAGAAGGGAACCCCGTCGGCGAAGCTGTTTTCGATATGGAACTCGGCGGTGGCCAGGGCCGCCCGTTCCAGGGCCTGCACCAAAGCGGCCTTCCCTCCAAAGGGCGCCAGGGCCCCCGCCTTGAGCGTGGCCAGATATTCCAATTGCTCGGCGCAGCCCAAGAGCACCCAGGCCAGGCCGCGTGTCCAGGTGGAAAAGGGAGAGTACCCCTGCTGGGTGCTGGGGCAGCGGTACTGCCCGTCTCTGGTGTTGAAGATGGACTCGTGGACCACCCGGCCCGGCACATCGTACGCGTCGCGCCCCTCGCCGTAGTACACATTGAAAGACACCGTGCTCAGGGCGTGCTCTGCCAGCCGGCCCAGGAGGCTGATGGGCCGGTCGCCCTCCCCCATCAGCACGTGACCCAGTTGATGGGCCAGCCCCAGGCTGCGCAGCGAACGCAGGGTGTCGGAGAAAAGGGAGTGGGGCCCGTTGAAGGAATGGATGAAACCCCTTCCGTGGGCGGTGGGCGTCCAGCGGGCCGCCTGCACCGCGCCCGAGACTTTGAGGGCCAACTCGTAGAAATCCAGTTCGCGCTGGTCGAAGGGGATGCGGCCCTCCAGCAGCAGCCGGCGCAGGTTGCCGTAGGTGGAAATGTTGTTGAACCCGTGGTCGTGGACCCCCACGTGAGACAGGTGCGGGGCCATGCGTCCGACCGTGTGCCGGCGTCCCAGTTCCAGGAAGGATGACTCCCCGGTCATATCGAAATGCAGCAAGGCGCCGCCGTATTGGAAGCCCTGGGTCCATTCCGTCCAGCCCCGCGCGGTGTAGCGGCCGGCACACGTAAAGACCGGGGTGCCCCTGGCGGGGTCCCAACAGCGTTCGAGGTCGAGAATCTTGGGGCCAGCCAACTCCAGCAACCGATGGAGGGCAGGAAGCAACTTGGCCGGCTTAAGGCGGAGATCGATCTTCACCAGCGCCACCCTACTAGATATGGGCGAAAAGACGATTCGGCTGGTAGAAAATACCGCTCCCGGCTGGGTCGGTCAACATCGCTTATCTTATGGAAATGACGCGCGAAACCCTCTACACCTTAATCTTGGCAACTCTCATGTTGATCGGCAGCGGCCTGCGCTTTGCCGGTTTGACGCGAGGCGACGCCGACCTAGTGCAGTCCACCTCGCTACCCGCCACTGGCCCCTCGGCCTTTTTCCGCTTTCACCCGGACGAGGAGATGGTGATCCGGGCCGCCCTGACCCCGGATCTCGATTGGGGGAACCCGCCCATTACGGTGTACGGGCTGCTGCCCGTCTACACCCTGCGCGGCGCCCTGGCCCTGGCTGACTGGGGCGGCTGGGGCGGGACCTCGCTGGAAGACCCGGATTCGGCCAGGCACATCTACTACGTCGCCAGAACTCTGGCGGTGCTGTGTTCCTGTGGCGTCCTCTTCCTGGTCTGGAGAATCGGCTGTCTCTACTTCAGCCGACCCGCTGCCGCACTAGGTCTGGCCATCGTCTCCTTTGCCCCAGGCGCCATCCAGCAGGCCCACTTCTTCATTGTTGATGGGTTCTTTGTGCTGTTGAGTGTCGCGGCCATCCATGCCTCACTGCGGGCACTTTCCTCACCAACCAGGCGCAACTATGCCTTCGCCGGCATGCTGATCGGGGCCACCGCCGCCGTGCGGCTCAACGGTCTGCTGCTGGGACTGGTACTGCTTGCCGGCCACCTGGCGACTGCCGATCAACGCGGGTGGCCAGCCCTCCGCCGCCGCTGGTGCCAGCCAAATTTGTGGCTGGCCGGAGCAGGCGCTCTGCTTGCCCTGCTGGCAATCGAACCATTCCTATTGACTAGCCCGGAGGTGTTGTGGCGAGCCGATGAAAACGGCGATTTTGGTCTGGCGATCAAGGTCACCCAGGGGATGATTTTGCAGCCCTGGACCCTGGTCGACGTTCATACCATCCCCTACCTGGACCACTGGAGTCTTTGGTCTCTGGTGGTCGGCTGGCCTCTTACTTTTATCTTTCTACTCGCCTTCCTCTACGTTCTCTGGCAGAAACGGCGCCAGCCAATGGTGCTGATGGCCTTGTGGTGCGGTCTCTACTTCCTGTTCATCGGCCAACTGCAGGTCAAGGCGGTGCGCTACCTGCTGCCCATGCTGCCCTTCATGGCCCTTTTTGCCGGCGCACTCTTGGCAGCCAGCTGGCAGGTGGCCCGGCCCTGGGTACGACAGGGGGGTATGCTGATCACTGCCCTGGTGGTCGGTCACCTGGTCTTCAAGGGAACCGCTTTTGCACGCATCTACACTGAAGAGGACAGCCGCCTCCAGGCCGGCCGCTGGATCGCCAGCCAGATCCCCAAGGGCAGCCACATCGGCGTCGAAGGGGGGGGGTTCTCCCTGCAAGGTCTCATCAGCGACCAGGACTACCAACACGTGATCCTGGACGTGACCCGGATCTTCTACGGCTACCCCTATCTCTCCTGCCGCGCCCAGCTCGGTTTTCTGCAGACCCGCCTCCAGGACATGGATTACCTCACCCTGACCGACGTCAACCGCTACGCCCAGTTCACCGCCGTGCCCGAACTCTTCCCCGTGGTTGCCGGGCTTTACGAACGACTGGTGGCCGGCGAGTTGGGCTTTGAATTGGTCCAGCGCTTCAAGACCTACCCCGAGCTACTGGGGCTCACCCTGATCGATGACCACGCCGAACCCTCTTTCCTGGGCTACGATCACCCTACCGTGTGGATTTTCAAGTCCAAGGGCAAGGCCGCCATCGGCGAAGCCTTTGCCCGCTGGGACCAGCAGATCCCCGAGAACCCCTGTTGTCCGGACCGCGCCCTGGAGCAGGTAGCCGCCCAACTCCGGGCCGGGGACTGGACCCAGGCCAGGACCTCGACCCAGGCGCTGCTGGCTCCTTACCCCGACCTGGCCCTGGGTCACTGGCTCGCCGCTTTTGCCGACCGCCAGCTGGGGAAGACCGACTCCGCAGCCGCAGAGTTGGCCCGCTACCAGCCCGAAAACCTGCGCACTGCCCATGTCGTCCATACCGGCACCATCCACTACATCCCGGCCAATACCGCACTCTCTTTGTCCTACCTGGGACTGGCTGACCTAGCCCTCCAGGTACTTCGCGAAGGGGCGGAGAGAAACCCCCACCGCACCACCTACGCGGCCGAACAGATGGCCCAATCCTACCTAGATGTAGCCGGGCAGTTCTTCGCTGCCGGGGACCTGGTCCGCATGGAGCAGGCAGTAGAATTCTCCATCCAGATCTTTGGCATCAAGGAGGCTTATAATATTCTGGCAATCCAGGCCCAGCAGCGGGGCGAGCCGGAGCGGGCGCTCAAGTGGTGGGAGCAGTCCTTGCTGATCGACGCCGGTCAGGCCGAGATCCACCAGCGCGCCGGCCTGGTAGCCCTGCTCAATCTGGATTTGCGCGAAAAGGCCCGCTACCACCTGGCCCGGGCCATCGCGCTGGACTCTTCGTTGCAGGCAGGCATCACCACCACCCTGCGCACTGCCGTGGAAGG
>CAMAVQ010000200.1 GCA_945861755.1 Gemmatimonas phototrophica
CCATCGGCAATCTAATGGTGCTGGCCATGGGTCTGGGCGAGGTGGGTTCCCTGGCCCAGGCCCGCGAAGTGGTGAGCCGCTCCTTTGCCCCCCGCCAGTACCAACCCCAGGCAGGCGGCGCGTGGGATCAGGCCTACGAGCGTTTCAAAGCCCTGCGCCCGAGCCCCTGAATTCCGGAACCAAGCCCCCCTTCCGCAGTCCAACATGTGCGAGCAGTAGTCCTCATGGTCGCTCACCCTGCGGAAGGCCGATGAATACTGCCAGGACCAAAACTAGGACCAAGGTCAGGAAGGCCAGTCTGAGGGCCGGGACCGCACCCACCTCCACCGAGGTGTACTGGCGCGAGATCCAGCATTACCGCCCGCTCAGTCGTTCGGAAGAGGCGGACTTGGTAAGGCGGGCCAGGGGAGGGGACGACGAAGCCTCCCAGAAACTGGTTCAGGCCAATCTGCGCTTTGTGGTCAGCGTGGCCAAACACTACGCCAACCACGGTCTCAGTTTCATCGAGCTGGTCTCGGAGGGCAACTACGGTCTCATCGAAGCAGTGAAGCGCTTTGACGAGACCCGGGGCTTTAAGTTCATTACCTATGCAGTGTGGTGGATCAGGCAGGCCATTCTCAAGGCCCTGGCCGAGCAGGGCAAAATCGCCCGCCCGCCCATGAGCCAGCTCAATGACTTGCAAAAAGTCGAAAAGCAGACCAGCCTGCTGGCCCAGCGCCTGGGGCGGGACCCCACCCTCGAGGAGGTGGCGGCCAGCGCCAAGATCAGTCTGGACCGCGCCCGCAACGCCCTGGAGACCGGGCAGCGCGATCTCTCCCTGGACATGCCGGTGTACCCCGGCGAAGAGGATTCCCTGCTGAGCATCTTTGATGTCGGCGAGAATTCGCTCGAAGAAAACCTGGAACGCGACCACCTGAGCCAGGCCCTGCGCACCAGCATGAAGGTGCTCGATGCGCGGGAGCACCAGATCATCCGCGCCTATTTTGGCCTGGATAGCTGTGCCCCCATGACCCTGGAAAAGATCGGCGACAACCTGGGGTTGACCCGGGAGCGGGTGCGCCAGCTCCGGGACCGCGCCCTGGGCAAGATCCGCCTCCACTGCGGAGAAATGCTGCTCGAACTCTCCCGCAACTGAGGTTCACCTGCCCACCTGTACCCGCGCAGTGCAGTCGATCATCTAAACTATTTCCCTGCAAAACTTGAAAAAAAGGCGCGGAGTAGTTTTCTTATTATATATATGGCAAGCAGGGGGCACCTGAGGTGTAGCGCGGAGGCTTCCCTTGTCCGCAGCAGTCCACTCTAAACACTCAAGTTATTCGTGCGCTATAACTTAGCCGACCTCCATACCCATTCTTTTTGTTCCGATGGGTTGCGCACGCCCTCCCAGGCGGCCGAAGAGGCGTACCAGGCCGGCGTCCAGGCCCTCAGCCTTACCGACCACGACACCGTGGAGGGTATAGAAGAACTCCTGCCGGTTGGCCGCCGTCTGGGCATCGATATCGTGCCTGGGGCCGAGTTGAGCGCCCATGTGCGCGACCGCGAGGTTCACATACTGGCCTATTGCCTGGACTGGCAGGACCCGCAGCTGCTGGAGCACCTGGGACTCTTGCGCCGGCGCCGCCATGACCGGGGCATGGCCATCGTCGAAAAACTCAATCACCTGGGGATTTCCCTCACCCTCGAGGACGTGCTCAACCAGGCCAACGGGGGCATGGTGGGCCGGCCCCATATCGCCGCCGCCATGGTGCGCCGGGGGGTGGTGTCCAGCAAGGAAGAGGCCTTTAACCGTTTCCTGGGCGACCGCTGCCCGGCCGTGGTGCCCAAGCCCTATTCCTCGGCCCTGGATGTGATCGGGCTGATCCACCAGGTGCGGGGCGTGGCGGTGCTGGCCCATCCGGGCATCATGCCCGAAGCGGTCATCGCCCAACTGGTCGAGTACGGCATGGACGGTATAGAGGTCTATCACCCCTCGCATCAGCCGCTCCAGATCGAGTACTACCTCAAACTGGCCGAACACTACGGATTGCTCCAGTCTGGAGGCTCAGACAGCCACGGCGAAGCCGAGGGGCCGCGTATCGGCGACTGCGGCATCGGCTGCGAGGCCATCGAAGCCCTGCGCCAGCGTTCCGCCTCCTACGCTTGAGAAGCCGTTTTAAAATCCCATTCGGCCTGCCTCCAAGCCTTTGGCTTGTCGATCTTCGATTGCGCGCGGCTGGGATCGTCTTCCTGGGTCTCTGCACCCTCCTCTTCTCTTGTCCCGCAGCCCAGGCCGCCCTGCCTCTCGACCTGTTCCAGAACCAGACCCCCGCCCCCCACAGCCTGCTGGGCACCGAGATCTCCGACATCAAGTGGGGTGGTCGATATCTTTGGGTGGCCACTGAGCGGGGCCTGGCCCGCCTCGACCCTGCCCTCAACCAGGGGCTTTCGCCTGCCGACTGGGTGACCTACACCCAGGAGCAGGGTCTGGGCCGGGGCGCGGTGAGTGCGGTGGATGTAGTAGGAGACACGGTGTGGGCATCTACACTTTTGGACACCACTGTTGTCGGGTTGGGGGACTTTCAGGTGGGGAGTGGGTTGAGCTTTTCGACCGACGCCGGGCAGACCTGGAGCCATATCACCAATGAGGCCATCTTCGACACGACTCGGCCAGGATTTTTAGAAGGTCCTAGAACCCCCATCAACAATGCCTGTTTTGGCCTGGCCTTGTCCGGCGATACCCTATGGGCCGCTTTCTTTGCCGGTTCCCTGGTGCGCTCCCCTGACCATGGCCAGAGCTGGGAGCGAGTACTGCCCGACGGGGCGAAAAAGCGCATCTATAGTCCCGAAGAAAATGCGGGTGTTATCGACAGCCTGCGCGCTTTGGCCGACAGCCTGTCACTGGCCGGAGGTCCGGCCGACGACATCGTCCTGGCGCGGGCCCAGGCCGACAGCCTGACCGCCCAAGCATTCCTGCACCATACCTACGCGGTGCTGGCCTACGGCGACACGGTGTGGGTGGGCACGGCCAGCGGCATCGCCCGCAGTTTCGACCATGGCCAGACCTGGACCAACCACAAAGTGCGCCTCGACGCCCAGGGCGGGCTGCTGCCCGGCAATATCGCCGGCAACTGGGCCGTGGCCCTGGAGCGCCAGTTGCTGCCAGACGGGCGCTCGGTGATCTGGGCTGGGACCCGTTCCACCGGCCTTCCCGGCGAACGGGACGCCATCAGCTTCAGCCTCGACAAGGGCCAGACCTGGCAGATCACCGGCCCAACCTATGCCTGGGATTTCGCCTTCAGCCAGAACAAGGTGTGGGCCAGCACCGGCCAGGGGTTGTACGCCAGCGCTGACCAGGGCCTCACCTGGGAACAGGTGATGGTGCGCGACCAGGCCACCGGTGAGGAATTGCTCGGGGTGTTCAACGGCCTGGAAACCGTGGGCCAGACTTTGTGGGTGGGCGCAGAGAATGGCCTGGGGCGGTCCACCGACGAGGGCCAGACCTGGGCGGTGGTCAAATCCCTGGTGCGCCCGCTCTCCCTGGACCGGGGCCAACTGGTGGGCGAGGGCGGTCTGGCGGATAGTTTGCAGACCTACGCGGCGCCCAACCCCTTTGCCCCCTCCCAGGACGAGAAGGCCCGCATTGTGTACAGTCTCACCCGGGAGGCCGAGGTCACCATCGAGATCTACGACTTTGCCAGCCGCAAGGTGCGCACCTTGATCGACGGGATGCAACGCGCCGGCGGCCAGAACTACGCCAGCGACACCTGGGACGGCCGCGACGACCAGGGCGACCGGGTGGCCAACGGGGTGTACTTCTACCGCATCGAACTGGATTCGGGCCCACGGGCCTTTGGAAAGATTGTGGTGCTGGATTGAGCGCGCTGTGGGTGATGTTGTGCTGTGGTGTGCTGGGTGCCGGTGCCGGCTGGTCGGCCCAGTACACGGGCGCTTTTCTGGAGACCGGCCTGGGAGCGCGGGCTGCGGGTATGGGCGGGGCCTTCAGCGCCCTGGCCGACGACCCGGCGGCAGCGTACTGGAATCCGGCCGGGCTGATCCGCAGCCAGGGCCAGGGATTGCTGGCCTCCCTGCAGCCCCTCTCCCTGGACCGCCGGCAGCAGAGCCTGGCCTATGCCCTCAACGTGCGCGGCGAACTGGCCTTGGGCCTGGCCTGGCAACACGCCGGGGCCGGCGAGTTGTTGGCCCGCGCTGCCGACGGCACGCCATTGGGCAACATCGAAGACGGGGAGAACGCCTACTATGTGGCCGTGGCCCGGGCCCTGGGCAAGCGGGCCTCCCTGGGCCTGGCCCTGAAGGTGCTGCGCCATACCATCGATACCCCTCAGACCGGCACTTCCACCGGCAAGGGCGCGGGTTTTGATCTGGGCGCTCAGGTCTATGTGGACGACCACCTCACTCTGGCGGCGACCCTGCGCAATCTCAAGGGCGGCCTGGACTGGAAGGTGAACCGCGCCTCGGCCCAGACCAGCGCCACCACCGATGACCTGGCCCTCGATGCCGGACTCGGAGTGGCGTACCGCCCGTGGGCGGCCCTGGTGTTGGCGGCCGAGGGACATCACGCCGACGCCGAGTCGTACCTCGACCTGGGCGGTGAGTGGCGGGCTTCCCCGCTGCTGACCCTGCGGGCCGGTCTCAACCGGCTCGGCAGCGAGGGGGCGGCCTTGGCTTTTGGCCTGAGCCTGCGCCCCATGCGCCGCGACCGCTTCCAACTCCACTACGCCTACACCACCGACCAGTTGGGGGCCGGCAACCGGGTGAACGCCGGTTTGGGCCTGAAATTCTGATGGTACTCCTCCTTCTCGGCTTATGTCTGGTCCAGCCAGTCTGGGCCCGGTCTGGTTTGGACTTCCTCCAGCTGCCCTCTGGGGCGCGGGGCGCGGCCCTGGCCGAGGCCGGGGTGGCCCTGCCCGACGAGGAGGCTCTTTCGGCCAACCCGGCGGCGCTCCAATCCGCTGCCCGCACCCTGGGCCTGAGCCACAGCGAATGGGTGCAGGACATCCGCCACGAATACCTCAGCCTGCTCTGGGGCCATGGCCCGCGAGTCTTGGGCCTGGCCTTCCAGTTCTCCCACACCGGCCAACTCGAACACCGCATCGGGCCCAGCGCCCAACCGCTGGGGGAATTCGGGGTGTACGAAGGGGCGCTCAATCTGGCCTGGGCCGGTTCCTGGAACCAGCGGCTGCGCCTGGGCCTAAATCTGAAATTGTTGCGCCAGTCGATCTACACTGCCACGGCCACTGGTGCGGCTCTAGACCTGGGTGTGCTCTTCCAGTTGCGCCCGGGCCTGCGCCTGGGCGCGGCGCTGCGGCAATTGGGGCGCATGCACAAGTTGGACCAGGTGTCCACCCCGCTGCCCCGCACCCTGGCCGCTGGCCTGGCGTACACTGGCTTGCCCCATCTGCTGCTGAGCAGTGAGGTGCGGCGGACCGATCGGCACACAACCCTGCACCTGGGGGCCGAATGGGAGGCCACCTCCCAGTTGCTGCTGCGCGGCGGGTACCAAAGTGCCGACGGGCGCGGCCTGGCCCTGGGGCTGGGCCTGAGGCGGGAGACCTGGGCCCTGGACTACGCCTTGGTGCCCCTGGCTACAGACCTGGGTGCCGCCCACCGTCTCAGCCTCCAC
>CAMAVQ010000201.1 GCA_945861755.1 Gemmatimonas phototrophica
TGTACGGCCGGCCCGGAGATGGACACATGCTCTGGTTGCTGATGCTCGACCAGGAAGGCCCGGTGCGGCTGTGTATGTCGCCCTCGGGTGGGGGCACTTGCCCCGAGCGCTCGACCTACAACCCGGCCTGGGATTTCCAGTATATCGCCGACCAGGCCCAGGCCGGGCAGGAGTTTCGCTGCCGAGCCCGTCTGGTGTACAAGCCCTACCAGGGCCGGGGGGAAATCCTCGACCTCTACCGCACCTGGAAGGCGCATTTGTCGTAGGGGGTAGTGTCCTGGGATCATCTCGGCCTAGGATCGGTCCTCGGTTAGACGCGCTCAGCGATGACGCCAACCTACCTGGCCTGCCCTCACGATGATGGTGGCGCAGGCTTCGGCGTCTGAAGCGGGATCATGGTGCTTGAGTTGTATCGAGAGGGCGCGGCAGACGTCCGGTAGTTTGGTGGGGCGAATGTTCCAGACCGCCCGGGCGACCTGCACGGTACAGACAAATGGAAGGGGCGGGATCGCCAGGCGGGCTTGTTGGCAACAGGCCGTCAACACGCGTTTGTCGAAGCTGGCGTTGTGGGCGGCGAAGTGCTGCATCCCGGCGAGGATCCCCTGAACGCCCTGCCAAACCTCAGCAAAAGGGCGCTCGTTGCGGACCTGGGTCCAGGAAATGCCGTGAATGCCGGTAAAGGAGAACCTCTCACTGCTGGGGCGTATCAGGCAGACCTCTCGGTGGACGATCTGTCCGCCCTCCACGCGCACCAGGGCCATGGCGCAGGCGCTGTCTGGACGTTCGTTGGCCGTCTCGAAATCGATGGCCACAAAGGAATCGGCGGTATCATTCATAACGCCGCCTCGCGGTGCCGCTGGAATTGCGCCGCCCAGGGGTCGTCCATCGCCGCCGCAACGGCCCGCTGGGCCGCCTCCAGGAGCTCAGCGGGGCGGTGCTGTACGCCGGCACAGAGCACGGTGGTGATCTCCGGGACCTGGGGGAGGTGCCGGGTGGGATCGCCGCGGACTACCACCAGGTCGGCGGCGCTGCCGGATCCCAGGCGGCCCAGCTGCGGCTGGCCCAGAAACGCCCCGGCAGCAGCGGTCGCAGACCGCAGGGCCGCGGGGGCGGACATGCCCGACTCGACCAGCAGGGTCAGCTCCCGCCACAGGCTCAGCCCTGCCGGCAGGGCGCCACAGGGCACATCGGTGCCGGCCAGCGTCGGCACGCCCCTTTCCAAGAGCAAACCCGTGAAGCGCTGGGCGGCCTCCAGGGCCCGATGCCATTGATCCGCATCGGCCTGGTTGCGGACGGCGGTGCCCTGCCAGGCAACCAGCTGCGGGGGCACTTGCGGCGAATCGTCCGCTGCGGAGCGGCCGGGGGTGCGGATGCGCCACTGGGAGTCCCAGTATGCCAGGGTGGGCGTCGAGACCAGCTTCAACCGGGCGATCTGGTCGGCCACCCGCTGCTGGGCGTCGAGGGTGTCGCGCATCCCGGGCAATCCCCAGATAGAAAGCCAGCCCGGCGGGTGATCGGGCCAGATATCCGCCAGAATGCCGTCTAGGTGAAAAAACTCATCGATGCCGGCCCGCCCGGCGACCAGTACCCCGTCGGCCAGGCAGTGTTTAGCCACCTTCAGTCCCGCCGCGTGTGACTCCTGGACCGCCAGAGGCAGCAACTCGGTGGGGAAGCCGGCGTACAGCTTGATGCCATCCACACCCGCGCCCGCAAGGTCACCGATTGCGACGACCACGGTCTGGCGGTCGACACAGGGCCGCGAAACCAGCGGGTGGTTGGGCCGGGCGCCGTCGAGTATGGGACCTAGGCACAGGATGCGGGGCGAGGCACCTTGATCGGCGGCCCGCTGGCGCTGATCCAGGATCCACCTCAGATCGTTGCCGGTATCGCGGACGGTGGTGACGCCGTAGGCCAGGAAGAGCGGCAACTGCCAACGCATCAGGTGGATGTGGGTATCGATCAGGCCGGGAAGAATCGTGGTGCCGGGTTCGCAGTGGACCGGCAGGTCTTTGGGCAGGGTGGACCGGGGCACGACGCTGGCGACGATTCCGCCCACCACCACCACGGCGTGGTCCGTCAGTACTTGCTGGCCGTCAAAGACCCGGTCGGCTGCCCAGGCAATACCCCGGTTACTGCCGGACAAGCTGGCCATAGGTATTGTCACTAGCCTTCTCCTCTAAGCGGTGATCCCTCCCGATGAAGGGAGCGGATGAATAAAGCAGCGGTTTTGCCCAACTGTCAATCGGGCGAGGGGGCTGAGGCGGAGGAAGTGGGCGGGGTTAGATGGGGGCTGATTTTCGCGATTCGAGCCGTCTGCCCGCGTTGCTCTTGTTTTGAGGGCAGGGTATATTAGCGCGGCCATTTTTCGATTAGAGATGTTGACCTGAAAGGAGTGCCGATGTCGGCCCAGCTGCTGCCCGCCGGAGAGCTGCTCACCGCCCGCCAGTTGCTGCCTATGATCCGCAGGCTTCACGAGCGTCTGCGCGAGGCGGTGGTGACTGCTTGTGAGCAAGCGGCAGTAGAGGAACTGGCCCAGGTCGACCGCGAGGCCGAGGAGGACACGATCTACGCGGTGGACCGGGTGGGGGAGGAGGAATTGCTCTCCTTCTTCGCGGGGTTGGATCGGGGCTCGCCCATTGTGCTGGTGGCCGAGGGGCTGGCCGGTGGGCAGGTGGTGCTGCCCGAAGGCTGCGCCCCCGAGGAGGCGCTGTGGCGGGTCATCGTCGATCCCATCGACGGGACCCGCGGTCTGATGTACCAGAAGCGCAGCGCCTGGGTGCTCACCGGGGTGGCGCCCAACTGGGGGCCGCAGACCGGCCTGCACGACATCGAACTGGCGGTGCAGACCGAAATCCCCCTGGTCAAGCAGCATCTGTGCGACACCTTATGGGCCGTCAAAGGTCAGGGCGCCCAGGCCGAGCGCTTCAACCGACTCAGCGGCGAGCGGCATGCTTTGCCCCTGCGGCCCTCCACCGCCACCACCATTGCCCACGGCTTTGCCACCGTGGTCCGCTTCTTTCCCGGCGCCCGCGAGTGGCTTGCGGCCATCGACGACGAGGTGGCGCGCGCCGTGCTCGGTCCGCTCCCCCCCGGTCGGGCCGCCTGCTTCGAAGACCAGTATATCTCCAGCGGCGGCCAGCTCTACGAACTGGCAGTGGGCCACGACCGTTTTGTGGCCGATCTGCGCCCGCTGATGAACCCGCTGCTGGCCCGCCGTGGCCAGGGGGCCCTGGTCTGCTGCCATCCCTATGACCTGTGTACCGAGCTGATCGCCCGCGAGGCCGGGGTGGTGGTCACCGACGCCCGGGGCGGGCCGCTGCAGGCCTGGCTGGGGGTGGAGGGCGACGTGGCCTGGGTGGGTTACGCCAACCCCGCGCTGCGCGCCTGCCTAGAGGGACCATTGCAGCTGGCCTTGGATCGGCTGCTGGCCTAACTGTGGACGCCGGACTCAAAGCGGAAGTGGCCGTGCACCTGGGTGGTTTTCTGGCCACCGAAAGGCGGGCCCGCATCGAAGCGGTGCTGGCGCAGCGGACCCGCTGCCTGACCGCGATGCTGGAGGACATCTTTCAGCCCCACAACGCCAGCGCCGTGCTGCGCTCCTGCGAGTGTTTCGGGTTGCAGGACGTACACATCGTCGAGCAGCGCTATGCCTACCGCGTCAATCCCGCCGTGGCCCTAGGTGCCAGTCAGTGGCTGGACCTTTTCCACTACCGCGAACCCGGGGTCAACAACACCGCCCATTGCCTCGAAGCGCTGCGGGGGGCCGGTTATACGCTGGTGGCCGCTACCCCTAACCGGCACGACTGTCTGCTGGACGAGTTGCGCCTGGAAGGGCGGATGGCCATCCTGCTGGGCACTGAAGAAGAAGGACTGAGCGACCAGGCGCTGCAGGCGGCCCAGGTGCGGGTGCAGATTCCCATGTACGGCTTCACCCGCAGTTTCAACCTCTCGGTGAGCGCGGCGCTGATCCTGCGCGAGTTGACCCGCCAGCTGCGCGCCTCACATCAAGATTGGGGCCTGAGCGAGGCCGAAAAGCTGGAGTTGCGGCTCAAGTGGTACCGCCGCGATGTGCGCGGCAGCGAGCTGATCGAGGAGCGCTTCCTCAGGTCCAGATCGTGAAGATGGCGGCTTTCGCCAGCCAGGTGGCGAAAAGGCCGATCTTCGCTGCGTGGCAGCAGAGAGGGCAAGCGCGCCCAACCAGAGGTGAGACAGCGGGTTGAATGGGGTTTCGCCCGGTCCCGCCGATATTGGCACAGGATTTGCGTTCTTGGGGAATGCCGAGCTGCGATAGACCCGGCCAACCCGCACAAGAGGAGTGAAGCCATGGGAAGCATCGATCGTCTCGTCGCCATCTGGAAGTCCCATTTCAACGAGGCTCTCGACCAACTCGAAGATCCGGAGAAGATGGCCCGCCAGCTGGTCCGCGACATGGAAGGGTCCGTGGACCAGACCACCGCGGCGGTGGCCGGGGCCCTGGCCGATCAGCGCCGTCTGGAGCGCGAGCTGCAGCGGCACCAGGTCCGCGCCGAGGAGTACCGCCTGGAAGCCGAACAGGCGGTGGCCGCCGGCGACGAAGCTGCGGCCCGCCAGGCCTTGGAGCGCAAGGCCGGCCTGAACCCACCGATCGACGAACTGAGCCAGGCCCTCGCAGAGAGCCGGCAAATCACTGCCCGCCTGCGCGAGGAACTCGACCAGCTGCGGGCCTCCCTGCGTCAGGCCCAGGCCAGGCAAGGGGCACTGATTGCCCGCTACCAGAGCGCCAAGTTGCAGCGGCGCTGGGGTGAGGGAAGTGGGGTGGACCTGCAGCGCATGGAGCAGCGGCTCAAGGAAGGCCCCCAGGCTTTTGGGGAGCTGGAACAGCGCGTCGAGGTTGCCGAGGCCGAAGCCCAGCTGCGCCGCGAGTTGGCCGGCGAAACCGCGCTGGAAACGCAGGCGCGGGCCCAGGAAAACCGGGCGAGGGTCGAAGAAGAGCTGCAGGCCCTGCGCCGCAAGCTGAACAAGGTCTGAGCGGATTGGCTGGCCGCGCCGGCCAGAAAAAACGATATGCTCGCCTCGCTGCTGTGGACTCTATGCGGCGCCCTAGCGGCGCTGGTCGCCGCCTTCAGGGTGCAATTGGCCTTGCTCCCCTGGGATCCCTTCTCGGGGTGGGGCGCCCTGGTCGTCGGCCTGGTGGTGGGGGCCTTGGCGCTGGTGCTGGTCTTTATCACCGGGGTGTGGAAAGGTTCCTTGCTGGGCACCTGCCTGCTGGCGGCGGTCTTCCTGCTGGGTGTCCTGGGGCTGGGTTACCAGGGCCTTGGCCATCCGCCCAACGGCGCCCCGGCAGATGCGGGGGCCGATGCCGAGTGGTCCCAGCTCCACCCGGCGTTGCGGCTGGCGGTGTGGCTGGCAAAGCTGAGCGGCGAGGAACCTGGCCTGGCCGGGATCGCCACCGGCGCCGACCCGGGCTGTGCCGCGCTGCATGCCCGCCAACAGGATGGCTACGCCGCTGCGGTGGACCTGCGCCTGGCTCCGGCCGGCCCGGTGCGCGCCTGGTTGCGCCAGGGGCTTTTTGTGTTGACTGGCTTCGAACTGCAGCAGTACCCCGCCTGCCTCCACCT
>CAMAVQ010000202.1 GCA_945861755.1 Gemmatimonas phototrophica
CTCACCAGCCAATATAGTTGCCGGTCGACCCGGTAAATAGGTCGATGATCAGCCAGATTCCTTCGGCACAGAACTGGCCGAGGATCAAACCCATGAAAAAGGGCCGCACGCTCCGATGTAACCCTGGCCCGCCGTACTTGAGGATGGTCAGCTTGAGCAGCCAGGCCACGAAGATGCTGAACCACATCCGCCCGACAATGAAAGACACCGTGCAAATGGCGAACCCCAGCGGGTTGAAGGGCCACCAGAGAAAATGGTACCGCAGGTACATCAGGCTCGCCATCACTGCCCCGCCGACCAGGCGAAACCCCCAGCCGTCCCACTGCACGGGGGGCAGGTTCTGCATCTTGTTGGCGATAAAACTGAAGGGCACCTGGGGGCCGGCATCGAAGAACCAGCCGTGCAGGTTGATCCCGCCGTAGGTATAAGATAGATAAAGGATGGTGGCTCCCGAGCCGACCAGGGTCACCAGGATGGCCAGGGCCAGGGCCCAGAACAAGGGCCGCACCTGCCCCAACCCTTCGGCCACCTTGAGGCTGTTGGCACAGGAGGCCATGACAAAAGTGCGCACGTCGCCGTGCCAGATGTAGGTGTAGGCCAGGGCCACCAGTCCCGCCGGACCCAGGAGCGGCGCCCCCACCCCCGAGACCAGAAAGGTGGAGGCGATCATCGGGCTGCGCGCTGCCGCCACCCCGCCTTCGACGACGATGCGGGTCAAGCCAAAAAAGATGCCCATGGCCACTGCCAGGAAGATACCCAGCCATAAGAGCGGAATCCCCGAAAGCCAGAGCCATCCCCCCATGACCAGTAACCCACCTACCAGCCCGCCCACCGCCATCCGGTACGAAAGCATCTCGCCTTCATCATCCACCCCGGTCCCCTGCCACACCTTTTGCCAGACCGCCCGCAGATGGCCCCGCGCTGTCCACAGGCCCACGGCGACGAAGACCAGCATTGCCCCGGTGCCCTGGTGCTCCAGGTAGGGCGATTCCGGGGTGCCGTAGATACTGACGATCTCGGTGCTCTGGATGCCGAGGATATTGAACACCCCCTGCTCCAGCAGGGCCAGCAGGGCGAAGAACCACAGCCCCAGGGCGATGTCGAGATTGACGAAGTAGGAGAAGCCCATTACGGTGAAGCTGAGGACGATGGGCAGGTTCACGGTGTTCCTCAACACCGGCAGCGTGCTGGTCAGGGCCAAACGCGGCACACTCGGGAAGTAGTGATTCAACCCGTTCAAGCTGGCCACCAACAGGGCCAGGGCAAGTCCGGCCCACATCAGCGGGCTGCGGAAGAAGGGCGGCACCAGCTGCCGGTCCTGGCGGATCAGGGCCAGGGGAATCTGGGCCAGGGGATAAATCAGCCGCTCGTTGTCCATCCACTGCCGGCGGATGATCACCGAGGCGCAGATCATCACCAGATAGAGGGCGAGGACGAACACCGCCCAGGCGCACAGGGGCTGGACCCAGGCGCCCCAGGGAATGCCCATACCGCGGGGCAGCCCTTCGTAGAAGTACTTGATCGCCTGGGGATCCTCGACCACCATCCACGGTTTGACGTGGGGATGGATCAGGTCCTGCCAGCCGTTTTCCGGGGTGGTATAGTAGCCCAGGGCCGTGATCCCAGGCAGGATGTAGAGCATCAATCCCATGGTGGGGAGGGCGCAGGCGGTGACCATCATCGCATAGATCACCGCCAACTCCTCGCGGCGGAACTCCAGGCCCGGACGCAGAGCCCTCAACAAGATATTGGCGCCGCTGACCAGGAAGAGCAGAAAGAGCGCCGCCTCGGTGCTGAAGTCCAGGGCCATCATCGACCCCTGGAGATAGGCAGTGGCGTACGGGTCGGCCACGCTGATCAGCAGGCACAGCAACACCCCGAGCGCAAACACCCGGATGGTGAAAGGCGAGCCGACCTTTAGTGGGCTGTGCATCCGGCCCCTATCGCTTCCCGTCTGGGTGCCAACCGCGTCACTGCGGCAGGAGTACGTAATCCAGCTTGCGTTTGCGGCAGCTCCCCTGGTCGTGGTGCGCCTCCAGGGTCACGGTATAACGACCGGGCTGCTGGTAGCGGTGCAGCGGCTCCTTTTCGGTGGATGCTTCGCCGTCGCCAAAATCCCACCTGAAGCCGCTCACCTCGCCGGTGGTCATATTGGCGAACTGGACGGCGCGAGGGTCCTTGGCCCCCGGGGCCCGCGAACGGAACTCCACCACCGGCACCACGGATAACTTCTGTTCCAACGGGGCCAGGACAAAGTCGGGGAGGAAATCCGCGTTGCGGTACATGAGGATGGTGTCGGCCAGCGCCCAGAATTTGCACACCTGGGGCTCGTCGTCGTCCCGGTCGAGGACGGAGTAGTCCAGGCCGATGGTGTCGCCCACCGCCAACTGAGCCGGCGCCGAGAGCTTGAGGCCGGCGGCATGGGCGTAGTTGAAGGGGGTGACGTAGAACTCCAGCGTGGACAGGCCAGCGGTGCCGTGGGGCTGGTCGTAATGGCTCGCCCACTGCGAATAAGGCGCCTCGCCCAGCCAGTGCTGCGGTCCCCAGACCCAGACGTGTTCCCCGTCCCGCTCGTGTGCGTAGATATGATAGTTCTGGGTATGGGTGCTCATGTGTCGGGGATCGAGGCCGTCGATGAAATCTCCCCCGGAATTGTCGGCGTCCACCACCAGCTCAAAGATGTCGTCGTTGCCTGGATTGGTGTTGTTGGGTGTGGTCACCAGTCGGTCGAAGTTGTGGAAATCGTCCCAGTACTCGACGGCCACATAGATCCGGTTGGTGCTGACACTGTACCCGGTGCGCACCCGGACGTCCAGGTCGTTCAGATCGTATCCTCTGCCAATCTTGCGGTTGTATTCGATCAGACCATAGGTATCCTGGGCGTATTCGCCGCCCACCAGTTCCCAGTCGCTCAGGTCGCCGTCGATGACCGGCAGGCGGTTGTCGGGGAACTGGAAACACTGGTACAGCCGTGGCCCCACAGGAGGCAGGGGATCGGCTACCGACCCCTTGCCCAACTCGCGGCCTTCGGCCAAGCCGCTGGCCAGGAGGGCAACGAGCAGGGCCAGCGGGATAGGAACCCAGATGCGCATCGAATATACTCCGGTGACGAAGGTCTCTGAATATTGCTTGCAAAGGCGCTCTTGATTTACGGGATCAGGCGCAATTTAGTCAAGCAAGGCACGGGCATATTTTGTATCTTTACCACCCCAATTAAACCCCCGCGAGCGCCGACGAGGTGAGCAAATGGCCCTGCATACTATACCGCTGGAACGACGCACCCTACACGGAGTTTTTTCCCGCGATCTGCCGCCCATCTTGCAAATTGATCCGGGAGACTCGATCGCCTTCAGCGCCCTCACCGACGGCTGGAGATTAGATCCGTCCTCTGGAAACACCCCCACCCATTTCGCCCGCAACAAAGATGAAGTCGAGTTGAACGGGCACGCCCTCTGCGGCCCCATCGCCATACGCGGGGCACAGCCGGGCATGACCCTTGAGGTCCATGTCGATGAGGTGCGGGTAGGCAACTGGGGGCAATCGGGTGCCGGCGGCGGCAGCGAACTGAGCAAGCAACTAGGGCTAACGCCCGACGACAGGGCTTCAATGCTGTGGGAACTGGACGCCGAGGCGCTGGTCGGGAAAAATCAATACGGCCACATCATTACGCTGCGCCCCTTCATGGGGGTCATGGGTTTGCCTCCGGACCTGCCTGGAGTACACGACACCGGGCCGCCGCGCTTCTGCGGCGGCAACCTCGACTGCAAGGAACTGGTGGCAGGCAGCACCCTTTTCCTGCCCATCACGGTGCCTGGGGCGCTCTTCTCCGCCGGGGACGGGCATGCCGCGCAAGGAGATGGCGAGGTTTCCGGCGGGGCCATAGAATGCCCACTGGAAAGGGTCCAATTAACCTTTCAACTGCGGCCGGAGGTGCGCCTCTCCACGCCAAGGGCCCACACGCCCATCGGCTGGATCACCCTGGGGCTGCACGAGGACCTGGACGAGGCGGCAGTCATCGCCCTCAGCGCGATGCTGGATCTGATGCAGGAGCAGTACGGCCTAGATCGCGCCGCCGCCCTCTCCCTGGCCAGCCTGGTGGTGGATTTGCGCATCACCCAAATCGTCGATGGGGTCCGCGGCGTTCACGCCCTCCTGCCCCACGGGGCCATCCGCCGGTAAACGCGGCGGGCCTTTATGCCCCTGCTTGCGCGCCGATGAGCAATACGTACTCTCCAGCCCGCACCGTGCTGAAGCGGCGTATGCCCCAGACCCTGCCGGCGATCGTAGCGCGCACCTCCTCCAAAACTTCCCCGGTCGCCGCATTGATCCTGCCTAAGAGCTGATCGGGGACGATCCGCTCGTCCAGCGAAACGCAGGGTCTGAACAGGCCCGAGGTCTGGGTGTGGACCATACTCGTGCGCCAAGCCATCGATGCGCCGGGACTACTGATGGCCGGCGCCTCTTGGTCCCTGAGCATGTTCTTGTGCATCAGGATATTTTTTATTCCCGCCTCTAACGCACTCACATCTGCCTCGACCAAACCTCCCCTCCCGCACACTTCGGTGCCGATGGTGGGAATCCCCTGGCGGGCGATGCAGCCGTTGAAGGTTGTCCGGGAAGCGGGGCTATCGGGAATTTCCCAGATCCGCTCCAGGCCGAAAGCCGCCGCCAGCCTTCGGGACTTCTCCTCGTGCGGCCCTCCGGTCGGGTGAAATCCCACCATCGACAGGTACTCGTACCTGGTTCCCGCGCTGTGGAAATCGATGAAGGCATCATCGCCCCCCAGAGTGCTGAGGGTCCAGGCAGACAGCGCATGGGCCAGGCGCTGGGTGAGGGAGCCGGCCGGGGGCCCGGGAAATTGTCTGGCCAGGTTCAGACCATCCCAGATGGGCGGGGTTTCGCGCATCTGGCCCTCAAAGGCAAAAGGGTTGACCACCGGCATGCCGACAAAGGTCCCGCACAGCGCCTCCACGGCTAGGCCGCCGAAGAAATCGCCGATCGCCGCCATGCCTTCGAACTCATCCCCATGTACTCCAGCCACGGCCAGGACCGTCGGCCCGTCTTGCCTGCCCCTGGCCAGAGCCACCGGAATACAAATGGGATTCAGCAAGCCGTCGGCTACCTGCAGCCAATGCCAGCCTTTGTGTCCGGGCGGGAAAACACTCGGCGAAAAATGGTCGAGGGGTACTGCCTGATCCATCTGCTCTTCGCTCCTCGCTAGTTGTACTGCTCCAGATCTCCCTTGTAAACCAACCCCAGCACCTCGCGCGAGCGGGCCACATTACATGTTTTCTCGGCCTCGGGTGTGCCTATAATATGGAAGATGTCGAAATCCACCGCCCCGGTCTCCAGTGCCAGTCGGCAGGCTTCGGCCAGATCGTGCCGGCAGCTCCAGCCATTGCTGCGCCGCCGGCCACCAGCCCCCAGCTTTTCCCGGCTCCACCCCCACCCCATCCCCAGCCTGCTGTCGACGATGTAATCGGGCCGCAGCACGATGATGCAGAGACCATACCCCTCGTGGAACTGCCGGCACATCTCCTCTTGCAGGCGTTTGGTGACCGCA
>CAMAVQ010000203.1 GCA_945861755.1 Gemmatimonas phototrophica
CGGATGGCGTCCTGAAAGGCCCTGGAAGCCGCGTTGTACCGGCCCTGGGCCGCCATGCTGGCCCCCAGGCCGGCATAGGCTTCGCTCAGGTCGGGGTGCTGGGCCAACAACCCGCGCCAAACCCTGGTCTCCTCCTCGTACGCCCCGCGCGCCCGGTAGAGTCGGGCCAGGGAGAGGTAGGTCTCGGCCCGGGTGGAGTCGAGGGCCAGGGACTGCTCCTCGCAATAAGTGGCCTGGGTCAGCTCTGCCGGCTCTAGGGTGCGCAGGGCGCGACTGCCGATCAACTCCTGGGCCTTTTGGTGCCAATCTCCGGCGTCGCGGCTGCAGGCGGCCAGCCCACCCCAAAGCAGCACCCATCTCCAGCGCTTCATCAGCGCACCTTCTTGGGAGCAGCAGCCCCCTCTTCGAGCAGCACAAAACGGTCGGCCTCCAGGTTCTGGTAGCGATCGATCTGGCCGCTGGGCCATTGCACTTCGACCTGGTCGACCCGGGAATGTTTGCCCAGGCCGAATTCCTGCTCCAGGCTGTTGGAACAGCCAAAGCTGTACCCGGAGGCGACCTCGGCGAACTGGAAGAGGTCGCCGGCCTTGACCCTGATCTTGGCGCCGATCCCGTCGCGGTTGCTGCGGGTACCCTTGAGTTGGAAGACAATCCAGTGGTTGCCGAAACCCTCGTTGCGGTACAGGGTGTTTTCCCACTGGTCGCCCGGCCGGGCCCCACCCACCGGGGTGTACAAATCCAGGTCGCCGTCCTGGTCGTAGTCGGCAAAGGTGACCCCGTGCAACTTGCCCAGGTTGAGTACCCCCACCTGGGCAGTGACATCGGCGAAGGTACCGTTGCCGTTGTTGCGGAACATGGTGCTCAACTCCCGCCGCTCCATGGTCGGCCCGCCATTGCCCAGAAAGAGGTCCAAGTACCCGTCGTAGTCGAAGTCACCGGGCACTCCGCTCATGGTGCCCAGGGCGCGGGCCAGGCCGGCTTCCTCGGCCACGTCGGTGAAGGTGCTGTTGCCGTTGTTGCGCAAAAGCACCGAGCGGTCCCGCGGGTGGGTGGCGCGGCCAGCGACGCGGTCTTCGAGCACCACGTCGTACTGGCTCCAGTTGCCCACGAAGATATCGAGCAGCCCATCGTTGTTGTAATCGAGGAAGAAGGTAATGAACCCGTCCACCTGGTCGGCAGCGGTCCCGGTCTGGGCAGTGACATCGGTGAAAGTGCCGTTGCCGTTGTTGTGGTAGAGCACGTTGGGCTGGGTGAAGTTTTCCAGATAGAGGTCCGGCCAGCCATCCCCGTCGTAGTCGCCAAAGGCGGTGCTCAGGGTCTGCTTGCGGTTGTCCACCCCGGCTCTTGCCGCCACGTCGGTGAAGGTGCCCTGGTGGTTGTTGCGGAAGAGCACATTGGTCGAATCGCCGATGGCCCCGGTGCCGTTGCCCAGGTAGATATCCAGCCAGCCGTCGCGGTCGAAGTCGCCCCAGGAGGCACAAAAAGTGGACCCATTTTCGTTGCCCACGCCGGCCTGGTCGGTCACGTCTTTGAAGTGCGCCCGGCCGTCGTTCTGGAAGAGGTGTTTCTTGCCCGGGCCAAACCAGCCGTCACGGGTGATGTACACATCCGCGTCCCCGTCGTTGTCGTAGTCGGCCACCTGGGTGCCGATGCCGCCTTCGGGCAAGATCAGGCCGGACTCCTTGGTGAGGTTGGCGAAGTGGCCTCCGTCGTTGCGATAGTAGTACAGCTCCGGGTGCCCCAGCGCCGCCAAGTCCAGGTCGCCGTCCCCGTCGAAATCGGCCCAGCCGCTGCTGCGACCCCCGTTGAATTTGTTCACCCCCATGGCTTTGGCCACCTCGGTGAAGCGGCCGCCGATGTTGCCGGTGTCGGGAATGGCATCGGGGAAACGGTACTGCGCGGGCATGGCCTTGGGGTTGCGGCCCAGCAGGAGCTGCACCTGCAGGTAATGCCAGCGCACCTTGAGAATGGCAGGATGGTGGTCGATGGTTTTGCGGAAGAGTGAATCAGCGGCCAGGTTGTCCTTGAGCCACAGGGCCGCCAGGGCCGACTGGTACAGGGGTTCGTACCCGGTGGAGTCCACGTTCAAGGCCCCGGCAAAGTAGTGCCGGGCTTCTTTGAAGCGCCCCTGCTCCAGAGCTTCCTTGCCCCGGCCCAGATAGGTCTCCAAGATAAGCTGACGAGCCGCCTGCAGGCCCGGCTCCAGCTCCCAGGCCCGGTGCAGCGAGGCGATGCCGTCCTCGATGCGGCCCTGCATCAGGTGCAGCCGGCCCAACTGCCAGTGCCCTTCGTACGCCCCTGGGTCGAGCTGGATACAGCGCTCAAAGTGGTGCTCGGCTTCGCGCAGGCGATAGCGCTCCAGCAAGTCGAGTCCCTGCCGGTAAGACAACACAAAAACCTCGGACCGCAAAGGGGGCTGGGGGCCGGGCGCAGCACAGCTGGCCAGGGCCCACACCGAGAGGCAGAAGAGCAGGCGGCACACGTTTTTGTACATGGGCTAAGAACTATAACTTCTCTTTGCCCTTTGTCAAGCTTTGCCGTAGATTGCTGGACAAAACCAAAGGAGAAACCCATGAAGATGCTCTTCGCCCTCTCGCTCACCCTCGTCCTGGGCGCGGCTTTTGCAGGCGCCCAATCCCTGATGAAAGACCGCCCCACGGTGGTGCTCGAAGGCAAAGCTGCCCAACTGACCGTGGACCTGGGCGGCGGCTCCATCGCCGACTTCCACCTCAGCGACCAACCCCTCAATCCGCTCTCGTGGGATTCGTGGTCCTTCAGCCCCAAGCCCGACTCCACCCCCTCGCCCGACTCCACCAGATCCATGGGCCACTTCCTCTGCCTCGACCGTGGGGGGCCGGCCTCGGAGGCGGAGATCAAGAATGGCATGGGTTGGCACGGCGAAGCCACGCGGGTGACCTGGAAGGCGCAGGGCGAGGCCGAGAAAAAGGAAGGGCGCATCCACACCGCGATGGCGGCCGAGTTGCCCATGGGCGGCCTGAGCGTCAAGCGCAGCATCGCCCTGGCCGAAAACCAGGCGCTCTTCTTGGTTACCGAGGAAGTCACCAACCAGAACAAATTGGGCCGGCTCTACAACATGGTGCAGCACCCCACCATCGGCCCTCCCTTCCTCGACGAGCAGACCCTGGTGGACGCCAATGGCACCAAGGGGTTCATGCAGGATCGCCCCATGCCCAACCCCGAGGAGCCGGCCGTCTTCTGGCCCCAGGCCCTCAACCGCGACGGGGAGATGGTTAATATTCGCCACCTCAGCGACGACGCCGATCCGGCCGTGGTCTCCTACGTCATCGACGAGGAATATGGCTGGACCACCGCCAGCAGCCCCACTACCGGGCTGTTGATCGGGTATATCTGGAAGACCTGCGAGTACCCCTGGTTCGACGCCTGGCGCCACGCGGCCAAGGGCAAACCCTTTGCGCGCGGCCTGGAATTCGGCACCTCCGGTCTACATCAGCCTTTCCCGATCTTGATCAAGAAAGGCAAGATCTTCGGCCGTTCGATCTATGAGTACCTGGATGCCGGCGAAACCGCCTCCAAGTCCTACGCCTGTTTCCTCTTCAAGATCCCCGCCGACTACCAGGGCGTGGCCAGCCTCAGCTACGCCGAGGGCAAACTCACCCTGCGTGAGCGCGACGGCAAACCCGAACGCGATCTAATGATGGAGGTAGGCCAGCTATTCCCGTAACTAGAGCGGCGGGGAAAAGGCCCCTGAGGTCTTTCCCGGGGAGTGGTAGGGAAGGGAAGTCCGCGTGGTAGGGTGGCGGGGTAGCGGAGCGAGCGAGTGGGCAGGACGCGCCTGGGGAAAGACTCGAAGGGGTCGTTCCCCGACGCTCCCCCAGGAGACAATAGATGGCCCTCACCAAAGAGCAGATAGAATACTACTGGGAGCACGGCTACGTCGCCGTGCCCGGCCTCATTCCCGCCGAACAGGTGACCCGGCTGCGCGCCCGCTACGACCAACTCATCGCCGAAGGCCCCAAGCCGGGCGGGCCCACCCCCTCCCAGGAACCAGAAGTGGCCAAAGGCCGCGCCGGGGTCGCCCCTTCGGCCACCACCGTGCGCAAGTTCGAGCGCCTGGTGCCCTACGAACCCCTCTTCCTGGAGTTGGCCTCCACCCCGGCCCTGGTCGAAGCCGTGGCCAGCCTCATGGGCCGGCCCGTGCAGGTCTGGCACGACCAGAGCCAACTCAAGCCCCCGCGCGTGGGCTCGGCCACGCCCCCGCACCAGGACAACTCCTATCACCGCATCGAGCCGGCGGACCTCACCGTCACCGCCTGGGTGGCCATCGACGAGGCCACCCTCGAAAACGGCTGCATGCGCTTCATTCCCGGCTCACACAAACAAGGGCTCGTCGACCACGTGCCGCTGCCCGGCCAGGAACACAACCTCTCGCCGGCAGATGTCGATCTGTCCACCGAAATAGCCGTGCCCTGCAAGACCGGGGACGTGGCCCTCTTTCACACCCTGGTCCTGCACCACTCCCTGCCCAATCGCACTGACCAGTGGCGCCGCTCCTTCATCTGCCACTACATCCACCCGGATGCCGCGTCCCCCACCGACCACACCCGCCTGCCCAGAATACAGGTGTCCAACTAAGAGGAGAGATACTGCATGCGACTGAAGAACAAAGTGGCGATCATCACCGGGGGTGGTTCGGGCATCGGCCGGGCCACCTGCCAGCTCTTCGCCGAGCAGGGCGCCCACGTGGTAGTCGCCGACATCAACCAGAAGGGGGGCAAGCAGACCGTGGCCCTGCTGCCCAAGGGCAAGGCGGTCTTCGTCAAGGCCGATGTGTCGCAGGAGGATCAGGTCAAGCGCCTGATCAAGGCGGCGGTGAAGGCCTTTGGCAAACTCGACATCCTGGTCAACAACGCCGCGGCCTTTGTCTTTGGCCGGGTCGAGGACACCACCGTGGAGGACTGGAACCGAGTACTGGGGACCAACGTGATCGGCCCGGCCCTGTGCGTCAAACACGCGGTACCCGAATTCAAGAAAGCCGGCGGCGGGGCTATCGTCACCATCGGCTCCATCAGCAGCTTCATCGCCCAGGCAGACTTTGTTCCCTACAATACTTCCAAGTCAGCCCTCATCAACATGACCCGCTGCCTGGCCATGGACCTGGCCCCCTTCAACATCCGCGCCAACGTGGTTTGCCCCGGGGTCATTCGCACCCCCACCCTGCAGCGCATCATCGACGAGCGGAAAATGACCCCGGAGGAGGTGAAGGTAGAGTGGGTCAACGACCACCTGCTCAAACGCCTAGGCGAACCGCGCGAAATCGCCAACGCCGTGCTCTTCCTCGCCTCCGACGAAGCCTCCTTCGTCACCGGCACCCACCTGATGGTGGATGGGGGTTATACGGCACACTAGCCGGCACCCGGCATTTGTGCGTTAACACCTCCCAGGGCCGGGGGAGTGCCTCGGAGGCGTCTCTGGGGGAGTGGTGGCGGGGCAGGATCGCAGGGCAGGGTAGGGGGAAGCG
>CAMAVQ010000204.1 GCA_945861755.1 Gemmatimonas phototrophica
CCACCCCACCCCCCGCGGGGGGGCGGGGGGGCAGGGCGCCCTGCACCTGCTCTGGGGCACCCGCGCCTTGGCGACCCTGACCGGCAGGGCGAGAGGGGAGGGGTTTGCCCCCCGCGATCTGCTGCGGCCCCAGACTCAGTTGCCCGACAGCCGGCGCTACAGCGGATTGTTCGGTGGCGAGGGGGAGAGGGCCCTTTGGGGGGGCAGGGCGCGCCTGGTGCTGGGCGGCCAGGTGGAATTCCTGCGCGACCGACTGGTCAACACCGCTGGTTTGTCGCTCCTGGAAGGGAGAACAAAAAACAAAGAGACCGCGATGGTGGGCGGGCAGGCAGGGGGGGAAGGGCGGCTGGGCCGGGCATGGAAACTACAAGTCCATGTGGGCCGCTACCAGCGGCCGCCCAGTTTCTACGAACTCTTCGGCGACCGCGGGGCGGTGATCGGCAACACCGATCTGCGCCGCGAGCAGGGCGTACACTGGGATACCGGGTTGTCCTATGCCCCCCGCCAGGGAGGCCGCTTGCGCCTGTTCGAGGTGGCTTTCTACCACAAAGATACCAGAGATCTGATCCGTTTTGTGCAGAACTCGCAGCAGATCTCCCGTCCCTACAACATCGGTCGGGCCCTGGTTCAGGGGGTGGAACTGAGGGGAGAGGTGGGGCTGGGGGTGTTGCGGCTGAGCGGCAACTACGCCTACCAGCAAGCCCTCAACCACTCGCCTTTCCCCTTTGAAAAAGGCAGGGACCTGCCCAATGCGCCCAGGCAGAGTTTTGACCTCCGGGCCGAGGCGCTCTTGGGAGGGCGCAAACTCTACTACGACCTGAACGGCGAGAGCCGGCAATTCCTCGACCGGGCCAATCTGCGGCCGGTGGCCAGCCGGCTTTTCCACACCCTGGGGCTGACGCTTTGCCCAGGGGCGGGCCTCGAGGTTGCTGGAGAGGTCCGCAATCTCGGGGACGGCCAAGTAGAGGATCTGTGGGGTTATCCCCTGCCTGGGAGGTCCTTTTTTGTGGTGATCAGCAGGGATTTCCGCCAAAAAGAAGCAGTTGTACTTCACCCAAAACCACAGGAGTAAGATCATGAAGAAGTTGCTCAGTTTAGCCGTGTGCCTCTCGCTGCGGTCCACCCAGGCCGGGGCCGACAGTCCGCTTCTGGTGGTCACCTCCGACTTCCAGACCGGCAGCATTGCGCTGCTGGATCCAGGGGCTGCTGCCGCGCGCACGGATCTGCTCACCATCCACAGCGACGCGGTGGTCCGCTACCACCAGGGGAAGGTCTACGTCATCAACCGCCTGGGGCAGGACAATATCCTGGTGCTCGACCCAGCCGCGCCCTCCGCACCCCTGTTGCAGTTCTCGGTGGAGAATGGCAGCAATCCCCAGGATATCGAGTTTGCCAGCCCCGAGAAGGCCTATGTCTCGCGCAACAACAGTACCTCGGTGCTGATCGTCGATCCCCGCGACGGCAGCTCCCTGGGAGAGATCGATCTGAGTGCCTTTGCCGATGCCGACGGCCTGCCCGAACTGGCGGAGATGGCCCTGGTGGGCACGCGCCTGTACGTGGCCTGCCAGCGCCTGGACCGGAACGCCGGCTGGGTGGCCAGCGAGAGTTTCATCGTGGCTGTGGATATTGCCACCGACCAGGTGGTGGATTGGGATCCGGTGCAGGACGGGGTGCAGGGACTCAAACTGCAGAGCGTCAATCCGGGTAACCTGATTGCGCTGGGCTCGCGGCTCTACGTGGCGCAGACCGGGCAGTACGGGGTGGCCGACGGCGGGGTTGAGGTGGTGGATCTGGAGGCTGGCCGCAGCCTGGGACTGGCAGTCTCCGAGGCGGATCTTCAAGGAGACATCACGGCGCTGGCGCTGGTTTCCCCGACCAAGGGGTACGCGGTGGTGTCGGCGGCGGATTTCAGCAACAGTGTGCGGCCTGTGGATCTGAGCAACGGTCAGGTGGGCGCGCCACTGGCCGGCCATTCCGGCGGCTACACCCCGGATATCGAGGTGGATGGCGCGCGGCTGTTGGTGGCCGACCAGGGCACCTTCAGCGATCCGGGCAGGGCCGGGCTGCTGATCTATGAGGCCAGCTCGGGCAGTCTGCTGGCTGGTCCCATCGGAGTGGGTCTGCCGCCGGTGAGCATTGCGGTGCTGGCCGACAACCAGATCACCGCCGTCGAAGAGCAAAGCTCAGCCCGCCCGCAACAGACCAATCTGGGGGAGGCCTACCCCAACCCCTTCAACGCCAGCACCTTGATCCCCCTGACCCTCGGCGAGCAGGCCGGACCGGTATCGCTGGTGGTGTACGATGCCCTGGGCCGGCAGGTGCGCAGTCTGGTGGCCGGCATGCTTCCCGCCGGGGTCCACGCGCTGGTCTGGGACGGCCGCGACGACCACGGGCAGGGGGTGGGCAGCGGCCCGTACCTCGTCGAGCTGCGCCTGGGAGCGTGGCGCCAGACCGGCAAATTGCTGCTGCTAAAGTGAGGAGGCGGGCATGGTGAACCTATCGCGCATCTACACCCGCACCGGGGACGGGGGCAAGACCCGCCTGGGGGACAGCTCGCAGGTGTCCAAGACAGACGTGCGGCTGGAGGCCTACGGCACCGTGGACGAACTCAATGCCTTGCTGGGGACCGCTGGCGCCAGTGGCAGCCTCGACGAGGAGTTGTTCGGAATCCTGCGCCTGATCCAGAACGATTTATTCGATTTGGGAGCGGACCTGTGCGCTCCACAGACCGAAGGGGAGGAGGAGGGCGCCCGACTGCGCATCACGGCCCTCCAGGTGCAAAGGCTAGAAAACCAGCTGGACCAGCTCAACGAAGGGTTGCCTCCCCTCAAGAGTTTTGTGCTGCCAGGTGGCCGGATGGGCAATGCCTGGTTACATCTGGCCCGCACCGTCTGCCGGCGGGCCGAACGACGAGCCTGGGCCCTGGCCGAGGTGGGGCCGATCAATGCCCAAGCCCTGATCTATCTCAACCGTCTATCCGATCTGCTCTTTGTCATGGCCCGGCGGGCCAGCGGGGGAGAGGAGGTGCTGTGGGTGCCTGGCCAGAGCCAGCAGTGAAGTCGTTGATTGTCGGGCATGGCGGGCGTATATTTCGTGCACAACCGAGGAGGGGCTATGTTCAACAAGGTTTGGGTCTGCGCTGCGCTGCTTTTGATCGGCTGCAGCCAGAACTACAGCGACAAAAAAAAGGATGAAGCGATCCGCGAGCAGGCGCTGCAGATCCCGCCCAGCCAGTCCACCGCCCCATCCCAGTTGCCCGCTGGCCATCCGCCGCTGGGTGCGACCGGAGGAGCCGCGGCAGGGGGGCTCATGCCACCGGGCCACCCGCCGGAGGGCGGGGCAGCCGATTCGGGCTCACCTCTTGACGTGAAGGCCGGCGATCGCCAGAGCCTGGGCGGGTTGAGCGCGGTGCTCCCCGCTGGCTGGAAGCCGATGGCCCCGAGCAGTTCGATGCGCACGGCCGAGTACCTGCTTGCCGGTGCCGCCGGTGGGGACGCTTCCCTGGTGGTGTTCTATTTTGGCGCGGATCAGGGCGGTTCGGTCGAAGCCAATATCGATCGCTGGTACGGGCAGTTCACCCAGCCCGACGGCAAGGCCACCCAGGAACACGCCCGCCGGCGGGAGAAATCCGTGGGCAGCATGAAGGCCACGATAGTGGACATCCCCGGCACCTATACGGGCGGGGGTATGGGGGGAGGGTCGAGCGCTCCCCAGACAGGTTACCGGATGCTGGGCGCCATCCTCATCTCTCCGCGCGGGCCCTATTTCTTTAAGATGGTCGGTCCGGCCGCTGCGGTGGAACACTGGAACCAGAGCTTCGAGCAATACATCGACAGCGCCCTCCCCGAATAGAGGACGACCTATGTACATGCAATTAGAAGATCATTTTGGCGATGTCATTGCCAAGGCCCGCCGCGGTCAGGAGCTGACGATCGCTTCAGTCGTGGGACAGGCGGGGCTGACCCAGGCCGAACTAGAACACCTAGAGAGCGGTCAAGGGGCGCCGGACGAAGCGGTGGTGCGCCGCCTGGCTCAGTGCCTGGGTCTGGCCGGCGACAAGTTGGTGGCCAGCGCCGCGCAGAAGTACTTCCCGCTGTACCCGGCCGGCCGGCCAGTGGAAGGCTTGAGCGTGGAGATGATGGTGCTGGGCAGCGATTTTCTGATGAATGGCTATCTGGTGGGTTGCACCGAAACGAATAAGGGGGTGGTAATCGATCCTGGCTTCGACGCCGAGAAGATCCTCCGGGCCATCGAGAATTCCGGGCTGGAGATCGAACTGATCCTGCTCACCCACGGGCACCACGACCATGTGGGGGCGCTATCGGAAATCTGTCAGGCCACCGGAGCGCCGGCCCTGATCGACAAGGAGGATCTGCCGCTGCTGGGGGAGTTGCGCACCAAGATCGAAGCCAGTATCGTCGAGGGCGAGGTGTTCACCGTTGGCCGGCAAAGCTTCGAGGCGCGCCGCACCCCCGGGCACACTCCGGGTGGGATCTGCCTGGTCCATGCGCAGATGGTTTTTGTCGGAGACGCGATTTTTGCCGGTTCCATGGGGGGGACGCGCCGGCGCACAGACTACGACTCGCTGCGGGGGGCCCTGGCCGAAAAAATCTTTCGCCTAGACGAGAAGGTGGTGCTCTATCCGGGGCACGGCCCGGCCACTAGCGTGGCCGAAGAGTTGGCCCACAACCCATTTTTTATTTAAGCAGTGGGGGCCGGTCGTTGAGGGTCCAGTCGTATTCGCTGAAGACGATCTCCAACCCCGGATGCTGGCGCAACAGGGCTGCCTGGTCCTGGGGCAGATAGATCAATAGATATTCGATCAGGGTAGGGGCAGGGGGCACAGCGGCGGCGGTGGTGGGAAACCAGCGGGTGAAGTCCTCCCCATACCAGTTCAGGATCTGCGAGAGAACGAGTTTTCCCGCCTGCAGGTCTAGATGTACCTGCGAGGGATCGGCGGCAAAATGGCGGGCCCTGGAATCCAGCAGGGAGTCCAGGGTTTCCCCGGTGTAGGCCCGGTTGAGCAGCGCCGGACAACCCAGGGCCCCGCAGTTGAGCGCGAAGTGGATGCGGGGGTCGCGGTACTCTGGCCGGATGATCTGGCTTTCGAGCTGGTCCAGCGTCAGCTGTTCGCCCCCTAAATTGTGTAAGCGCTGCCGGAAAAAAACTTCCAACCCCCCCAATTCATCGACCCGGGAAACCGGGTACCCGTCCACCACGCCCCTGAGCACTAGGGCGTTATAGGCGTTGATCCAATAGGCCAGTTTGTGGCGCGGGGTCGGGAAGCGGTCGGGCTGGCGGTGCGGGCTGCACTGACCCAGGCTGTCGAGGTAGGCGTCGAGCAGGGCGGGATTTTGTTTGAGCGCGGCATAATCGACCCGGCCTGCGGCGTCGACCTGGGTGCGCAGCACCTGGTCCAAGAGGGCGTGGGGGAAAGGGGTCGCGGC
>CAMAVQ010000205.1 GCA_945861755.1 Gemmatimonas phototrophica
GCAGCACCAGGCCCCATACCCAGGCGCTCTGCGCGTCGCCGGGGGTCAGGGCCTCGGAGCGGCGCAGGTGTTCGTAGGCCTTTTCCAGATTGCCGTCCTGAAAGGCGGTCCTGGCCAGGTTGCGCGGCCCGTCCAGGCGCTTGGGCGCCAGGGCAGCCACCTGGTCAAAGGCCCGATTCGCCCCCTGGGTGTCTTCCTGGAGCAGCAGGCCGATGCCGTAATCGTTGAAGCGCATCCAGTCTTCCGGCTTGAGCGCTTCGGCCTGGCCGTCCGGGGCGCCCACCGGCAGAGTCACCTCGTTCTGGGCGATCATGGTGATGGGCAGATCCGGGACTTTGTCGAAGGCGCGGAAACCCTGGCGGTTGTTGTTGAAGGCGAACTCCGTGTACTCGCGGTCGAACTTGCGCCACAAGAGCCGGGCCTTGAGCGTGACCTTGGACCCGCTGTAAGCCTGGGGCAGGCGAAAATTGTAATGGGCCACGTCGGCGGTGCCCGGGCCGATGATCCGCACGTAGATGGGGGTGACGATGTCCTGGGCGTTGCGCATGTGTATGGGTTTGCCGAAGCGGTCCACCATCAGGGCCTTGTAGAAATGGGCCTCCGGGTCCACGTGTCCGTCTGGCCTGACGCTGCCGCTCATGGAGATAAGTCGGCCCTGCTCGTCGAGGGCCGAGACCTCCAGCCAGCTTTCGTTGGAGTCGTTGGTGCCTCCGGGAAAGGTGTGACCCACCCCCTTGTTGCGCACCACCACGTCGAGCTGAAATTCCTCGCCCGCACTGAGGGCGGGCCGGCTGCGGTTGAGGGCGTGGATGACCTCGCCAGTACTGCGGTGCAGGGCGAAGACATCCACCCGCAACTTTTCGTCCTGGAGGAAGGTCTCGATGCGCTGGATAGTCTCCTGGTCCCCGCGGATGAAGGGCAGGGCGGTGTTGACCGCGTTGAAGCGGTGGGAGCGCACCTTGCCTTCCTTGGCGGCCACGTCCCCCAGGGGCGCTTCCTCCAGGGGCATGTGGCAGTCCTGGCAGAGCCGCTTGTTGGGCGGCAGATAGAAGGTGCGCGAGGCATTGAGGGCCACGCCGCTGTCGTGCCAGTTGTCGTACTCGTTCTGGCCCCTCACCCAGCGATACCCGTTGAGACGGGTGTCCAGGCTCACCTTGTGGCAGGTGGCGCAGAATTCGGAGGTGCGGAAGAAGGGTTTGAGCATCTGGCGCTTGTGTACCAGGGGCCGGGCCTTGAGCGCCGCGTCGTGGAGTAAGGCACCCGCGCCCGACTGGGCCTCGGCAAAGAGATAGGGGTCTTCCTGCTCGTCGGCGATGTTGTAGTTGCCATTGCCGGTGCGGTTGTGGATCTGGTCGATGGCGTGGCAGGCCAGACAGGTGAGGCCGGCCTGGGCCTGGGGCGAGTTGCGGTCGAAGTCCTCGGTCATCTGGCCGGCCAGCATCACCGCCGGGTCGTGGCAACCCGAGCACCACTTGGACTTGATCTTGGCTTCTCTTCCCGCCAGTTCCGGGTAACCGGCGATATGGGCCTTCACCTCGGGGTTGCTGTGGTTGGAGGTGCGGCGCATATCGGTGACGGTGGCCTCGTAGAAGGGGTTGTTGAAGGAGGCGAAGCGGTGGGCGGATTTGGACCACTGCACCACGATGTCGGCATGGCAGCGCTCACAGGTCTCGGCCCCGATCTTCTCGGTGGCCACAAAGCCGAAGCGCTCTAGATCGCGCTGCAATTTTTCTGGCATCGACAAATCGCCCCGGGTGATGATGCGCGAGGGCAGGTACGCGCCGGTGGTGGTGGTGGTGGCCGCCGGGAAAAAGGGGCTGTGGGCGGGCACGAAATTGGCCGGCACAAAACCATAGGTGGAGCGGGCTTCTTCCTCGACCTGGCGCTGTTTGGAGCCGGGGCCCTGGTCGGTGCCGGCGGCAAAGGCTTTCTCGGCAGCGCTGGTGTACTGCTCGCGGTCGTAGGTGAGTCCGTGTATGGCCACCGCCAGCAGGGTCAGGCCACCGATGGCGGCCGGCACCAGGCGGTAGCTGCTCGGCGAGGGCTTCCACAGGGAGGCGCGGCGGTGCAGCAGATAGAAGAGGGGCAGGGCAGCGGCGGCGCCAGCGTGGATCCAGAACGCCCAGGCGTTCTCGCGGCTGTTGGCGGCGCTGAGGATGAAGAGACCAGTGACCCCCAGCGCCAGACCCAAACCGATGGTGAGGATGCCGGTGTAGATGGCGCGGACTTTGTTGCGGCGCCACACCGCCGGCAAATGCCAGATCACAAAGCCCACCGCCACCACCAGCAGGAGCAGGCCGACCCCGGTGTGGGAGAGGACCATGCCCTGGTAGAATTTGGGCAAGGAGGTTTCGGTGACGGCGAAGTAGCCCACCCTCAGGCTGTCGGCCAGGCGGTTGATGAGCAGGTACAGGGTGTCGGCCAGCATAAAGACGCTCATGCTGACGACCAGCAGCAGCAGGCGTTTCTGGCGGTGGTTGAGCCGGCTGGGTTCTCTGCTGTTTGGTGTTTCACTCATAATCTGGCTCCTCAAGAGGAGGGTATCAGCGCACGCCGGCTTTCACCCTGCCCCAACTGTTTTCTTCTACCGCGGTGAACACCGCACCCTCCCGCCAGACACGGATGCCGGCACCCCCTTCTCTATAGAAAGGGTAGCCCGCGTCGCGCGAGGCCGAGCGCTGGCCGCTGGGCGGGGCGATGAAGATCCCGCCCCGGGTCACGCGAAACTTCCCCTCGGGGTTGCCCTTGGGGTCGATGAAGCCGCCAGCGGTTTCGTAATCTCCGTACCAATCCTGCACCCACTCCCAGGCGTTGCCGTGCATGTCGTAGAGCCCCCAGGGGTTGGGCAACTTCTGCCCAACTTCATGGCACCAGGGCTCAAAGGGCCAGGTGTTGTTGTGGGACCAGGCGTATTCGGTGATCAAACTGTCCTGGGTGCCAAAGGACCAGGGGGTGATGGTGCCGGCCCGGCAGGTGTATTCCCATTCCGCCTCGGTGGGCAGCCGGTAATGTTGAGTGCCCTTGGATTCGTTGAGTTTGACGATGAACTCCTGGCCGTCGTCCCAGGACAGGTAGGTGGCTGGCGCCCGGGGTTTTTCGATGACAAAACTCAGACCGGCCCAGGGGCGGGTGCCCATGACACTCTCCCATTGCTCCTGGGTGAGTTCGTATTTGCCCATGTACCCGCCCTGGGTGATGGTCACCTGATGCTGTAGGTCCTCGTACTTCTGCGGATTGGCTTCCCCCGGAGGCGCGCCCATGGTGAAGGTGCCCGGCGGGATCCACACCATCTCCATGGTGGTGCCACCGGGCAGATCGACGGTGATCTCCTGCTGTTGCGCCTCTGCAAGGCCCAGCGCCAGGCACAGGATCAGCAACAGAATTGGCAACCTCGACTTCATGCTCTTCCTCCTTGGTAAAACAGCTTCTAATAATACAAAAGAAGGACTGCGGATTCCAGATGGAAACCCGCAGTCGTGGTGGGGCGGCAGCTCAGGAGGATGGCGTCTGGGTTAGAAGTTGCGGGTGATGCCGAAGAAGGGCTCTTTGTACTGGCGCGCTCCCACGCCCCACACCCACTGGTCGTAGCCGGCTTCGACATTCCAGTTGCCGATGGGCACCAGCAGGGCCAGGCCGAGGCGCAGGATGCTGGCGTCTTGGAAGGTAGAGGTGGTGCCAAAGCGGTCCTGCGGCTCGGCATCGGAATTGTTGCCCACGCTCTTCACCAGATTGAAGAAGGCCTTGAGGGAAGGACGGTGGGACTTCACGGAGAGGGTGTAGCCCAGGTCGAAGTTCACTGGGATGTCGTCGGAGGGGGCGCCCTGGCGGAAGTTGTACCCCGCCTCGAGGTTCATCCACCCCGGGAAACGCTCAAAGGAATGGCTCAGGGTGTAGAGGAAGGCCAGGTCGTTGCGGTTGAGTCCCCGCCACTCCGGGTTGTTCATCACAAAGTAGGTGGTGTCCGAGACGACCCGGCCCTTGTTGGTGCCGCTCGCAATGGTGGTGTCCTGGGCGCCGGGCCGGCCTCCCTCCGTGAGGTGGTCGATCTTGACGCTGTAAAGATGGCGCTTGTACGGTCCCTGCTGATCGTAGAGGAAGGGGGTGCGCCAGTTGGCGCGCACGGCCTGGAGCCATTTGCCGCCGTGTACCTGGTACTTGGTACCCAGCCAGGCATCGCTGAAGCCGAAGTTCTTCTCCATGGCGCCCTTTCGCCCTTCAAAACCCCACAGGTAGGTGAAGACAAAGGTCCCGGAGAGGTGTTTGTACAGACCGACTTCTCCGGAGAGGTACCCGTAGCGGAAGTCGTGCAGACTGGTGGTGGGGAGGACTTTGACGGGGGTGGTTTTGCCATCCTTGTCCCACACTTGTCCCGCAGTCTTGCGGCTGTAGCCCCACTGGATACTGCCCTTACCCGGTTCGGGAATCCACGCCCCGCCGGCCCAGACCTGGGTGGCGGCCAGGAGCAGGCTCCCGGCGACAATGCTTTTGATCATCTTGTTCGACAGGTGCATTGCGGTTCTCCTTTTTCGGTTGTTTTGAGATGCGGCGGAGCGGACCCCCAAGCCAGGATGTTCAAGGCCTCAAGGGGGTTAGCCGCCCCCTTTTAGGGATCACGCTCCGCCGCATCGTTTCAAGCAGGTAACTCAACTAACTAGATAACTCAGCACTCGTCTCTCAAGCGAGTGTCAAAGAGTTAGCAAAAGCTGCACCAACTGGCTGTTGGTATGGGGTGAAGAGAGTTAAACTCAGGTTAAACAATGTAAAGGGATAAACTTTGAAAGGAGAGAGCCACTGCGAGGCCAAGGGGCCATTATAGCCCATAGTGCCAGAGGTGGATGCAGATAAAAAAATGTTTTACAGGGGATTAGGCGCGGATGAGGCCAAAATTGAGGGCTTGGGCCATTATGGCCCAAGCTGATAGGCTCAGAGGTTCCGCGACCCCCATCCCTGGAGCGCCGAGGACAACCCGGTATAGAGGAAGCCGGCCAAAAAGAGCAACAGAAAGGGCAGCCCGGCATAGAGGCCGATGCTCCAGGCCTTGCCCACTAGCAGGGCGAAGTACCCGGCCATGGCCAACTCGGCCAGCACTAGCAGGGTGGTGCGGCTGGAATAGTGCCAAGCCCGCCGACTGGTCCCCGTCATCACCCCGTACTTGGGGGTGCGCAGGAAAGGGCTGGTGTGGCCGACCAGTCCCTCGATGACGGCGCGGGTGTTGTTGATACACAGGCCCATGCCCATGGCCATCAGCAGGGGCAAGTACTTGATCTGTCCCCGCCAGTCGGCATAGAGTTCGCGCTGCCCCACCAGGTAGAAGCCGGAGATGGCCAGGGTGGCCAGGGA
>CAMAVQ010000206.1 GCA_945861755.1 Gemmatimonas phototrophica
GCCGCGCACCTCTACCCCGGCCACCGCCCCATCCTCGGCCAGCACCACGGTGCAGCCGGTGGGCCGGCGGGGTGAGGTGAAGTGGCCCACTTTCAGCCCCGCAACTTCGGTGAGCGACCCTCCTGGTCTCAACTCCCGTCTCGGCATAGGTCAGCGCCCGCCTAGGCCCAGCTCACCAACCCCAGTTCCAGGGGGTCGCGCAGGTCTGGGTGAGAGGGGACCACCCGCACTGTGTACCCATGGGTGCCTGGGTTGGTGCAGGGGAAATCGCCGACAAAGAGGTGGCGGTGGCCCTCACCCAGACCCTGATAGCTAAGGGCCAGGGTTTCGGTGTGGACCAGTTCGCGTTGGGCGTTCACCTTGCCCATGTACAGTTCAACTTGCACGTCGTGGGGGGCCAGCTGGCCCAGGTCGAGGGTTACCCGCATCGGGAAAGACATGCCCACCCGGGCCTGGGCGGGGATGGTGGCCTCCACCGCTTCGATGCGGACCTGCGACCAGTAAGCGCGCACATGGCTCTTCCACTGGCTCAGGCCCTGGATGCGTTCCTGGTCGCTGTTGAGCTGCTCCCAACGCAGCTGGTTGGGCAGATAGAGCTGCTCGGCGTACTGGCGCACCATGCGATTGGTATTGAAAACCGGCGCCAGCGTCTGGATGGTTTCGCGGATGCGGCTGATCCAGGCAGCGGGCAGCTCCTGGTCGTCGCGTTCGTAGAAAAGGGGGAGTACCTCGGTCTCCAGCAGGTCGTAGAGCGACTGTGATTCGACCTGGTCCTGGTAATCGAGGTCCTCGTAGGTCTCGCCCCGGCCGATGGCCCAGCCGGCGTGTAACTCGCAGGCCTCCACCCACCAGCCGTCCAGCACGCTGATATTGAGCGCCCCGTTGAGGGCGGCCTTCATGCCGCTGGTGCCGCTGGCTTCCTGGGGGCGGCGCGGGTTGTTGAGCCAGACATCGCAGCCCTGGACCAGGTAGCGGGCCAGGTTCATGTCGTAGTCTTCGAGAAAGAAGAGGCGGCCGACAAAGGGTTCCTGGCGCGAGAGCGAGACGATGTCGCGGATCAGTTCCTTGCCGGGGTGGTCGTGGGGATGGGCCTTGCCGGCGAAGAGGATCTGCACCGGGCGCTTGGGGTCGTTCAGCAGGGCGGCTAGGCGCTCGGGGTCGCGAAAGAGCAGCGAGGCCCGCTTGTAGGTGGCGAAACGTCGGGCAAAACCGATGGTCAGGGCCTTGGGATTGAGTCCCTGCAACAGGCGTTCAATGGGGGTGGGACCCACCCCCTGCCTGGTGAGCTGGTTGCGCAGGTGGAAAGACACATAGGAGACCAGGCGCTGGCGCCGGTAATCGCGCACACTCCACAACTCTTCGTCGCGCACCTCAGTCAGACCCTGCCAACTCTTGGGATCGGTGGGGGCCAGACGCCATTTGTCACCCAAGTGGCGGTCGAAGAGATCGGCCATTTCGAGGGAGGCCCAGGAGGGCGAGTGTACCCCGTTGGTGATATGGGTGATGGGGACTTCGTTCTCGGCGATGTTGGGCCACATCGCCCCCCACATCTTGCGCGAGACTTGCCCGTGCAGGCGGCTGACGCCGTTGGCCTGGGCCGACAGCCGCAGGGCCAGCACGGTCATGCAGAAGTCGCTGCCCCAATCGTCTGGATTGACGCGGCCCAGTCCCAGGAATTCCTCGCGGGAGAGCCCCAGCCGCTCGCGGTAGCTGCCCAGATAGGTTTCGACCAGGTCGGGCGGGAACCAGTCGTTGCCGGCGGCCACCGGGGTGTGGGTGGTGAAGATGTTGCCGGCGGTGGTGGCTTCGCGCGCTGCGCCAAAAGAAAGCCCTTGGTCCTCCATCAGCAGGCGGATGCGCTCCAGGGCCTGGAAGGCTGAATGGCCCTCGTTCATGTGACAGATCGTGGGATAGATCTCCAGGCTGAGCAGCGCGCGCAGGCCGCCGATGCCCAGCAGAATCTCCTGGCGCAGGCGCATCTCCCGGTCGCCGCTGTAGAGCAGGGCGGTGATATCGCGGTCTTCGGGCCGGTTGCGTTCCAGGCTGGTGTCGAGCAAGTAGAGCGTGACCCGTCCCACTTCGACGGACCAGACTTGGGCCCATACCGGCCCGTGGGGATAGGCCACCTCGATGATCACCGGCTCGCCCGAAGGGAAACGCACCGGGCGCACCGGCATGAGGTCGAAATCGCTTTCCGGATAGTTCTCGAGCTGCCACCCGTCGGGGTTGAGGGCCTGGTGAAAATAACCCTGGCGGTACAGCAGTCCCACCCCTACCAAGGGCAATCCCAGGTCGCTGGCGGCCTTGAGGTGGTCGCCGGCCAGCACCCCCAATCCACCCGAGTAGATGGGCAGGCATTCGGCTAGGCCGAACTCGGCGGAAAAGTAGGCAATCTTCAGATGCTGATGTCCGGGCTGCTGCTCTAGTTGGCGGGGCAGGGTCTGGTAGCGGGAGAACTGGGAAAGGATGTTCTTCACGGATTCCTTGGTCCGGGGTTCCCGGGCCAGCTCTTCGAGCCGGTGCTGGCTCAGCAAAGAGAGAAAGCGCAGGGGGTTGCGCCCCGAAGCCATCCACGCCTCGGGATCGATCTGGTAGAAGAGCCGGATCAGGTCCCGATTCCAGCTCCACCATAGGTTGTAAGCCAGGTCCCAGAGCGGGGCGAGGTCTTCGGGTAGGTCGGGCAGAATATGGAAGGCGGAAAGTGATTTCATAGAGGCGGCAATCGCTTAGGTAATAAAGGGGGAAAATGGAGGATGGAAAATATAGCCATTGGCTGCGCGTCGCGCTATATTACGGCGTGATTTCTGACCTAGAGGAGGAACGATGAAACCCGGATCGCAAGTGATCCTCAGCGGCTTTGCCGACGAGGGCGCCAAACCAGCCAGGGAACAGCTGACCATGCTGGCGGCCCTGGGCTTGTCCTATTACAGCCTGCGCTTTGTGGACCTTGGTGCGGGGGTGAAAAATGCCATGCAACTCAACAGGGGAGAGGTGCGCCAGCTCCAGCAGTTGCACGCCGAGTTCGGGATGCAGGTCGCCTCCCTGGGCTCTCCCATCGGCAAGGTCAAACTGCAGGATGTCGAGGACGGCAGCCACAACCGTTTTGTCCCCTTTACCCGCTATCTCAAGGAAGAGGTCTCCCGAGCCATCGAGCTGGCCCAGGCCTTTGGGACCAAGCTGATCCGCGGCTTTTCCTTTTACCATCCCCGGGGCAGCCGGCCCGAGGAACACCTGGAGCAGACCGCGGCGCAGTTGCGGCGCATCGCCGAAAAATGCGGTCGCGCCGGGGTGTTTTTTGGCCTGGAGGTGGAGGCCAATCTCGTCGGCCAGAACGGGCACCTGCTGGCCCAACTCCACCGCCTGGTCGACCATGCCCACCTGCTGCTGGTCTTCGACGGCGGGAACCTGGCCAGTCAGAACCTCAAACCGGACCAGACCTTTGCCGAGTACCGCGCGATGCGCGGGGGATTGGGCTGGATGCACATCAAGGATTATCACATTGATCCTGGGCTTAAATGGCAGGGATTTGTCGATGAGGAGAGATTGAAAAACTTCGTGCCGGCAGATCAGGGAGACGCTGCCCACGAGGCGGTGATGCGCGACTTTAAGGGGCGGCTTCCGGGCCTGGAGCGCAAGCTAAAAGGGCTGGGATTGCCGGGGGTTTTCCTCGATCTGGAACCCCATCTCAAAGGCGGGGGGCAGTTTGGTGGCTACAGCGGGCCGGATGGTTTCGGGGTGGCGCTGCGCGCGCTGATGCGCCTGTTGGATTATGTGGGGATCGGGTACCGGCTGACGGAGTACGCGGATATCGAGAGGCAGAAAAGGTAGGGGCGGACCAGGGTCCGCCCCTACACCAGTCATGCGCCTTGTTCCAGCAATTTCTGATGGGCCTTCTTGAAGGCTGGGCTCTTGTCGTCCTCGATGATTTCTAGGGTCACGCCGGGCTCGAAACCGGGGATACCCCCCCGGTAGAAGGCTTGCTGGTACGCCGGCTCGTTGGTGAACTCCCAGACCCGGCGCAGCTTGCCCCCTGCCGGCCAGCTGATGCGCAGAATGCGTTTGCGGGCCTTGTACAGCGTGGTCGGGGTCGGCTCTTTTTCGTCGACCCGGTATTTCTCCAGCGCTTTCTCGTCCACCTCCACCCCCAGGCCAGGGCTATCGGGCACCACCGCGTAGCCGTTGCTGATCTCGATACGGCGCTTGAGCAGGTCGTGCTGCCACAACTCGTGGCAGGTGATGTAGGGCAGGTGGGCGTGCGAGAGCACCGACCCCAAATGTACGGCATAGGCCGCCGTCAGCCCGGCGCCCACCATTTGCAGCCAGAAGGTGCGGTTAAAAGCGGCCGCCAGCGCCGCCTGCCGGCGGACCTCGGTAGCGCCGCCCCCGATGACAAAGCCGTCGCAGCTATGGGCGTGCAGGCAGGGCTCGTTAAAATGCTCGACGATGGGTTTGCGCACCCGCTCGCGCAGAATCCTGGCGGCAGTGACATCCTGGAACAGGTAGTAGGGGCTCTCGTACATGCCGACGTTGGGGTGTTCGTCCAGCTGGGTCAGGATGAGTTCGGCCTTGGCTTGGTTGAGCAGGAAGCCGTTGAAATCCACGTCGAATTTGTAGTCCGGGGTCACCACCTTGCCCACGGTCTGCACCTGGTCGATGATATCGCGCCAGGGGCGGGCCTTCATCTTGAAGCAGGTGTATCCCCGCTTGATCGATTCGCGCGCCTCGGCAGCCCAATCTGCCGGGGGCATATCGATGTCCCACCAGGACATGGGGGAACGCCGGCGCAGCTTGGTGCCCAGCAGGGCGTGTACCGGCACCCCGGCGATCCTGCCAGCCAGGTCGAGGGCTGCCATCTGGGGGCCGAACCCGATGCTGTCGTCGTGAATGATCTGGAAGGGGTTCTTGCCCACCAACTGGTCAACCGCGTCAAGGTGCTGGCCACCGCCGCCCTGGCAGTCGCCGTAGCCGACCACCCCTTTATCGGAGGTCAGGCGGTAGACGTAGACCCGCTCGTCGTGGGTGGAGGCCCGCTGCATGGCGCGGGTCACCCGGTCGGCGTAGAAGGGGAGGTTGAGGGCAATCCGTTCGGCGCGGACGATTTTCATGGCGGGAGAGGCTCCTGTAAAAGGGGAAGGTGGGGGCGGACGGCCGTCCGCCCCTGGATCGCAGGTAGGCAAAAAATACACCCCGCTGCGGTGGGGGGCAACTAGGAGGAGACCGATGGACCAAGCCTACAAGGAATTCATCCGCAGGGTCAGGGAACTGGCTGATCTCGGTCACGCCCAAGGGCTGCTTTCCTGGGACCAGGAGACCTACATGCCGCCCCGC
>CAMAVQ010000207.1 GCA_945861755.1 Gemmatimonas phototrophica
GGCGATATACTGGAAATCCCAGGCCGGGTTGTAGGTCGAGCGCTCGGGGCAAGTGCCCCCACCCGAGGGCGACATACACAGCCGCACCGGGCCTTCCTGGTCGAGCATCAGCAACCAGAGCATGTGTCCATCTCCGGGCCGGCCGTACATCAGGGGCAGGTCGAAACGGCGCAGGCTGAAAGAGTGGGCCAGGCTGCCGTGCCGGTAGTGGCGCACCGGGGCGCCCCAACTGGCCGAAGCATGAGAGCGGTGGCAGAGGGTATTGCCGCTGCCGTGGGCATCGGCGCTGAGGCTGGCCCAGCGCCCCTGGGGGTCGAGGAAGTGGAGGGCCGGCGCCTCGGGGGCATCCATGTAGCTGGCCCAGAAAAACCCAAAGCGTTGCCCGGCACGCGGGGCCCGGTGCAGGGTAGCCCTGAAGTCCAGGTCGACGAAATAGGGCTCGGCGAGGGTGAAGGTGGTCTGGCTAGAAACCCCGGTCGACGGACTGGGCCCGTGGACCAGCCGAGCCTCCCGGTCCGAGACACGCTCCAAGGTCATGGGCAGGTGGCGCGGCTCAAAGATATCGCCCCCCTCCTCGGTCATGAACATCTCGTCCATGAAATGTTCGAGGTTGAGGCCGGCGACCGCAGGGACAAAACAATTTTGCGGGGCGTGTACACTGGTCAGAGACCAGAGTCCGTTGTATCCAGCGCGATGTTGGGGGTGGGCGGCATCGCCGGCTTCGTTGCCGCCGACCACCGCGTTGAGCTGGCTGGTCTTGAGTATCAGGTGGGGCATGGTTTCCTCCGGGTAAGGGATGCGCTAATTTTCGCGTCCATCAACAAAGACAGGCAAGTATGGGTGTATTAATATACGTCGCCCTCCTGTGGCTGACCGGCTGCGGCAGTAAGGGCCCGGCTGATTCCGGCCCCCTAACCCTCCGCAGCGAGGTGGTGGTAGAAGGGTTGCAGGCGGCTGTGCAGGTCGACAGCGTGGCCTGGGAAACCCGCTCCTGGGCTCTGACCGGTGACGGCAAATTCGAGATCAACGGCAGCTATGGGCTCTTCTTCCGCAACCTCACCGACCAGCCCCTCGAACTGCGCTACGACCTGCGCTTCCTGGACCGCGACACCTTTTTGATCGACGTCTTCAACCCCTTTGGCCTGCCCCTGCGCCTGGGCCCGCACGAGGGAAAGCGCAACGGAGACGACTTCTCTATCCGCGCCGAGGAACCCCGCGCCCTCGACGAGTTGCAGACCATGCAGGTCAGGGTGGTGGTCAGTAACGCACAATGACGGCGCGGCGCGATTGGCGGGCTGAGCCCCGACGCGACCCCATTTGAGAAACGGAGCGATGTCATGGATTCAGTGTTGCCCTTCACCCCCCTGGTCCGAAGCCTGCCCGCCGTGGTGCCCTTTGTGCCGCCCGAGGCCCTGGAACGGCGCAACGGCCGGCCCCTCAAGGTGCGGGTGGGGGCCAACGAAAGCGCCTTCGGCATTTCGCCCCTGGCCCGGGAGGCCATGCGCCAAGCCGTGGATCAGGTGTCCTGGTACAACGACCCCGAGGCCTACGAGCTGCGCCACGTCCTGGCCCGCCTGCACGGGGTGGCCCTCGAAGAGATCTGTGTCGCCGCCGGCATCGATGAGTTGCTGGGCCTGATGGTGCGCCTGGTGGTGGAACCCGGTGATCCCGTGGTCACGTCCCACGGCTCCTATCCCACCTTCAACTTCCATGTCGCCGGCTTTGGCGGCCGCCTCTGCACCGCGCCGTACCAGGGGGACCACACCGACCTCGACGCCCTGGCCGCCGAGGTAAAACAAACCAGGGCCCACCTGGTCTACCTGGCCAACCCCGACAACCCCATGGGTACCTGGCACGCCGCCCCCCAGGTGCGCGCCTTCATCGACCAGCTGCCCGCCGACTGCCTGGTGATCCTCGACGAGGCGTACGTGGAGTTCGCCCCCGCAGAGATCCACTTCCCCTGCGACCTGAGCGACCCGCGCCTGATCCGCATGCGCACCTTCTCCAAGGCCCACGGCATGGCCGGAGCCCGCATCGGCTACGCCCTGGCCCACCGCCAGGTAGTGGCAGCCCTCGACAAGATCCGCAACCATTTCGCCGTCAACCGGATGGCCCAGGCCGGGGCCCTGGCCTCCCTCGGGGACCAGGCCTTTCTCCAGGGCGTGGTGCGGCAGGTGGAGGAGGGCCGCCGCGACTATCAAGCCCTGGCCGCTGAACTGGGCCTGCGCGCCATCCCCTCGGGCACCAACTTCGTGGCCCTGGAAATAGGGCCCGAGGCCCGCCGGCTGCTGGAACTGCTGCTCGAAAACGACGTCTTCGTGCGTATGCCAGGCATAGCGCCCTTGGACCGCTGCATCCGGGTCACGGTGGGCACCCCCCAGGAGCGGGCCGCCTTCGCCCAGGTTCTGCGCCATGTACTGCCCCAGGTGCAACCGTGAAGGTGCTGGTCTCCGGGGCGGGCGGGCTGATCGGCGCGGCCCTGGTCCGGTCTCTGCACACGCAGGGGAACGAGGTGCGCGCTCTGAAACGCGGAGCCACGGGCGGGGATACGATTGGCTGGGACCCGGAAGCCGGTCGACTGGACCCCGGGGCGCTGGAAGGGCTGGACGCGGTGGTGCATCTGGCCGGCGAGAACATCGCCGGTGGCCGCTGGACTGCCGCCCGCAAGCAGCGCATCCTGGCCAGCCGGGTGCAGGGCACGCAATTGCTCTCCCAGACCCTGGCCCGATTGGCACGCCCGCCGCAGGTGCTGATCTGCGCCTCAGCCGTGGGCTATTACGGGGATCGCGGTGCAGAACAACTGACTGAGGACAGCTCGCCAGGGGACGGTTTTCTGGCCGAGGTGTGCCGCGCCTGGGAACACGCCGCCGACCCGGCCCGCACGGCCGGCATCCGCACCGTCCACCTGCGCTTTGGCATGGTCCTCAGCGCTGAGGGCGGGGCGCTTTCCCGCATGCTCTTGCCCTTCCGCCTGGGCCTGGGCGGGCGCCTCGGCAGCGGCGAGCAGTATCTGAGCTGGATCAGCCTGGACGATGCGGTGCGGGCCCTGGCCCACCTGCTGGCACATCAGGACCTAAGCGGTCCCTTCAACGCCGCATCCCCTCACCCCTGCACCAACGCCGAATTCACCCGCGCCCTGGGAAAAGTGCTACACCGGCCCGCCCTATGCCCGGTGCCGGCCTGGGCGCTGCGCCTGGCCCTGGGAGAGATGGCCGACGAATTATTGCTGGCCAGCACCCGAGCAGTGCCGGCGCGCCTGCTGGCCTCGGGCTTCTCCTTCGCCCACCCCGAACTGGTAGAGACCCTGCGCCTGTTGTTGGGCAAGTGAGATGCGGGTCAGCTACACCCCGGGGTATTTCATCCCCCTGCCCAATGGCCACCCCAGCCGGGTGGGCCACCAGGGTTAGCGCAGCGGCGGGGAGATGACCCCGGAGACCTTTCCCGGGGAGTGGCTGGGAAGGGAAGGACGCGGGAGGGGTTGAGGGGAGAGCGGAGCGAAGCGAGCAGGGCGGCAAGTCCGCGCCTGGGGAAAGGTCGGAGTGGGTCGCTCCCCGACGCGGTGTAGGAGGTGGGTCTATGGCTTCTGCTGATTCTGGGTGAAATCCTTCAGCCAGCCCTCGTCCCACAGCGAAGGAAAGCTGTTCTGGCGATAGGGATGGGCCAGACACACCGCGGTGTCGATCTCCAAGCCCAGCCCCGGCTGGTCCGGCAACACGAAAAACCCCTGCTCGCAGGGATCCCAGCCACCCGCCAACTCGCGGCGCCAGGGCACGTCGTAGTCGGCAAAATTCTCCTGGATAAAGGCATTGGGGGTGGAGAAGTCCAGGTGCAGGGCCGCGGCCAGAGCCACCGGGCCGATGGAGCAGTGCGGGGCGATGCGCAGATCCTGGGCCTGGGCCATGGCGGCAATCTTCTTGCTGACCAGCAGGCCGCCGCAATGGGCCGGATCCATCTGCACGATGTGGGCGGCGCGGGTGGAGGTCAGCTGATGGAACTGCTCCAGGGTGTAGAGCCGCTCGCCGGCTGCCACCGGGAAAGGCAGCGCCGCACTCACCTGGCGCAATAACTCGACACTGTTGGGGGTGACGGGCTCCTCGTACCAATAGGGTCGGTACTTTTCGAGGCGCCGGCCCATCTCGACCGCATCTTCCACTGCCAGCCGGCCGTGGACCTCGATCATCAACTCCACCTCCTCACCCACGGCCCGGCGCACTGCGGCCACCAGGCTTTCGGCCTCGACCAGCTGGGTGCGGTTCAGGTGTTTCCAGGCGGTGCCAAAGGGATCGAACTTGAGCGCACCATACCCCCGCCCCACCGCCTCGCGTGCCCGCTCGGCGTATTCCTCGGGGGTGCGCGCCCCGCCGTACCAGCCATTGGCATAGGCCGGCAGCCGCTCGCGGCACTGCCCGCCCATCAGCTTGTACACCGGCTGGCCGCAAGCCTTGCCGACCAGATCCCACAGCGCCAGCTCCACCCCGCTGATGGCGGTCAGCACCGTGGACCCGCCCTGGTACTGGTCGCGGATCAGGCCGCCGATCACCGCCTCGATGTCAAAGGGATCGCGCCCCAGCACCCGTTCCTCCACCCATTCGTGGATCAGGGTCTGCACCGTCAACTCCTGCCATTCGAGGGAGGCTTCCCCCCAGCCGTGCAGGCCCGTGTCGGTGCGCAGGCGGATAAAGAGATAATTGCGCAGGCCGGCATTGGTGAGGAAGGTCTCGAGTTGGATGATCTTCATCGCTTGCTCAGTCCCGGTTGTAGTCCAGTTTGAAGCGTTCCAGGCGCGCCGGGAACTGGCGCGGGCGCGCCTTCTCGTACTCGTGGATGGTCCGTCCCAGCTCCCCCAGGAAGGGGAAACCCATCTGCTCGTAACCGTACTCGCCGCCGTCCACCTTTTCGGGATGAGTCGAGATCACCGCGGCCAACAGGAACTCCACCCCGGCCTCAAAGTCGACCACGTACGCATTGTCACTCATATACCCGTACGCCAGGCCCACCTTGTTGAAGAGGCGGATATGAGGAGGGATCGGCTCTTTGCGGTCGCCGAAAAGCAGGAACTTCACCCAACTGTCGTAGTACCGCGGCCCAGAGCGCGGCGCCCGGCACTCGCGCGGCAGCACGGACATGGCGTGCCACAGCCACTGGTAGTCGTCGGCACTCAGGGCGAAGCGCCGCTCGGCCGGCACGGCCTCGGGGAAGAGCAGGGCTTTGAGCAACTCCTGCATCACCTCGAGGGACATGTAGTTCCGGCCGGCAAAATCCTCGGGGCCAGCCACCCACTTCCCCTGCTCCCAGTGCTCCTTCCC
>CAMAVQ010000208.1 GCA_945861755.1 Gemmatimonas phototrophica
TTGAAATCCTTGGCCGAACAGACCAGCACCCCCGGCATTGGGTCGGGGGGATCGGCCTTGAGCTGTTTGAGCACATCCAGCCCGTGGATCTTGGGCATCATCAAATCCAGGATCACCAGGTCCGGCCCGGTGGTGCGGGCCTTGTCCAGGCATTCCTGCCCGTCGTGGGCCAGGACGATCTCAAAGCCGGCATTCTCCAGCACGCGGCTCATGAAGGCAGCCATGGTACGGCTGTCTTCGGCGACCAGGATGCGGCGGGGGCGCGGCGCAGTCATCGACTCTTTCTCCCGTCAAAAAGTCAGGCATAATAATATCTAATTAGGCCCGGAGTTCAATCGGCAATTGACAACTTCTGCCTTGCCCACTTTTCCTTGACCCTATCTGCATCGGGCCGTACACTCGACACAGCCCTCGCTTGGAGACACCTATGTTGGCCAGTACAAAGCGCCCCAAAGCCGCCCAGAACGGCAGAGGAAGGAAAAAATGATTCGCCTAGGAGTGATCGGGTACGGGGGTCGCATCCACGGCATCATCGACCACGTGCTGCGCCGCCTCAATCCAGAAATTCGAGTGGTGGGGGTGGTGGACCCCAACGAAGAGGGCACCCGTCAACGCCTGGCCGAATGCGACCGCCAGGACGCGGTTTTTTATAAATCAGTGGACGAACTGGTGCGCCGGGCCAAACCAGATGCCCTGGCCATCGGCACCCGCTGCAACCTGCACACCCCCTTCGCGATCCAGGCGGCCCGCTACGACCTGCCCCTCTTCCTGGAAAAACCGGTGGCCGTCACCATGAAACAGGCCACTGACCTGGAAAAGGCCTTCCGCAAGAGCCGCTGTCAGGCCGTGGTCAGCTTCCCCCTGCGGGTTTCCCCCCTGTGCGAACTGGGCCGCCGCTATATCGAGGAAGGCGCGGTGGGCAATCCGGTACACGTGACGGCCATCAACTACGTGCCCTACGGCACCGTGTACTGGGAACAACCCTACCGCGACTGGGACATCACCCACGGTCTTTTCCTCCAGAAAGCCACCCACGACTTCGACTACCTTTCCTATCTGATGGGCTCGCCCATCGTGCGGGTGGCCGCCACCGCCACCCGCGGCCAGGTCTTCGGCGGAAAAAAGGAGGCCGGACTGGTTTGCTCGCGCTGCGACGAACAGGAGATTTGCCTGGAAAGCCCCCAGAACCGCCGGCGCAACGGCAGCGGCGGCGTCCACTCCGACCACCTCTGCCTCTACAGCGTGGATTGCGGCGAAGGCCACCGCCTCAACGAAGACGCCTCCAGCGCCCTGCTCGAATTCGCCTCCGGGGCCCATGGGGTCTACACCCAGGTCTTCTACAGCCGGCGCGACGCGGCGGCGCGCGGGGCCACGGTCAGCGGGTACCAAGGCACGGTCAGCTTCGACTGGTACTCCAACGAACTGAAACGGGTGCGCCACCATGCCCCCTTCAGCGCGGTGGAGCGGGCCGGAGAAGGGGCCAGCCACTTTGGGGGCGACCAGGCCCTGGGGTACAATTTCCTCGATGTAATCAAAGGGGCCGGCCCCTCCCGCACGCCCATCCAGACCGGCATCCAGAGCGCCTACGCCTGCCTGGCGGCCACCGAGTCGGCGCAAAAGGGGCGATTTGTGCCAGTGCGCCAGGTGGAGTTTTAGGCCCCATGCCCGAACTTCCCGAGGTAGAAACCGTGCGCCGGGCCATGCAGCGCCACCTCAATGGCCGGCGCATCGCCTCGGTCCGCACTAGCGCCAAAAACCTGCGCGCCCCCCTGCCAGCGGCGCAGCTGCGCCGCCTGGCCGGCGATTTGTTCACCGGAGCGCGCCGCCGCGCCAAGTACCTGCTCCTCGATCTCGAGTCCGGCCGCTCCCTGCTGGTCCACCTGGGCATGACCGGCAATCTGGTCTTTCGGCCGGCCGGTGAGAAACACGACCACGTGATCCTGGAACTGGACCAGGGCCCGCCCCTGGTTTTCTCCGACCCACGGCGCTTCGGCCTGGTGCTGGTCCTCGATCCGGGCGAAGAAATCGGCTGTCCCTACCTGAGCGAACTGGGGCCCGAACCCCTGCTGGCGGGTTTCGACGCGGCCTACCTAAGCGCCCAGTGCCAGCGCCGCCGCCGGCCCATCAAGGCCCTGCTGATGGATAACCAGGTGGTGGTTGGGGTGGGCAACATCTACGCCAGCGAATCCCTCTTTCGCGCCGGCATCCACCCCCTCACCCCGGCCGAAGAGCTGACGCCGGACCAACTCAAGGCGTTGGTTCGGGAGGTCAAAGATATCCTGCGCGAAGCCATCCGCCGGGGCGGCACCACCATCAGCAACTACCTGGGCAGCGGCCAGGGCGGCCGCTTTCAGCAGCGGCTGGCCGTATATGGCCGTGCCGGCGAGAACTGCCTGGTCTGCGAGCGGCCGGTGGAGAGCACCGTGCTGGGAGGGCGCAGCACCTTCTACTGCCCGCGCTGTCAGGAAAAATAAAACCGCTGATCTGCCTGGCAGATCAGCGGTCGTTGTTTCGGTTGCTGCGGTGCCGCGCTTACCTTCCGTCGGGACCGGGGCCCACCGTGGTGATTACTTCGTCGATCAGCCCGTACTCTTTGGCTTCCTGGGCCGACATCCAGTAATCGCGGTCGGTATCCTGGGTGATTTTTTCCAGGGACTGGCCGGTATGCCCGGCCAGCATCCGGTTGATCTCCTCGCGGGCGCGCATGATCTCGCGGGCGTGGATCTCCAGGTCGGTAGAGGTGCCAGTCACCGTCCGGGAGTAGAGCGGCTGGTGGATCATCACCCGGGCGTGCGGCCAGGCGAAACGCCGGCCCTTGGCACCGCCGGCCAGCAACACCGCGCCCATGCTGGCAGCCATGCCGGTACACACCGTGCACACCGGGGAGCGGATGGCCTGCATGGCGTCGTAGATGGCCAGCCCGTCGTGAATAGAACCCCCAGGGCTGTTGACGTAGAGCACGATCTCCTTTTCTCCGTCCTCTGCGTCGAGCGAGAGCAGCCGGGTTACCACCGCCTTGGCCGACTCGTCATTGACGTCGGTCCAGAAAAAGACCTTGCGGGCCTTGAGCAGGGTGTTTTCCAAATTTCTTTCCTGGAGGCCCTTCAGCAATCCTTCTTCTTCCTTTTCTGCCATCTCGATCTCCGGTATTTTCGTGAAGGTTTTGAGAATATAAAGGGCCTCCCCACCGGCGTCAAACCGGCCCGGACTTGTCTGCCCGCCCCATTTTCCTAGATTTCACTACTCGCGGTGTTTCACCAAGGCCATGCCTCCAGCTTATCTCCTGCTCGCCAAACTCGCCGCCAATATCCTCTTGGCCTCGTCGCTGAGCCGCCTGCTGCAGCGGCGGCTGGGCCAGACTCTGCCCGGTCTGGCCGGTTCCCAGCTGCTACCGCTGTGGCCGGCCCTGGTTGGCGGCCTGTTGCTCAGCGGCGGCCGAGATCTGAGCGGGGTCCAGGTGCTGGAACCGATCGCCCTGGTGCTGCTGGGCTGGCGCGGCGGGTATTACTTCAACATGGTGCTCGACCACCTGCTGGCCTCGGAGCCCGCACCCCAGTGCCATGTCTGCGATGCCACCCAGGCCAACCCGCGCTTCATCCGCCGCCAGGGTCTGGATTTTTGTTCGCACAACTGTTGGTACATCCACCTAAAAAACATCCTCACCGTGAAACCGGTGATTTTTGACCAGCAGGGGATGTTCATCCGTCAGGAGGTTTATCCGATGAGTTTCAGCGAGTATTCCCCGCCCGAAGCCCTGGAGCTGTTGCAGGGCAACACGGGTTATGTCTATGTGGACGTGCGCTCCACCCCTGAATACGAGCTAGGCCACCCGGCCGGCGCCTACAACGTCCCCCTCTTCCATCGCCAAGCCACTGGTATGACCCCCAACCCCGACTTTCTCCAGGTGATGGAGAAAGCCTTCCCGCCGGAGTCCAAGCTGCTGGTGGGCTGCCAGTCTGGCCAGCGCTCGGCCCGGGCCGCCGAAGCGCTGGTGGCTGCCGGCTATACCTGCGTGGCCAATGTCCGGGGCGGTTTCGGCGGGGTGCGCGACCAGTTCGGCCGGGTAGTGGAGAAAGGCTGGCTTGAACTGGGCCTGCCCGTGGAGCAGGGTTCGCCCGCGGACCAGGGATATGCGGCCTTGGCACTCAAAGAAAAAGAATAGGAGAGCGCATTATGGCGTACCAGGAACATCTAAAAGAAGGTCCCAGCCAGGTGGGCTGCGCGGTGATCACCGTCAGCGACACCCGAGATGAACAGGGCGACAAGAGCGGCCAGCTCATCAAAGAACTGCTCGCGGCCCAGGGCCACCAGATCGTCCACTACATCGTCATCAAGGACGAGCCCATGCTGATCAAGGGTGAACTGGCCATGCAGGTCCAACGCCCGGCCTGCCAGGCCATCATCCTCAACGGCGGCACCGGCATCGCCCCCCGCGACCACACCTATGACACGGTGGCCCCGCTGCTGGACAAGCGCCTCGACGGGTTCGGGGAGCTGTTCCGTTTTCTCTCCTACCAGGAGATCGGTTCCGGGGCCATGCTCTCGCGGGCCGTGGCCGGCACCTACCAGGGCCGCGTCCTCTTCTCCCTGCCCGGCTCCACGGGGGCGGTGCGGCTGGCGATGGAAAAACTCATCCTGCCCGAACTGGGGCATATGGTCAGCCAGCTCCACCGCTACGGATGAACCGGGCCGCCAACCCCTATTTCCAGGTGGGCCTGGATGTGCTCGACCGGCCCTGCCTGATCATCGGCGGTGGCACCGAAGCCGCCGACAAAGCCGGCCGCCTGCTGGAGGCCGGCGCCCGTCTCATCGTGGTCAGTCCCACCCTGTGCCCGCAGTTGCAGGCATGGACCGGGCGCTTCACCCACCAGGCGCGGCGCTGGGCGCCAGCGGACCTGGACGGGGTCTGGCTGGTACTCAACACCGTGTCTGCTCCGGACCTGGGCCAGCAGGTCTTTGCCCTGGCCCGGGAACGCGGGCTGCTGATCAACACCTACGACCGCCCCGAGTGCTCCAACCTGGGCATGGCCGCCCTGGTTCATCCAGGCCCTTTACGCCTGAGCATCAGCACCAGCGGCGCCAGCCCGGCCCTGGCCGGCCGCCTGCGCCGCGATCTGGAAGCCCTCTTCGACGGGGAATTTGTCGAATACCTGGAACAGTTGGCCCAGGTCCGCGCCCACCTCAAGGAAAACGCCGACCGGGAAACGCGGATCAGACTATTGAAGGAATTGGTGGAGGGCTTCAAGCTGGAGGG
>CAMAVQ010000209.1 GCA_945861755.1 Gemmatimonas phototrophica
GCATTGTTTATACTTCTGCCGGAAATTAGAAAGGAGGCACAGATGGCGGACGAGTTGCCGCAGACGCTTTTGGGCCGCACCGGGCTCAAGGTTACCCGGTTGGGCATTGGCGGGGCGTACTGCGAAACCCCGGACGGGTACCGCGCGGCACTGGACTGCGGGGTCACCTATGTGGATACGGCGCGGGCGTACCGCGACGGGCAGGACGAGGAGGTGATCGGCCGGGCCCTTCAGGGCCGGCGGCACCAACTGGTGCTGGCCAGCAAGACCGGGCAGCGCGATGCGGCCGGGGCCCGCCGGGATCTGGAGACCTCGCTGCGGCTTTTGCAGACCGACTATCTGGATATCTGGCAGATCCACCATCTCAATACCCAGGCGGAACGCGAACAGGCCCTGGGGCCGGGCGGGGCGATGGAGGCGGTGGAACAGGCCCGGAAGGAAGGGTTGATCCGTTTTGTCGGGGTGACCGGCCACGACTGGGTGCAGATCCAGGCGGCAGTGGCTACCGGGCTCTTCGACACCGTGCTCTGCTGGTACAATTGCGCCATGAAGGAGCCGGAACAGACCGTCCTCCCCGAAGCCCAGAAACAGCACACCGGGGTGGTGATCATGAACGCCTCGCGCAACACCAAACTCTTCGCCGAGGCCGGCATACCGCCCCGCGAGCAGTTCTACCGCTATGTGCTCAGTCACCCGGCAGTGAACCTGACCATCATGGGATTGCGGGATGTGCCGATCTTCCGCCAACTCGCTGCCGCCCTGGCCGGCAGCCTGGCCATCAGCCCGCAGGAAAAAGTGGAGCTGGAAACCTACGGGGCCGCGCTGCGCGCTGCCGGCAAGCTGGATTAGCGCTCCGCCACGATGATTGCGACAACCGCGATTGTGCGGCGGGGAGATGACCCCAGAGGCCTTTACTGGGGGCGCGGATGCGGGGAAAGGGCCTGGGGGCAGGGCGGGGTGTCGGCGGCAGGCCCGGGCATCGGGAAAGGCCGGAGTGGGTCATTCACCGACGCCACCTCAGAACCACTGTGACCAGCTAGGAGCCAACATGAAGATCACCCATCTCGAACGCACCGTGGTCTGTGTGCCCTTTCTGCCGGGCATCCTCTCACCCCCCGAAATGGAGATCTATACCCCCGCCTATCCGGGCCCCATCAGCGAGCGCAACCAGGACGTGCTGCGCATCCACACCGACGAAGGAGTGGTGGGCATCGGCATGAGTGGTCCCTATTACGGCCGGCGGGAGGATCAGCCGCCGGACCTGATCGGCAAGGACCCGCTGCAGTTCGAGCCGCGCCGCCTGGGCGGGGGCGGGTACGAGATTGCCCTGCTGGACCTGATGGCCAAGGCCCTGGGGTGGCCCCTGTGCCGGCTCTTCGGGGGAAAATTACAGGATGCGGTGCTGGTCGATTACTGGATCTCGCGCATGGGCCCCGAGGCCTCGGGGGCGGCGGCGAAAAGGGCGGTGGAGCTTGGCTTCCACGGCATCAAGATCAAATGCCGGTGGGAGGACAACAATGTGGTCGACCGGGTACATGCGATACACGAGGCCGCCCCGGACCTGCGCATTGTCCTCGATCCCAACGAGCGCTTCCACACCCTGGAGAACAGCCTGAAACTGGCCCGCCAACTGGAATCCTATGGTTCGCAGCTGATCTTCGAGGACCCCTTTCCGAAGACCAACTGGGAGGAGTATCGCCGGCTCAAGGAGGCCACCGAAATCCTGATCGCCCCGCATCTCCAGAACCCCGGGCAGGTGATCAAGGCCATCAATGCCGAAGCCGTGGACGGCATCAACGTGGCGCCCTCGGACTGGGGTTTCCTCGACATGGCGCGCATCGCCGAGAGCGCCGGCATCCCGGTCTGGCAGGCCTCTAACGTGGACTTGGGGATCTTCGACGCCTTTCGCCTACAGGCCTCGGCCGCGGCACCCAATTGCACCCTGGGCAGCGACCTGTGCGGCAATTTTGTACACGAGCACAGCCTGCTGGCCCGGCCCCTGGTGCAGCAAGGGTACGCCCAGGTGAGCGAAGCGCCCGGATTGGGCGTGGAACTGGACGAGGAAGCAGTGGCCCGCTACACGGTACCCACGGCCTGAACAGAAGGCAGGGCCTGTTCCCCTGTGCCGACCCACCGCGCCCCGATTTGCCCCCATCCACCGCAACACTCGCTCGCTGAAGGAACCCGCGATGATCATCGACACCCACACCCATTTCTACGATCCCTCCCGCCCTCAGGGCGTGCCCTGGCCCTCGCCCAAAGAGGATTGGCTGTACCGGCGGGTCCTGCCCGAACACTACCAGGCCCTGGCGCGCCCCGAGGGGGTGGGTGGCACGGTGGTGGTGGAGGCCAGCGCCTGGCTGGAGGACAATCAGTGGGTGCTGGACCTGGCCGCCGCCGATCCCTTCATCCTGGGGCTGGTGGGGCATCTGGACCCGGGCACCGAGGCTTTTGCCGGCCAGTTGGAGCGCTTTGCCGCCAACCCGCTCTTCCGGGGCATCCGGGTGGGGTTCCGGCAGGGCATGGACCAGGGGGCGTTCCTGGCCGATATGGAGTTGCTGGCGAAAAGGGATCTGGAACTCGACGTGATCATGGGGTACGAGCACCTCGGCGAGGTGGCCCGGCTGGCCGAGCGGTTGCCGGAGTTGCGCATCGTCATCAACCATGTGGGCAGCGTGCCCATCGACGGCAAGGCCCCCGATCCGGGCTGGGTGGAAGCCATGCAGCGGGCCGCTGCCCATCCGCTGGTTTTTTGCAAGGTCTCGGGCATGGCGGAACTGAGCCAGGTGCAGCCGGCTCCCGCTGACCTGGGATTCTACACTCCGGTGCTGGACGTGTTGTGGGCGGTCTTTGGCCCGGAGCGCCTGATCTACGGCAGCAACTGGCCGGTCTGCGAGCGGGCCGCCCAGTACGCCCAAGTGCAGGCGGTGGCCACGCCCTATTTTGCGGCCAAGGGTGAGGCAGCCCTGGAGCAGTTTCTGTGGAAAAATGCCCTGGCCGCGTACCAGTGCGCCCTGCCGCAGTGATCAACCGGCCATCGCTTGCCAAGAGAAAAAGTGCGTTTATATTAGTCCATCCATCGATACGAGCGACTGTTTTCAACCCAGAGGAGAGCACCGATGAAGCTGCTCAAGTGCATCGTGCGCCCAAGTGCCTTGGACAAGGTGAAGGAAGCCCTGGGCAAGCTGGGGATGGTGGGCATGACGGTCAGCGAGGTGAAGGGTTTTGGCCGCCAGAAGGGGCACACGGAGGTGTACCGGGGGGCCGAGTACCAGATCGATTTCACCCCCAAGCTCAAGATCGAGGTAGTGGTGAGCGAAGCCTTGCTCGAGCGGGCCATCGGGGCAGTCAAGGAGGCCGCCTACAGCGGCGCCATCGGCGACGGCAAGATCTTTGTGTTGCCGGTGCTGGAGGTGGTGCGCATCCGCACCGGCGAAACCGGGGATGCTGCCATCTGAGGCAGCGCCTTACAATAATGTAAGTATAGGCACGGAGCGGATCATCTATGTGTGGCATCGTAGGGTACCTGGAAAGAAGCGGTGAAGGGGTGGAAGTGGGCCGGATCATCCTGCAGATGCTGGAGGCCCTGGGTTCCCGCGGGCCCGATTCGGCTGGCGTAGCTTTGTACGCGGGCCGGCCAGGGGGGGAACTGGTGCTGCGGGTCAAGCTGGGGGAAGACGGGCACCCCGAGGCGTACGTCGCCCGCATCGTCGAGCAGGCCGGGCAGGCCGGGCAGGTGCGCCAGGCCGATCAAACTGCACAGTATTTGCGCCTGGTCATGGACTTTCAGGACGATCCCCGCCAGTTGGAGCGCGCCATTGAAACCGTGGGCGTCGGGGTGGAGGTGGTGAGTATGGGGCGACATCTGGAGATCATCAAACAGGTCGGCTCTCCCCAGAATCTGGAAGCCACCTACGCCATCTCCGGTTTTGTGGGCACCCACGGGATCGGCCACACCCGCCTGTCCACCGAGTCCCGCATCGACCTGAGCCATTCCCAGCCCTTCTGGGCGCACGGTCGCCCGGATCTGGCCGTGGTCCACAACGGACACATCTGCAACTATCACAAACTGCGCCGGCAGTACGAGCAGCGCGGGATCCACTTCTATACGGAGAACGACTCGGAGATTATCGGCATGTACCTGGGAGAACGCTTGGCCGAGGGCATGAGCCTGAGAGAATCCCTAGAGGCCTCGATGCGAGACCTGGACGGGTCCTTCAGCTACCTAGTGACCACGCCCGAGGAATTCGGTTTTGCCAAGGACCCCTTCGCTTTCAAGCCGCTGCTCTTCGCTCAGAACGAGCGTTTCGTGGCGGTGGCCACTGAGGAGATCGCCCTGCGCGCGGCCATCGGGGGGGAGTACGAGGTGCGCGAGGCCCAGGCCGGGGAGGTGAGGGTATGGCAGCGCTAGATTGCCAGGGTAAGACGACCCGCGAAGTCAACGCGGCCATCAAGGGTCTCATCGCCCAGGGCGAAAGCCGCATCCTGCTCAGAAATCCGGCGGCCCGGCACAACCTGGGGGTGGGCATCGTGCAGCCGGCCCATCTCGAATTTGACGGCAGCGTGGGTTACTTCTGCGCCGGCATGATCGCCGGTCCCACCGTGGAGATCGCCGGCAGCGCCGGCTGGGGCCTGGCCGAATCGATGATGGAGGGCGAGGTGGTGGTGCGCGGCAATGCCGGCAATGGGGCGGCTGCCTCGATCCGAGGTGGTAGGGTGGTGATTCACGGGGATGCCGCGGCCCGGTTGGGGGTCTCGCTCAAGGGCGGGATGATCTTGGTGGGGGGCAATTGTGGGTACATGGCCGGCTTCATGGCGCAGAAAGGGACCCTGGTGGTGTGCGGCGACGTGGGCGAGGCCTTTGCCGACTCGATGTACGAGGCGGTTTGTTATGTGGGCGGCAGGATCGGCGAGCTGGGGAATGACGCGGTGGTCGCCGAGCCCAGTGCTGCGGAGCTGGCGGTGCTCGCTGAGTTACTCGCCAATCACCTGCCGGAGAAATCGGCGATCCCGGACTTCAAGAAGGTGGTCTCCGGACGCAAGCTGTGGAACTTCAACAAGCAGGAACGCGCATTGTGGCGGGAGGCGTTGTGAGCATGGGAAAGAGCAAGAGAGCGAAGGCCGCCAAAGCGGTGCCCGCCAAAAAGCAGAAGGCAGCGGCCAAAGCCGCCCGCACCACAAAAAAGAAACCCGCCGCAGTGGCCAAGGTTG
>CAMAVQ010000210.1 GCA_945861755.1 Gemmatimonas phototrophica
AGATGGCGTTGACCGGGCATACCGGCACGCAGGCGCCGCAGTGCACACACTCGTAGGGGTGAACATAGAGCATGTCGCGCTGCCGGTGCGCCGGCAGCTGGGTCTGCTCGGGCGGGTAGATGCATTTGACCGGGCAGACGTCCATGCAGGCCCGGCCACAGACTTCGTGGTCCAGGTCGATGCAGGGAGGAGTGATGACAAAGGCCATGCCGCTTCTCCTACAGGTAGGTGCTGAGGGCCTTGAGGTAGTTGGCCCGTTCGAAAGCCGTGGGGTTGGCGCAATGGCGCTGGCTCATGCTGCCCTGGAGCTGGTGCACCGACTCGTACTCGTGTTCCTCCATCCAGGTCCCGACCTGACTCAGCAACTGTTTGGCGTGACCGGGACCGTTCTTGAGCAGGATCGAGGTCATCATCGCCACCTTGGCACCGACCATCAGCACCTTGATCACGTCCTCAGCGGTGTGGATGCCGCTGGTAGCGGCCAGGTCGGCGCTGACCTGGCCGTAGAGGATGGCGATCCAGCGCAGCGGCAGGCGCAAATCTTGTGGTGTGCTCAGCAGGACGTGGGGGAATACCCTGAGATTTTCCAGATCGATGTCGGGCTGGTAGAAACGGTTGAAAAGCACCAGCGCGTCGGCCCCGTTCCAATCCAACTGCTGGGCCATGTGGGCCATGGCGCTGAAGTAGGGGCTGAGTTTGACGGCCACCGGGATGTTGACGTGGCGCTTGACCTCGCGCAGGATGTCCAGGTAGAGTTGCTCCACGTCTGGGCCCGTGGTGGTGGTTTCAGTGGGGATGTGGTAGATGTTGAGTTCCAGCGCGTCGGCGCCGGCCTCCTCGATCTTGTGGGCGTATTCCATCCAACCGCCGATGCTGGTGCCGTTGAGGCTGCCGATGATGGGGATGTCCACCGCTTCCTTGAGCCGGCGGAGATGTTCGAGATAGGCCTCGGGACCCACCTCGTAGTCGGCGTGGTCGGGGAAATAGTCGAGGGCCTCGGCAAAGCTGTGGGTGCCAGTTTCCAGATAATGGTTAAGCTGAAGGGCTTCGTGGCGGATCTCCTCCTCGAAGAGGGAGAACATCACTACCGCCGAAATGCCGGCGTCCTCCATTTCCTTCACCCGATCCACCTGGCGAGACAGGGGCGAGGCCGAGGCGACCAGGGGGTTGCGCAGGTGGAGCCCCATGTAGTCCGTGGACAAATCCATATTACTTCTCCTCCCCGTTGGTCTGTGGCTCCGGGCCAGCGCTGTGGCCGATATTGGCCAGTTGTTCGTAGAAATGCCACCGCTCTTTCACGTCGGCCTGGGCTTCTTCGAGCAGGCGCGCCGCTTCCTGGGGATGGCTCTTGACCAGCATGTTGTAGCGGGTTTCCTGATAGGCGTAGTCCTTAAAGGGCAGCTTGGGCGCCTTGGAGTCGAGGCTCAGCGGCTGTGCGTGTTCGGGGTGGTAGCGGAAGAGGGGCCAGTGTCCAGAGTCGACGGCGGCCTGCTGCTGTTCCATGCCCAGGCTCATGTTGATACCGTGGGCGATACAGTGGCTGTAGGCGATGATCAGCGACACCCCCTCGTAGCTTTCTGCCTCGAGAAAGGCGCGCACCGTCTGGGTGTCGCTGGCGCCCATGGCCACCTGGGCCACATACACGCTGCCGTAGGTCATGGCGATCCGGGCCAGGTCCTTCTTGCGGGTCTGCTTGCCGCCGGCGGCGAACTTGCTCACCGCCCCGCGCGGGGTGGACTTGGACATCTGGCCGCCGGTGTTGGAGTAGACCTCGGTATCCAGCACCAGGATGTTGACGTTGCGGCCCGAGGCCAGCACGTGGTCGAGTCCGCCGAAACCGATGTCGTAGGCCCAGCCGTCCCCGCCGACGATCCACACATCCTTCTTGACCAGATTGTCGGCCAGGCTGGCCAGGTGGTGGACCTGGGGGCCGTCCAGGGAGGCGAGTTTCTCCTTGAGCAGGGCCACCCGCTGGCGCTGGTCGTAGATGCCGGCTTCGTCGCGCTGGTCTGCCCCGAGGATCTGGGCGGCCAACTCCGCGCCCACCTGCGGGGCCAGCTCTTCCAGCAGTTGGCGGGCAGTGGTCGCCTGCTGATCCAGGGACATACGCATGCCCATGCCGAACTCGGCGTTGTCCTCAAAGAGGGAATTGGCCCAGGCCGGGCCGCGGCCGTGTTCGTCGGTGGTCCAGGGGGTGGTGGGCAGGTTGCCCCCGTAGATCGAGGAGCAGCCGGTGGCGTTGGCGATCAGCGAGCGGTCGCCGAAGAGCTGGCTGAGCAGCTTGAGGTACGGGGTCTCGCCGCAGCCCGAACAGGCCCCGGAGAACTCGAAGAGGGGCCGCAGGAATTGCGAGCCTTTGACCGCGTTGAGCTTGAGCAGGCGGCGGTCGTAGTCGGGGATTTTCAAGAAGAACTCCCAGTTGTCCCGCTCCGAGGCGCGCAGGGGCGGCTGGGCCTCCATATTGATCGCCTTGAGCCGGGTCTCCTGCTTGTTTTTGGCCGGGCAGACCACCACACACAGGTTGCAGCCGGTGCAGTCCTCGGGGGCCACCTGAATGGTATAGCGGGCGTCCTCGGGAAAGTCGCGGCCCTTCATCGGGGTGGACTTGAAGGTGGCCGGGGCGTCCACGAGCTGATCCGCGGTGTAGACCTTGGCGCGGATCACCGCGTGCGGGCAGACCACCACGCACTTGTTGCACTGGATACACACCTCGGGGTCCCAGACCGGGATCTCGAGGGAGATGTTGCGCTTCTCCCACTGGGTGGTCCCGGTGGGGAAGGTGCCGTCCACCGGCAGGCAGCTGACCGGCATCTGGTCGCCGTTGCCGGCGATGAGCGGAGCCAGCACCTCCTGCACGAACTTGGGCGCTGCGGCCGGCACCACCGGGGGCAGCTCAATGATGCCGTGGGCCTGGGCCGGCACCGGGATCTGATGTAGGCCGGCCAGGGCCTGGTCGACGGCGGCAAAGTTCTGTTTGACCACCTCCTCGCCGCGTTTGCCGTAGGTCTTCTGGATGGCCTCCTTGATGGCGGCGATGGCCGTTGCGGCGGGCATGACCCCGGAGATGGCGAAGAAGCAGGTCTGCATCACGGTGTTGATGCGCCCGCCCATGCCGGCCTCGCGGGCCACCTTGTAGGCGTCGATGGCGTAGAACTCAATCTTCTTTTTGATCAGACTCTGCTGCACCGGCCGGGGCAGGCTGTCCCAGACCTTGTCGGCCGGGGTGGGGGTGTTGAGCAGGAAGGTGGCCCCCTCCACGGCCTTGGCCAGCATGTCGTAGCGCTCCAGGAACGCCGCCTGGTGGCAGGCAATAAAATTTGCCCGCTCAATCAAATACGCCGAGCGGATGGGCCGCTTGCCGAAGCGCAGGTGGGAGACGGTGACCGAGCCGGACTTCTTGGAGTCGTAGACGAAATAGCCCTGGGCGTAGTTGTCGGTGCCCTCGCCGATGATACGGATGGAGTTGTGGTTGGCCCCCACGGTGCCGTCGGAGCCCAGGCCGTAGAAGAGGGCCCGGGTTACCTCGTCGCGCTCGGTGCTGAAGGTGGGATCGACCTTGAGGTGGGTGTGGCTGAGGTCGTCGACAATACCCACGGTGAAATGCCGTTTGGGGGATTCCTTTTTTAATTCGTCGAAGATGGCCTTGACCATGGCCGGGGTGAATTCCTTGGACCCCAGGCCGTAGCGGCCGCCGATGACCCGGGCACTGCGGCCCGCCTCGCTGAGGGCAGTGACCACGGTCTGGTACAGGGGCTCGCCGATGCTGCCCGGCTCTTTGGTGCGGTCGAGGACGGCCAGGCGCTGGGTGCTGGCTGGCAGGGCAGCGGCGAAGTGTTCCACCGAAAAGGGGTGGAAGAGGCGCACCTTGAGCAGGCCCACCTTCTCGCCCTGTGCGTTGAGCGCTTCAATCGTTTCCTGGACCGTCTCGGCGCCCGAACCCATGATGGCGATCACCCGCTCGGCATCGGGAGCGCCCACATAGTCGAAGAGGTGGTACTGCCGGCCCACGCGGGCGGCCAGCTGGTCCATGGTTTCTTGGACAAGGGCGGGCAGGGCCTGGTAGTAGGGGTTGCAGGCTTCGCGGCCCTGGAAGTAGACATGCGGGTTCTGGGCGGTGCCGCGGATGACTGGCTGGTCGGGGGTGAGGCGGCGGCTGCGGTGTTCCCAGACCAACTGGTCGTCGAGCAGCGCGCGCACGTCTTCCTCGGTCAACTCCTCGATCTTGGCGATCTCGTGAGAGGTGCGAAAACCGTCGAAGAAATGCACAAAGGGCACCCGCGCCTTGAGGGTGGCGGCGTGGGCAACCAGCGCCAGGTCCATAACCTCCTGCACCGAATTGGCGCATAACATGGCGAAGCCGGTGGCGCGGGTAGCCATCACGTCGCTGTGGTCGCCAAAGATGGACAAGGCGTGGGTGGCCAGGGCCCGGGCCGAGACGTGCATGACGAAGGGATGTAGCTCGCCGGCGATCTTGTACATGTTCGGGATCATCAGCAGGAGGCCCTGGGAGGCGGTGAAGGTGGTGGTCAGCGACCCGGCCTGCAGGGCCCCGTGCAGGGCGCCGGCCGCGCCGCCTTCGCTCTGCATCTCCACCACCTGGGGCACCGCGCCCCAGATGTTTTTCTTGCCGACATTGGACCAGGCATCGGCCAGTTCGCCCATCCCGGAAGAGGGGGTGATCGGATAGATGGCGATGACCTCGCTCGCCCGGTAGGACACCCAGGCCGCCGCCTCATTGCCATCTATAGTCGCCATCCGCCTTTTCATGGTGTCCCTTTCTCTGCATGCTCAGGGCATGACAAATTCGTGTTCGGGGTGTTTGACCGTCAGCACTGGGCAGGGGGACATCTGCACGATTTTTTCGGCCACGCTGCCGATCAGTGCGTGGGCGATGCCCTTGCGGCCATGGGTGGCCAGGACGATCAGGTCGATGTCCTGCTCCCTGGCGTAGCGGACTATTTCCACAAATACCTCCTCGCGCAGTACCGCGCCTATCTCCAGGGGAGCAAATCAAATGCCATTTTTTGGTCAGGGAGAGGAGGTCCCAGAAAGGAGATGAAAGCGGGACACTAAAGTCCCGCTTGGGACAGGAGGGTCACAGAAGGTGAAGTGTCTCCGC
>CAMAVQ010000211.1 GCA_945861755.1 Gemmatimonas phototrophica
GGTCCACTCCACCACCGCCTTGTCCTTGCCCCGCGAGGTGAGCGTCGGGCCGGAGAGGATGACCGGGAACTGGGTGTCGGGCTGGTTGCTGGTGGTGAAGGTACCAGACCCGCCAGGGGGCTGCATGGTCCGGGCCAACTTGCCGGCCGCAGCGCTGGTCGGGCTGAAGACCACCGTCTTCCCGTTGGCCGCAGCGCTCTCAATGCGGTACGCGTAGGCGGTGGCCGAGTCCAGGGCAGTCAGCGTCACCGCGTGTTCTTGGGCAAAAGTGGGCACACCGCCAGGGGCCCGGTCGACAAAAGAAAATTCGTCGGGGGTGCCGTAGGTGCCGCCCTCGGTCCCGATGAAGACCTTGCCGGTGGTCTCCACGTCCGTGCTCCACTCCACCACCGCAATCTTGTCCCGGGAAACCACCCGAGGGCCCGAGACGATCACCGGTGGCAGGGTATCGCTGGCCGGCGAGGTAGTGAACTGCCAGTCGTAGTTCCACTGCTGGTCCCCGAAAGGATCGGTGCTCAGGGTATCCCCCTCGGAACTGAGGGCGGTGATGCGGTACCGGTAGGTGCTCTTGGGCTTGAGGCCGCTGAGGGTGATGCTGTGCTGGTTCAACCGCTGGTCTGCGCGCACCTGATCCTTGTAGAGTTTCACCTGGGTGCCGGCGGTGGTCTTCTCGAGGATATTGTCTGCCCGCCCGTAGTCCACGACCACGGAGGCGATCTGGTTGAGGCCAACCGCAATCACCGCGCTGTTGGCGCTGACGACGCTGAAGGGCGGCCCGGTGAACTGGAGATCCTGCGCCGCGCCGGGGGTGAAGAAGCTGCCGCCCTTGATGTCCACCAGCTCCCCCTTGGACACCAGCCCCTCGGTCACCAACTCGGCCTCGTCCACCGGGGTCGAGGAAATGGTGAACTGGTACTCGACACCCGCTTCGAGCCCCTCGATGAAAACATCGTGGGACTGTTGGCCCTCCTCGTCGGTCACCCCCTGAGCCACCACCTGGCCTTCCCGGGTGATGGTGAACCCCGCGTCGGTGGGCCGGTTGGTGAACCAACTCAGGGTGGCCGACTCACCGGTTACCTGCACATCCAGGTCCGAGCCGACCGCCGGGCGCAGGTCGGCTCCTTTGCGGGTGCGAAAGGCATCCTGGATCCAGTCACTGACAAACCCTTCGGGGCTCAGCGAACGCGCCCCAAAGTCGTATTCGGTATCGGCCTTCAACCCACTAACGGTGATCAGATGTTCATAGCCGGTGGAATGCACACTGGCCACCTGCCAATCCCCCGTTCCCCTTTCCTTGTACCGCAGGGTATCGCTGCCGCCCGGCTCGCTGGAGTACCAGTAGATGGCAGCCCCTTTGTGATCGGGCTCGGCGGACACATAGTAGATCTCGTTGACGAATATCCCTTGGGTTTCCTGTTGGTAGAGGGTAAAGTCGTCTTCGTCCACCAGGCCGTCGCCGTTCACATCCGCATCGGCACTGCCTCCCAGCCACTGCGAAAGCTCGTAGTCCTCTTCGTCGAGAAACCCGTCGCCGTCCACATCCTCAGCGGTCGCCGCACCGGTCAGCCAGATCAGCAGGTCGTAGTCCTCCTCGCTGAACTCCCCATCCCCATCCCAATCAACCAACTCATCGCTGGTGGCCCATTCGTCGTAGTTCGTCTCGGCGGGGTCGAAGTATTCTTCGTCAGTGAAACCTTCGTCGATGATGAACTCAGAGTCGTCGAAGAACACCTCTTCGCCTGTGTCCACCGTCCCTGTGCCGTCATCGATGATGCCGCTGCCATCGGCGATCAACTCTGTGCCGTCATCGATGATGCCACTGCCATCGTCAATCAACCCCGTGCCGTCATCGATGATGCCGCTGCCATCATCGATCAACCCCGTGCCGTCATCGATGATGCCACTGCCGTCATCGATCAACCCCGTGCCGTCATCGATGATGCCGCTGCCGTCATCGATCAACCCCGCGCCGTCATCGATGATGCCACTGCCATCTTCGATCAACCCCGTGCCGTCATCGATGATGCCGCTGCCATCGTCGATCAACCCTGTGCCGTCATCGATGATGCCGCTGCCATCATCGATTATCCCCGTACCATTATCAAATACATCCAAGCTGTCATCGGCCAACCCGCTGAGATCGTCCACCACTTCGGTGCTATCGGGCTCGATCTGGGCTCCCGCGCTGGTGATGGTGGCGGTACCCAGTCCACTGGCCATTACCAGGATCAAGAGGAGTCTCTTGCGCATCACTTCACTCTCCTTTGGGGATGCTGTCACTCAGCTGTGAGGTACTCAAAAAGCCCCGGACAAACCCAGGGAAAACCGTCGGGGGGAACGCAACTCCCGCTCGGTCAGCACATAGTGGTAGTTCAACACATTGTCGATGCGCAGGATCAGCTCCAGTTCCCCGACCCTGGTGGAGCTGAACACATCGACCAGGTAGAGCGGCACCAGATCGCGCCGCCCCTCTGGGAAGAGCCCGGACACCCGCTCAAAACGGCTCATATAGCGGAACTCGACGCCCCCCTTGACTCGGCCCCGGTCAGCGAGCAGGCCGGTGTTGAGCAGATGGCGGGCCCGGTAGGGCAGGGCCGCCTCGCCGCCGGGTACCAGTTCTGTCCCCCCGTCGTAGATGGGCAGCGCTTGGTCCTCGGCCAGAAATTCCACCGCGTCCAGCAGGGTGTACGCCGCCTTCCAGCGCAGCCCCCCGGGCAGGGCCAGCTGCTGCTCCACCTCCAGGCCGCGCACCCGCGCCCGGTCGAGATTGAGGAAACTGGCCGCCAGGATGCCCTCCCCCAGCGCCGGGTCAGGGCGACCCTCCACCAACCCGTCGAAGCTATTCCAGAACAGGGCCACATCCACCAGCATATGTTTTCCCACCACCCGCCGCGCTCCCACCTCATAGGACCAACTGCGCTCGGCCCGCAGGGCCGGATTGGGACAGATCAGCACCCCCGAAGCCTCGGCCTGGGTGTAGACCTCGGAGATCGAGGGCGCCCGGAAGCCCCTGCCCACCGAGGCCCGGAAGGTGGTGTGCGCCGCGGGGAAAAGCGCCAATCCCAATTGCGGGCTCAACTGCTGCTGGGTGGGGCGCTCTTCGCCGGGAAGAACAACACAGCGGCCCCCGCCGCCTGCCGCTCCCTGGTCGCGGTGATGCCGGTCGTAGCGCAGCCCGGCCACCACCTCAGCCCAGGGTGGCAGGCGGCGCGTCCCCTGGGCGTACAGGGCCAGGTTGTAGGCCTGGCGTTCCCCGAGAAAGTCTTTGGGGGCTGTCACCCGGTCGAGGGTGAGGGCGGTCCCCGCGCTCAACGCGGTGTGTTGCCAACCGGTGAAGTCGAACTGCGCTTCGGCGCCCACCTTCTGCCCCACTGAGGCCAGCCCGCCGGCGGCGCGGCTGTTGTCGAATTCCGTGCGATAGTAATAACCTTTCAGCTTGTACCCCAGCGAGGGGCCCCGCAACTGGTAGTACTCCGAGTTGAGGTAGAACTTGCGCGAAAGGGTGCTGGCCCCCTCGTCGCCCTTGGGCACCTGCAGGGGGTGCTGGCGGTCCCGCCACTGGAGGAAGACCTCGTGGTTGTCCGAAGCCCAGCGGGCCAAGGAGGTCCAGCGACCGCTCTTGCCCACCTCGCGCACCACCTTGGCGTAGAGGTGATAGCGCCGGAACTCGTCGTTCTCCTCGTACCCGGTGGTCCGCTGGTGCCCCCCCGACACGATCAGGCCGGTGCGCCCGAGGGTGCGGCTGTGGCTCAGCTCTCCCCCGGCCAGATACATGAGATCCTCGGTCCAGCGCCAGGATCGGTACGCCGGCTGGCTGTACCACCCGGTAAGCAACCGAAAACGGGTCTGGGGCCGCTGGCTGGGCTGGCGGGTGATGGCATTGATCACCCCGCCCAGGGCCCCGGTGCCGTACAGCGCCGAGCCAGCGCCCTTGATCACCTCCACCCGTTCTACCTCTTCGGTGGGGATGGCGTCCCATTTGATGTCCCCCAGGTCAGCCGAGAGCATGGGGAAGCCGTCCAGCAGCAGCAGCACCCGGCTGCCGGTGCCCTGGCTGTAGCCGGTGGACCCGCGGATATCCAACTGGCTGCCCACCTGGTTGACGCCGGAGACGTAGGTCAGGGGCCCAGAAAGGGTGAAGGCGTTGTGGGTCGCCAGCTCGGCCGCCTGGGCCACGGCGATGCTCACCGGTGCCTCGGCGAAAAGCTGGGCCCGCCGGGTGGCCGATACCACCACCCCGGGCAGGGCCACCGCCGAAATCTGCAGGGCGATCTTCAACTCGACGCCACTGCCCGCCACCACTGGCACCTCCCGGGGGTGGTAACCGATATGGGAGACCAGCAATTGGCCTGGTCCCGCCGGCACGCCCCTGAGGAGAAATCGCCCCTCGGCGTCGGCGTAGGCGCCCACCTGGGTGCCCTGCAACACCAGCACGACACCGGCGATGGCCTGCCCGTCCTGGGCGTCCACCACCCGGCCCTGCAGCGCTTCAGCCGCCGCCGGCCGAGCCGACCAGTTCGCCAGGCAGAGCGCCCACACAAAGGTTATATCCAGGAACCTCTTCACCGCTCAGCACTCCAAAGTCCACCGCGATGTCCACCCCGCCAGTAGCCTGGCCCAGCACCACCGTCACCGGGGTCGGCAGGGTGTCGCCGGCGGCGTGGTAACAGCCCAGCAGGGAGCGGAAATCCCAGAAACTCCCCTTGGACCGCCAGGCGACGATCACCCAGCGGTAGGTGCCATCCCGCTCGATGGGCACGAAGTAGTCGTAGGTCTGGGCGCCTACTTCCACGCCGGTATCCCAGCCGCTCAGTTGGTAGAGTTCGGCCACCTCGCGGGGGGTGTTTTCGTATACCGCCACCGCCACCTCCTCGGCCTCGGCCGGCCACTGGCCCGTGAAACGCAGCCGGCCGGCGATCCCGCTCTGGCCCTGCGGCCCGACCTCGAGCCCGTGGTCGCAGGCGCAGCAAGCCAGCACCGCGACCAGCAACCAGCACCTCACCCCGAGGTGCTCCCCGCGGCGATCAGGTCGGCGACGTCGTAAACCGTGCCCTCTAGATTGAGCGTCCCGGTGGAGGTAATTTCCAGGCCGATGAC
>CAMAVQ010000212.1 GCA_945861755.1 Gemmatimonas phototrophica
GCCGGCCAGCCCCAGCGAGGCGGCCGCAAACGCCAGAACCAGCAGCGACCACCAAAACAGGGGGCCCACCCAGGCGCCCCAGGGCACCGCCGCCCCCCCCTCAAAGAAATCCCCCACCACCCGGCTGCCGCTCTGGCCCGGCACCATCCATTCGGGGATCAGCTTGAGAAAGGGGTAGTAACGCCCTTTTTCATCGGCGAAGAAGTACTGCCCCGTGGTTAGGCCGGGCAGCAGCACGTAGGCCCAGCCCGAGGCAGCCAGAGGCAGGCCGATAGCTACCATGAGATAGAGGGCCAGCAACTCACCCCGCCCCAGGCCCAGCCGTTCCCGCAGCGCGGCCAGCACCGCCAGCAGCAGCAGGGGCAGGGCCGGCAGCGCCCCGGCAGCCAGGGCCGGCCCCCCGCCCACCAGTTCGACCCGCTGCAGCAGCCAAGCCCCGCCCAGCAGGACCAGGGTCCCGATCAGCAATACACGCCAGGTGAGAAATCGTTCCATATCAGTACGGCAACTGGGCCACGGCCCGCACGATGAGCACCACACCCACCGCGGCCATGCCGATCAACCCCTGGCCGCAGGCAAAGCCGGCCAGCAGGATGGGGGCGCGGCGCGACCATTCCTCCTGGCCCAAGCGCCGCTGCAGCCAGTACCGCCCCAGACAGGCGCCCAGCATCTCGGGGATCAGCAGGTGGGGCAGGCTCTGCAGCCCGCGAATGAAACCATAGACCCCGGCCAGGGGCGCCCCCCAACCGGCCAGGCCCCACAGCGCCCCGCCCGTCAAGAGGAAACTGCCCGCCGCCCAGGCCGGGTGGATCACCTCGCCAAAGCGCAGGCCGCCCTCGGTGGTGAAGGAGAGCCACATGAACTGGCGTAGCGCAAAGAGATGCCAGTACTGCTGGGCGTAGGGAAAGACAATGGAGGGGATGGGGCCCATCTTCCAGATCACTGTCCAAAAAAGCAGCCCGCAGCCCAGGGCGATGGGCAGGATCAGCAATTCGGCCTTGGCGATGCTGGTAAACTTGGTGCCGGTCAGCTCCACCTCGCGGAAGAACTGGGCGCGCCGCCCGTGGTCGCCGTAGGGAATGGGCGCAAACCAGATATCCACCCCGCGGTATCCGCTCAATAAAAAAGCGCCCTCGCGCACCAGGGGGATGCCGGCGCTCTGCCCGGTCAGGCCCACCATGCGGGCATTGGCGTAGGAAACCAGCGGGGTCAGCACAAAGGCGAACCCCAGCAAGAAAACCAGCGGGAAGCGGTCGTCCTCAAGCAGCACCAGACACAGGGCGATGTACCCGCAGGCCGCAAATACATAGAGGCTGACCCCGATCCACAGCGGAAAGTCCCCCCGCCCCGGCGGCGGGGTCCAAGAGCCAACTGCACCCCGGCGTCCGTGCAGGGCCCGCCCCGCCTGCCACAGCCCCACCAGAGCCACTGCCGCCCCAGCCCCGATATACACGCTCAACCACAAATCCAGGTCGTTGGCAAAGTGGGTGGAGACCGCGTCCATGCCCGGCCGCCAGCGGGTCAAAAGGCCCAGGTGATAGAGGAAGGGGTTGGCCGCCACCTGCACCAGGGAGCCGGCAAAAGCCCCGGCCACCACCCAGAAGGGCAGTACCGCGCCGGCCAGCACCAGGCCCATATCTGTACCGATGCCCAAAGTAGCGGTAGGCAGTACATGTTCTAGGTCGCGGGTAAAATCGATCCATGGCACCGGCAAGAGCACCAGGGGCCGAGAAGCGATCAGGCCGGAGAGCGCAGGCAGCCCCACCAACACCGCCCCAAAAACCAGCCCCAGCCCCATGCCGCTGGCAAAGACCCGCCAGCGCCAAGTCTGGGCCTCGCTCTCGGCCAGGGCCATGGCCCCTTGGGCTGCCACCGGCGCCAGGGGAAAGGGCAGGCGCTCCGCATCGGCAGTGAGGCGAAAAAGCACGTACCCCAGGCCAAACCACTCGGCCCGCGCCAACACCTGGCCGACCACTAGGAGCGCGATGGGCACCAGCCAGTCGGGGTGGAAGAAGGTGCGCGCGGCCAGGGCCGGCGAACCAGCCGGTGGCACCACCCAAGCGGGCAGTTGCTGGGCCAGGCCCAGCATTTGGCCCACCTGGGATTGCACCAGATACTGGTTCCAGATCAGGCCACCAAAGGGCCCTCCGGCCAGCATCATCCCCCCCGCCGCATGGGCTAGGCCGCCGGCAATGTAATAGAGGGTATAGATCTCCTGGCGGCGCAGGGGGGCAAAGGAGCGGCGGGCCACCTCGGCAAAGAGGATGAGGGTCACCCATTCGGCCGCCGGGCCCAGGCTCGAACCAGCGATCAGGCCCATATAGATGGCCCCCGGCATCATCAGGAAACCGATGAAGAAGGCGCCCAGGACCACGCGGCGGCTCATGCCGTCTTCAAACTGCACCGGTTCTCCGCTCACCGGTACACCTCCCGCTGGTCTGGCGCCAGGGCGCGCCAGACCAGGAACTGCCGGCGCAACTGGTCGACCAGCAGCCGGTTGCCCCGTCGCCAGGCGTGGTCTTCGCCGGCCAGACGGCACAGGCGCACGACCAGGGCGCAAAAACGCGGATCGGCTTCGGGCCGCAGTTCGAGGGCAAAATCCTGGGAGAGCCCCTGGTCAAAGGGGGCCAGCCACAACCGGGCCCGCACCCCCTCTGCCTGGCACGCCACGGCCTCGGCGTAGAATCCCCCACCGATGGACTGCTCGTCGTGGCCCTCCAGGTATTCGGCCAGGAAGGCGCAGAAGGCCCCGGCCTCTCCCCGGCCCAAAGAAAAAGGCAGCGGCAGTTCGAGCACGTCCCCCTGCGCCGGCGGCAGACGCCAGCGCCGCTCCACCCCGGGCACACAGAGCCGGGCCGCCTGCCTGGCCGGGTACAGGGCAGAAGCCAGCACCACTAGGACCAGGCCGGCCAGGGTGCCGACCGCGGCCAGCGAGGTGTAGTTCACCGTCAGGCCGGGGAAGAGCCCGTAGACCCAGCCCACCCTGGACAGCAACTGGCCCGCCAGGTAGCCCAGCACGCTGCTGAGGGTGGCGTACACCGCGGCCTCGGCCCAGAAGAGGCCGGCCACGTGGGAGGGGGCCAGGCCGATGGCGTTGAGAATGCCGATCTCGGGCAAGCGCTCGTACACCGAGCCCAGCAGGGTGTTGAAGACGATCAGTGCCCCGATCAGCAGAGGCACCCACAGCCCGGCCTGGCCGGAGAAGGATTGGGACTCCACCGCGTTGATCAGATAGCGCCGGCCATCGAGGGCAGCGAAGAAGTTCAAGCCCCACAGTTCGGCCAGCTCCCCGATCCGGGCAGCGGCATCCTCGCCTTGCAGATTGAGGGCCACCGAAGCCAGCCGGCTGTGTTCCCCCCAGCGCGCCACCGCCCTCCAGGGCAGGATCAACACCTGGGCACCGGACAGATGGGAGAAAGCCGGCTCCCCCCCCTGGCGGGCATGGCCGGCCCGCTCCTCCTCGGGCTGCTGGGCCTCGCGGTCCAGCGGGGTGAGGGGCGCGCCGTTGAGATCGCGCAACTGGTCGAAGACAGCCGGCGAGAAGAGGCCGATCACCCGGTACTGGCTGCCCAAGTACCCCACCCAGGCGTCAATCTCGATCCCCAGGGCCTGGGCCTGCGGCGCAGCCAACAGGCAGACCGCCTCTTCGTCCGGAGCGAAGAAGCGGCCCGCCTCCAGGGTCGCGGCAATGGGCGTGAATTGCTGCTCTCCCGCGCTCAGTCCCAGCGCCGCCTCTATCCGCACGCTGCGCCCTTCCCCACCCCACAGCAACGCTGGCTGTTGGTACCAGCACCGGGGCAGAACTCGGGAGGGACCAAAGCGCCGGCTGAGATCCTGGTAGTTTCGCAGCGCCAAGGCCTCCCACCCAGGCAGACGCAGCAACACCCCTGATTCCTGCGTCGCGGCAGGGCCGAGCAAATGCCGGTCGATGCGCAGGGCCGCGTTCACCGAGGTGAGGGAGATCAGGGAAAAACTCAGCAAGCCCAGGGTGGCGCAGGTCAGGCCGGTGCGCCAGGGACGGTTGCGCATCTGGGCCGCCCCCAGCAGCAGCGCCTTCAATAGAATACCGCCGGGCCGGGCCGGGTCCCGGTGCCGGGCCAGTCGGGGGGCCAGCGCAGCGCGCAGCTGGGCGTTGAGCCGGCCCAGTCCCAGGGTGATGACCACCGCGCTGAGCACCAGCACCAGAAACCCCACCAGGATGAGCAGCGGTTGGATACTCAACTGGAAAGCGGGATGGGCAAAGCGCAGCAGGGCAAAGCCGGCCAGAAAGATCAGCGCTGCCCCGGCGCCCTGGCCGGCCAGGCTGGGGCGGGCCAGCAGCAATCGCTCGCCGAAGTAGGCAAAGGGCAGGAGCAGCAATAAGAAAAAAACAATACCCTGCACCGCGTCCCCCACCAGATCTTGTAGGCCCCCGTAGGTGCGCAGGGCCAGGCCCCAGGCCTGCTGGCTCAGGCCGGCAGCGCGCTGGTACTCCCCGGCCCCTAGGGCAGCGCCTGCACCGCGAAATAGGGAATCGGCCTGGGTGTGGAGGCGCAACAACAATGGACTCCGGATGCCGTGGCGCTCCAACTCCTCCAGGCGGGCGGCGTTCAGGCGAGTCAAATCCCCAGCCACTGCATAGGCCCCGTGCCGCAGGCCGGGCTGGGCCTGCGGGTCGAAGCCCTCGCCCCCGGATGCACCCACAGCGCTGTTGAGCAGCACCAGGCGACGCCCCAGCCCGTAGCGGCCGGCACTCATGGTCAGCTTCAGCCGCACCCCAGGGGTCGCAAAAGCCACTCCCGCACTTTCGATCTGGCTGCCCAGGGTGTTGTAATACCCCCGCTGGCGGATCTCGGCCGGAGTGGGCGGCAGGCAGAAACCGTAGTTGACCAGGGGCGCGTCCTGGGCCGCGTCGAGCAAACGCAGGTTTTCGAGGGTGGCCAGGTGGCGCGGGTCAAAGAGGTCGAGCAAGGTGAAGGAGACGCAGGGAAACCCGACCAGGGTGAGCACTTCCTCGGCGTGGCCCATCAGGATTTCAGTTGGGTACTGCTGGGCGCCGTACGCACCCTGATCTAGGGCCAGGTTCAGAGCGCCGGTCTGCGGGT
>CAMAVQ010000213.1 GCA_945861755.1 Gemmatimonas phototrophica
TTCTCGGCGACTGAGATTTCCCAGGAGTACCCTTTGGTGTTCTTGATGAGCTTGAGGCGGACGGGATCTTCCCCCGCAAGGTGGCGGTGTAGGACGGCCAAGTCAGCGGGAGAAGACGAAGCGGGAGGGGCCGGCACCTTGCCGGTGAGGAAGCCCATGTCCTGGGCCAGCTCCACGGCGAGGACGTGCTTACACCTGAACTCCGGCTCTTCCTCGTGGTGGTCAAAGTCCGGGCAGGTGCAGACCATGTGCCCGTTGGGCTGGGTGACCAGGTAGTCCACCTCACGGCGGGAAGAACTGACGCGGAAGCCCCCGTACACCGTGCGCACCGTGGGGGCCAGGGCGATGGCCCGGCGCTGCCGCAGCTGGTCCATGATGTTGGCCTCATTTTCCCGCATTTGGGACTGGCGCGGGTGCGATGTAACTGCTACATTGGACATACTAAAACCTCCGTTAAGGTGGTTTGAAGGATGACCCATCGGGCAAGTTTGGCGACTGATCCCGGTGGGTCTTTTTTGTTGCTATATAGTATACAAAATAGCAGTAATTTTGTCAAGGCCTAAATGCATTAAAATAAATCATGTTATATCTTTTTTGGCCTGCCAAAATACGCGCCTTGGGCACACACGAAAGGGCCAGAAAGGGACACACCAAAAACCACGCGGGAGAGGGCCTGTAGAGGAACGGCGCGGAGGTGAGGACGAAGCGAGAGGAAAAAGACGGAACCGCAAGACGAGAGGGGCTTTGATCGAAGGCCGCGCGCAGTGGCCGGCGCCCAGAGCGGCCAGGCCCACGACCGCCCCAGCCGGCCCCACCCCTTTTGCGCTACCTACTGCTATAAGCTGGGTAGTTTGAGCCGGCTGCGGAGTGCGGCACCCGTGCGGAAGATAGCCTCATAGAAAGCACAGCCTCTCCTCGCACGGCATGCGCACAGGGGCCAGAGGAAGGGCTTTTCGGTGCTTGCGCAGGTATTCAGCGGAATGTAGTCTTTGGAGGTGGTTTCCCCGTTCACTACCTGCAGGAGGTAAGCCCATGACTTCCGCGACTTCGCCGGTTTCTCCAGGAGCGGGTACCCCCACTCACCTGGTGCAGCATCGTGAGCAGGTCTTCAAGCGCCTGCAGGCACTGCTGGACGATGATGCCGCCGAACAGCAGGAGACTTTTGCCTACCTGCAGCGAGCAATCGATGAGGACCGTCCGGCGCTCCGCAAGCGCTTTGCCGCCTCGTGATCGTTGTCCTCGATACCGGCCCGCTGGGACGGATCTCTAATCCCCGCGCCTCAGACCTCAATCTGGCTTGCCACCAGTGGCTGCAATCCCTCCTAGGGCAGGACATCCCCGTTTTCATCCCTGAAATTGCCGACTACGAGGTACGCCGGGAACTCCTGCGCGCCCGGAAGCTCCAGGGGCTGGCACGGCTGGATTTGCTCAAAGAGACCCTGGAGTACCTCCCCCTGACCACCCCGATCATGCTCCGCGCCGCGGAACTATGGGCGCAGGCGCGCCAGCAAGGCTACCCTACGGCCGATCCCCAGGCGCTGGACGGGGATGTCATCCTGGCGGCGCAGGCCCTGACCCTGCACGGCACCGTGGCAACCGAAAATGTGGGCCACCTGAGCCGGTTCATCGACGCCCGCCCCGGGCAAGAGTTTACGGTCACGGCATCCTCGTAATCGCGGCACCCGCCCACCTCCTCAGCTTTTTCAGACCTCACCGCCGATCCCCCGGCACGGGAACGGCCCAGGCAGGCAGGACTGAAAGGGATGCCGGCCTGGGCCGGTTCGGTGCCAGAGGGGAAGACCCGAAGCAGGCGGAAGGCAGGGTGCGAGGGCGGGTGCCCACTTGGGCCGCAGGCCAGAGTGGGCTGCCCGCAGCACGCTGCCCCCGCCAGGCTCACCCAGAGACAGTCTGCGAAGGGCCGGGCGCCCACGGGGGCGAAGCCCCGGTGGGCTGGCCTGAGCAGTCTGAGGTGAACCTGGACGAGGTCGAGCGGATCGCGATCTGGTCCACCGCGACTTGCTCCATACACATGAATAGACTATTGTATACACATCCCCCCCCCATCCACGGAGTTGGACGATGCGCACCAACATTGTGCTCGATGACCAGCTGGTCCAGGCCGCGATGCAGGCCTCCGGGCTAACCACCAAACGCGCCGTGGTCGAGGCCGGTCTCCAGCTATTGGTCCAAGTCAAAGGCCAGGCCAGCATCCGGCGTCTGCGGGGAAAGGTGAACTGGGAGGGCAATCTGGAGGAGTCGCGCACCGGCAGAATCAAAAGGATCTAGACAGTGGTGGTCGTCGACACCACCGTCTGGGTGGACTACCTCCGTGAGGAACCGACCGCCGAGACGGAATGGTTGGAGGAGCACCTGGAGCGACAACGCCTGGGCCTAACCGACCTGATCCTCTTCGAGGTGCTGCAAGGGGTGCGGAATGACCGCCAATGGACCCTGGTCCACCAGGACTTGACCAGGTTCGAGATCTTCCCCACCGGTGGAGTGGAACTGGCGGTCGCCGCCGCTCAGACCTACCGGGTATTACGTTCCCGAGGTCATACCGTCCGCAAAACCATCGATTGCCTGATCCCGACTTTCTGCCTGAAAAACGGCCACACCCTCCTCCACAGCGACCGCGACTTCGACCCTTTTGAAGAGGTGCTTCACCTGCAGGTGATCCACCCCGAACGTCGATAGTCTGGAACTGCCCCTTCGGCGCACGTATCACCGTCGCCTTCCCCACGATCCGGTTGCGGGGTTTCCAGCCCTTTGATAAGGGAACGGGTATTGGGTCGGATCTGCAAAAACGACCCTTCACGACGAGGATCACCGGCAGGCGTCCCAAATCAGTTCATACCCTTTGCCAGGGGATATTTCTACACTCGCCATCCGCGCTCCTCCAAGTGACGACCATCAACTTCTACCATGACGCGGTAGCGGTCCCATCCCCCATGGTTGGTTGCCTGGAAGTTCTCCACAAGAACTTCCTTGCCAACTGAAGTCAGCCCGTGATGGGCGAGGAGTCGCTGTAGTCCCGCCCAGCTCTCAGCAACCGTCGTGTCGAAGCCCGACTCCACAGAAGCAAACAGCCCGCCTCTCCAATTCTTGACCTCAGCGTATTCCCCGAGCACCACTCGCTCGCTGATTGCCATCCATACTTCGACTAACTCTCTATTCGGCCCACCAGCCGACAAGTCAAGCCTGCAGATCCAGCGAGTGGTCGGAAGGAGGTGGTAGCGCGATGGACCCATCCAAAGCCTGACGGCTTCCTCGGTACTCGGCTGCCCAGTCTCCTTTTCGTACGTCCGTTGCGCGCTTGCGTTGAACAGCGGGAAGAGCGGGCCGATATCCACTTCATTCGTCACATCCTGTGGCGGATACTTGGCCCCCCAAAAAGCAACCCTGCAGGCGGGGATCCGCTCGGCGACGATGAATTCATGCGATGCCATGTTGTGCCCCTTTGCTGTTCTACCCTCTGCGGGAATACCATTCGCTTGCCGCGTATCCCCAGGCCCTGGTTGCCTGTCTCAACCGCCGACTGCCCTGGATTCGAGCAGGTCTGTTCCCTGATAGGTAACCCCGGCGAAACCGAGCCGTCGGGCCTCGGCCGTCAGTTCCTGGATGACGCTTTGTGGCCAGATGCGACCCTTCAGGACTGGGTACATCGGGGTGTCGCCGCCCAGGATCCGGGCCTTAGCCAGCTCACTCTTCATCATGGACAGCAGTTCCGGTGACCTCGACTCGCTCATGTCTGGCTCCAGGCATTCGAGAGCGGCGATGGCGGTCTGGGGCAGGCCGAACCCGTCCCAGCCGAAGAGGCGGTAAGTCACCCGCAGGGCGTCGGTCTCCGGTAGGTCTGGATGGGTGTCGACCAGGGCCTGGGCGTACGCGGCAAGCGACTGGTATCCGTGGATGGCGACATGGGAGAGCAGGGGCACCATCTGGTCCAAGGCACCGGACAAGAGCCGGTAGTCGTGCCCCACCAGTCGGGCGAAGGTGGGGAAGTACGTGTCCATGCCCCAGGCGAACTCTCGGTCCCCAACCGCCTGGTGTACCGCCTGGCGGACATCGGCCATGCTGTCGGCGATGGTCCGGCAGCGGAAGGTCAGCCAGGCGACGAAATCCTCGGCGTGCGGGGTGATCAGGTGGAGGAAGTCGGCGGCATCAAAAGGGATCGCAGCCGCGTCGCGCAGATAGCGGGTGGGTACCTGGCGCAAGGCCTGGGCCACCTCGAGGACTGAAGATCGCATGGCAGGGAAGTCAAACCCCAGGGCCGCGGCTCGCTTCTGACAATGCTGGCAGCCGCAGTGCAGCAGCCCAGTGTAGACTCCGGCCTGCCAGTATCGGACGTGGGTGAGCGCGCTGCCATCGTACTCATAGTTGCGCGCAACTTCGGCATAGGCAGCCCGGTAGAAGTCGTGCAGGCGAGGATTGGACGGACATGCGCAATGGGTCTTGCTGGCCTCGAAGGTCCACTGGGGTGGACACTCCACGTCGAGGGGCCTACCTGTGAGGTCTACGGTCATGCAATCAGGCGCCTCGGCGGCGGCGCCGTGGTAGCCGCCGCCGATCAGCCATGCCTTCATGCCCCGCCGGTGCACCTCGTCCAGGGCGGTACGAACGGCCCGGTCATCGCCTTCGACGAAACCGCCGGGGCCGTGGGTTGCCCCGGCGCTCACAATGGGGTTGAGGGCCCAGGTCTGCGGCGAGAGTCTGACCGGGCCCGCCATGATCACCGTACTCAGCCCGATCTGTTGGTGCATCTCGTCCAGGTACTGTGGGCGCTCAGCGATTCTGGCCCCGTCCGCGTAGAGGACCACCTGCCACGGGGCCACCGTGACGCTGCTAGTACTTGCCGAGCGGGTCAGATCCGCGACCAAGGGCCGCTGGTCAGCCATCAGACAGTCCTTCCCCCTTCTCGATGCAACGCCTTATCCACTGGAAATTGGGACGCGGCATGATGCCGTAATTATAGTAAGAAAATTGCCTGATCCCTAGAGCCAGGGCCCGGTGGACATTAGCCTC
>CAMAVQ010000214.1 GCA_945861755.1 Gemmatimonas phototrophica
CGCCCGGGGGCCGGACCAGTGAGCGCTCTTTGCCCGACCTGGAGCAGGTCTATTACGTGTTGGAGAACCGGGGCACCCTGCTGGCCGAGGGCGAAGAACGCCCGATCAGCGAAGGGGATATGATCCACCTGCCCCCCGGGACCCGGTACCAGATCCGCAATACGCACGCCTCCTGGCTGCGTTGTCTCATCATGGCTGCCTGAGGTGGAATAATGGTCGGTTATACCGAATTAGAAGCGTCCCTGAAGAAGATGCTGGAACTGATCCGCACCAAAGCCGCCGGCCCTGAGCTCCTGGCCCAGGTCGAGCGTCTGGATCAACTCTCGCAAAACCTGGGGCCTGAGACCCCGCCCATGTTGCGCCACTACATGGAAAAACGGGGGTACCCCAAGGCCCTGGAGTTTCTGGCCGGCCTGGATGAAAGAAAAAAGCCCAACTGCTGAGCGCAGCCCGCGCTGGCAGGCCATCTACGAGGTGGTGGCCCGCATTCCGTACGGACGGGTGGCCACCTACGGGCAGGTGGCGGCCCTGGCCGGGTACCCCGGACGGGCCCGGCAGGTGGGTTATGCCCTGGCCGGCATGCCCGAGGACCTGGACCTGCCCTGGCACCGGGTGATCAACGCCCGGGGCGAGGTCTCGCCGCGCACCTGGACCAACATACACGAGTTCCAGCAGGTGTTGCTGGAGCGAGAGGGCATCATCTTCAAGGGGGTGCGCCTCGACCTAAAGCGCTATCGTTGGGAATCCGAGGATTCTTGACCGGGCTAGACCGGCAGGTGCTGCGCCTGGCCATTCCCAACCTGCTGGCCTCGGTTTCGGTGCCCCTGGTGGTTATCGTCGACACTGCCATGATCGGCCGTTTGCCCGAGGTGGCGTTCCTGGGGGCGGTGGCCACGGCCAGCGTGCTCTTTGACGTGCTCTACTGGGGGGTGGGCTTCTTGCGCATGGCGGCCTCGGCCTTCCTCTTTTTTGTCCCGGCGGCGCTGCTTCTTGTCTACGGCCTGGGGGGCGGACTGCAGGGGGCCTGGCTGGCCTACGACGCGCTGATGGTGGGCCGCTTCCTGACCTTGTGGCGGCGCTTTTGCAGCGAGGACTGGCTCAAGACCTTTATCGCGTGAAAGGAGGGGTGCATGCCCTTTGTCAGAGCCGATGTGTTGCCCAAGATGCAGCTCTTCCCTGGGGCGCAAAGCGGTCTGGTGGCCGGCCAGCAGCTGATGCTCTCTTTTTTGGAAATGGAAACGGGAGCGCGGGTCCCCGAACACAGCCATCCCCACGAGCAGGCCGGGCTGATGCTGGAGGGTCGGCTCAGATTTCGGATCGGCGGCGAGGAGCAGGTGCTGGTGCCGGGCGACGCCTTCCTGGTGCCCCCCGACATGGTGCATTCGGGCGAGGTGTTAGAGGGCCCGGCCCGGGTGCTGGATATCTTCTCTCCCCCGCGCCAGGACTATATCGAGAAGTACAACAACTACACCCAGACCGCGCCGGAGACCCGCTGGAAATGAGCCCGACGCCCAGAGAACCTGGCTACTGGCAGGCTGTGTACGAGGAAGGCAATCCGGGCTGGGACAAGGGCGAGGCCGCCCCACCCCTGGCGCGGGTCCTGGGTCAGGTCGAGCCGCCCGCAGGTCTGGCGGTGCTGGTGCCCGGTTGCGGCTTTGGCCACGAGGCCCTGCTGCTGGCCAGGCAGGGGTACGCGGTCACCGCCGTGGACTTTGCCCCGGCAGCCCTCGCCGGCCTCAGGGAGCGGGCGGGGACCTTGCCGCTGGCCGCACTGGAGCGCGACCTCTTCTCCCTAGGGGACGAGTTCGCCGGCCACTTTGACCTGGTGGTGGAACACACCTGCTTCTGCGCCATTCCCATCGAAATGCGCGACGAATACGCCCGGGTGATGGCCCGGGTGCTGGGCGAAGGTGGGCAGTTTCTTGGCCTCTTCTATGAGACCGACCGCGAGCCCGGTCCGCCTTTCCGCACCACCAAGGAGGATATAGAGCGCCATTTTTCCTCCCATTTCGAGATCCTCCACCTCTCCCGGCCCCCGGATTCCTTCGCCGGCCGGGAAAACAAGGAATGGTTGGCGCTAATGAGAAAGGAAAGTTGATGGGCAGAAAGCTGTTGACCAAAGAAGATTGCGTCACCGTGCTGGTGGTGGCGATCACCCCGCGCCTGCCGGACCTGAGCCTGGACCTGGAAGGGGTGCGGCGCAACGCCCGGTACCTGCGAGACCACGGGGTGCAGGTGGCCATGCCCGAGTGTGGCACTGGCCTGGTCTACGACGCCACCTTGGCCGAATACGAGGCGGTGGTGGGCACCTGGATGGAGGCGGTGGGGGAGGTGTTGCTGGTGGTCCCCGGCATCGGCCCGGGGTACGGCCGGGCGTTGGAGATGGGGCATATCGCCCGTTCTCTGGGGGTGCCTGGGGTGATGATCATGCCAGTGGTGGGACCGGCCTCGGCCGCCGGGGTGGAAGAGGGCATGTGCCGCATCGCTCAACAGGTGGCCCTGCCCACCGTGCTCTACCAGCGGCGGCTGGACCTGATGCCGGTCGACCAGGTGGTCCGCCTGTGCCGGTTGGACGAGGTGGTGGGGCTGAAGTACGCGGTAGACGACAAAGCTGCTTTCGAGAAGATCGCCGCCCAGGCCAGCCAGGATGCAGCCATGCTCTGCGGCATGGCCGAAGAACCCTGCCTGGACTATTTGGAGCGCGGCGCCCTGGGCTTCAGCTCGGGCATGGCCAACTTTGTGCCCCGGATGAGCCTGGCGCTGCTGCGGGCATTTCAGCAGGGGAATAGCGTCGAGGCCCGGCGCCTGCGGGACTTGATGGTGCCTTTCGAGGACCTGCGCGGGGAGCGGGGGGCGCGGTACAGCGGCTCGGCCTTACACGCGGCCATGGAGATGGCTGGTCTGGCGGGGGGGCCGGTGATTCCCTTTGCTGAGGACGTGGCCGCCGAGGATCTGCCCCGGCTGCGCGCCATAGTCGAGGGGTTGATGCGCGAAGAGCAAAGCCTGAGGAAGAAAGGATAAGGAATGGCAGCGTTGCGAATGGGGTTGGTGGGTTTGGGCGGGGTCTGCGGGGCGGTGCATTATCCGGGGTTCAGCCGCATCCCCGGGGTGGAAATCGCCGGTATCTGCGACGCGGACCAGGGGCTGCTGGCCCGCCGGCAGCAGGAGTGGGGGAAAAGCGGAGGGCACACCGACGTGGACCTGTTCCTGCGCCAGGTGCAGCCCGAGGCCGTGGCCATCGCCACCCCCAACGTGTATCACCAAGAGCTGATCTACAAGGTGCTCGACGCCGGGGCTCACGTGATCTGCGAGAAACCCCTGGGCATGGACTACCCGCAGACAGTGGAGATCTACCAGCGGGCCAAGGCTTCGGGTCAGCGGCACATGACCGCCTTCACCTACCGCTTTGTGCCGGGCATGAATTACCTGCGCCATCTGGTCCGCAGCGGGGAGTTGGGCCAGCTGCGGCACGCCCGTTTCCAGCGCTTGCAGGATTGGGGGGAGTTGGCCATTGGCTGGCGCCAATACCAAGATCAGGCCGGCTCCGGGGAATTGGGGGACATGGGTATCCACCGCATCGACTTCGCCGAGGATCTGCTGGGCCCTATCCAGTCGGTATGTGCCGCCGCCAAGCAGTTGGTGCCCCGCGACCGGCGACCGGACGGCCAGCCCTGCCGGCCCCAGGATGTGGAGGACTGGGTGGCCTGGATCGCCGAATTTGCCGATGGCATCACCGGGGTCTTTGAGATGGGCAAGTTGACCAAGGGGCGCGGACCCGACGGCGGCCACGACTTGGCCGAACTCAACGGCAGCGAGGCTTCGGCGGTGTACCAACTCCACACCCCGCACCAGATCCTCTTCGCCCGCCGCGGCGAGCCGTACCAGCTCCGCGAGGTGCCCGCCGAATTCCTCACGCGGCCCGGCTCCCCCCGCAATCCGGCGGAGGGGGACCCGCTCCAGATCTTCCGCTACGACCAGGCCTGGGAATTTGTCAGCGCTATCCGCGAAGGGCGGGAGTGCCTGCCTTCTTTTTATCACGGGATGCGCGCCCAGGCCGTGGCCGACAGTATTCTAGAGGCCGTGGCCAGCCGTCGCTGGATTGAAGTGCCTGCCTGCCAGGCCTGAAGGGAGAAAGAGGATGGAACTGCAGCCGGAAGCAGCGCGTGCCGCCTACGAAAATGATGGGTATCTCATCTGCAACCAGCCGGTGCTGCCCCCCGAGGTGGTGGCCGGCGCCCTGAAGGGCATGGACGAAGTGCGGGCCGGCCGCTACCATACCGGCATCCCGCCGCAGCCCTCGGCGTGGAAGCCGGGGGATGATCCGCAAAAACTGTGCAAGATCGAGATGCCCCAGATCGCCGACCAGGCCATCTGGAAACTGGTGTCCCATCCGGCCCTGGGGGAACTGGCGGCAGCCCTCACCGGGGCCCAGTGGGTGCAGGTGTGGTGGGTGCAACTGCTCTACAAGCCACCCATGCCCTCGGGCCAGGCTCCGACGCCCACCAACGTGGGGTGGCACCAGGACCGTTATTACTGGCAGGTCTGGGAACCAGCAAGCGAACTGTTCACCGCTTGGGTGGCCCTCGACGAAGTGCGGGCCGAGTCGGGGCCCATGCGTTTTGTGCGGGGCTCTCACCAGTGGGGGTTCATGGACAAGAGCGATTTCTTCGGCCAGGACCTAGAAGGCCAGCGCCAGGCCATGCAGGTGCCCGCTGGTCAGGAATGGAGCGAAGCCCAGGTCCTGCTGCCGGCCGGCGGGGTCAGTTTCCACCATTGCCTGACCCTGCACGGCAGCGGACCGAATCTCACCAACTGGCCGCGTCGCAGCTTTGCCATCCATCTGCGCACCGACAAATCCCGCCCAGTGGACAATCGCCGGGCTGGACTGACCAACTTCATCGACGATCACCTTTTTTGCCCGGTGATTTACCAGCGACCTGCCTGATTTCCCCCCTGCACTTCCTCGCACGCCAGGGCATTCGCCCGATCTGGGTATTGTTATTATCATTAATGATCTAATTC
>CAMAVQ010000215.1 GCA_945861755.1 Gemmatimonas phototrophica
GTGTTGCTCTCGCCGGTGGCCCCCACCACCGCCTTCCGCCTGGGGGAACAACTCGAAGACCCGCTGCAGATGTACCTCAATGACATCTACACCGTCTCGGTCAACCTGGCCGGACTGCCGGGGATTTCGGTGCCGGCGGGTTGCTCCGCAGCCGGGCTGCCCATCGGGGCCCAGCTCTTGGCCGCCCCCTTCTGCGAAGAGACCCTGCTGCGCGCCGCTTATGCGCTGGAGCAGACCACGCCGCTCAACTGAGGAAAAACCATGCGCCGCTACCTCGCCATTGCCTTCGCTGCCCTGGCCCTGCACACCGCGCCGGCCCTGGCCTTTAACGACAATGTCGGCACCACCGGCTTTGGTTTTCTCAAGGTAGGCGTGGGGGCCCGGCCCGCGGCCCTGGGGGGTGCCTTTGCCGCTGCCTCGGGCGATCTGGAAGCCAGCCACTGGAACCCGGCCGGTCTGTGGGGCATCCGCCAGCGCAGCGCCACCCTCTCGGTGAGCCGCTACCTGGTCGACACGCAGGCCGGCTTCCTCAGCGCGGCCTTCCCCGGAGAAAAACAGCTCTGGGCCTTTAGCGTCAACTACTTTTCCTACGGCAGCCTCACCCGCACCAACACCGAGGGAGTGGAGGAAGGCACCTTCAGCCCCTTTGACCTGGCCGCGTACCTGAGTGTGGCCCGCCCCCTGTGGAAACCCTGGCTCAAGGTGGGGGCCAATATCAAGGCCATCTATTCGCGCATCGACGACTTCTCTTCCGATGCCTATGCCCTGGACCTGGGCGCGCTGATCCCCGGTCCCTTCAAGGGCATGAGCATCGGCGCCTCCCTCGCCAATGTCGGCTTTGTGCGCCGCGGCTACACCGGCAGTTTCAAGGACTCGCTGCCCGCCAGCCTGCGCCTGGGCCTGGCCCACCGCCCGGCCCACTCACCGCTGCCCCTGCTGATGCTGGCCGACTTTGTGGTGCCCAACGACGGCGATGCCCATCTTTCCTTCGGCGCTGAAATCGGCGTGGGCCACGGCCTGTACCTGCGCCCTGGGTACAGCACCCAGCAGACCGGCGCCCAGGGCGACACCCCCCTGGGCCTGAGCGCCGGCGCCGGCCTGACCCTAGAGCACTACCGCCTCGACTACGCCTTCAACTCCTACGAAGACCTGGGCGAGGTGCACCGCCTGGCCCTGAGCGGGAATTTCTAGTCCTTCTGCGCCTTCCCCGTCATCGGCACAAAGCGCACCGGCAGTAAGGTATCGATCTCCGTCTCCCCACCCTTGCGCGTCAGCCGCAACAACTCCTGCTCCCCCCGGCCCACCGGCAACACCAACCGCCCACCCTCTGCCAGCTGCGCCACCAGGGCCGGCGGAATGTGGTCCGGCGCTGCGGTGACGATGATCCCCGCAAAAGGTGCCTCCTCCGGCCAGCCCAGGTACCCATCCCCGGTCCGCACCTCGACGCGGTCGTAGCCCAGAGCCTGCAGCCGCTGCCGGGCACTGACAGCCAGGGAAGGGACAATCTCGATGCTGTAGAGGCGAACCCCCAACTCGGCCAGCACCGCCGCCTGGTACCCCGAACCCGTGCCGATCTCCAACACCCGGTCCCCCTTGGCCACCCCCAGAGCCTGGGTCATGCAGGCCACGATATAGGGCTGGGAGATGGTCTGCCCCTCCTCGATGGACAAAGCGTGGTCCTCGTAGGCGTATTCCTGCAGCCGCTCGGGCACAAAGAGGTGGCGCGGCACCTGGCCCATGGCCCGGAGCACCGCCGGGTCGATGATGTCCCGGCGTCGCAACTGTTCCTCCACCATGCGCCATCGCAGGCGGGCGAATTCGTCTTGCTCCACCGAACCCACCTCCTGGTCACATCCGGCCAGCCAGCAGAACAGGCACAGCCAGCAGTACTGCATGGACCTATCCTATTTGAGCAGCAACATCGCCCGAACCAGCTCCTGGCTGCCGGCCCGCAGCCGGCAGAAGTAGGTCCCGCTGGCCAGGTCGCGTCCTCGGCCATCGCGGCCGTCCCACACAATCCGGTGACTGCCCGGCCCCAGGGCCTCGTCCAACAATTCGCGGATCGGCTGTCCCAGTGAATTGTACACCACCACCCGGACCGACGCCGCCTGCGCCAGGCTGAACTCGATCGCTGTCGCCGGGTTGAAGGGATTGGGGTAGTTGGGCGCCAGGGAGAAAACCGCGCTGGGCAACACCTCTTCGACCGCGGTCAGTTGCCGGCCCTCAATTAGGTGTAACAACCCATCAGCCTCTACTCCCTGGTAGGTATCTACCTGCCCGTTGGTCCAGCGCACCACCAGCGAGTCCAGACGCTGAGCCTGGCCCAGACCCAGGTGTACGGTGCGACTGCTGTGAGACATGCCGGAGGTGCCGTTCACCTCGCCGGCGTAGCGCCGGCCGCCGGCAAAGGCGGACAGCCGGGTGCCGATGCCGTCGCGGTTGCTCTGCACCCCTTCCACCTCCACCTGCAGCCAGTGGCCCTGGTGGCCGCCGTTGCGGTAGAGGAAGTTGGGGCTGCCCTCGTTGACCACGTACACGTCCTGGTCCCCGTCGGCATCAAAGTCGCCCAGCATCACCCCGCGCGCACGGGAAGCCGCATCCATGCCGTAAGCCCGGGCCTGATCGTTGAAGGTCCCATCCCCGTAGTTCATGTAAACCCGGCCGGGTGAGAAGGCATTGGTCACAAAGAGGTCCAGGTCACCGTCGGCGTCGTAATCGCCAAAGGCGCAGCCTGTGCCCTGGGCCAAGTTCTCGACTCCGGCCTGGGCCGCCACGTCCACCAAAGAGTGGGAGTCGAGTTCGTTGCGGTACAGGGCGCTGCGGCCATCCACATTGACCACGTACAGGTCCAGGTCCCCGTCGGCGTCAACATCGCCCGGGGCCACGCCCACGGCGCTGCGCTGGTCTCCAACCTGGTTGGGGATAAAGGCGCCCTCCCCCTGGTTGACGTAAAAGATGTCGTTGTCGCCATAGATGCTGGCGTACAGGTCCACGTCCCCGTCCTCGTCGTAATCGGCAAAGGCGGCAGATCCGCCGCTGGAGCGAAAATAGCTGACGATGTTCTTCTCGCGGGTGAGGTCGGCGAAACGCCCGCTGCCCTCGTTGTGGTACAGACTGTTGAACTGCCCCCTGAAGCGGGAGACGTACAGGTCGAGGCGTCCATCCTGGTCGTAATCGCCGGCCACCCCGGCATAACTCGACTGCACCGCGTCCAGGCCCGACTCGGCCGAGCGATCGGCAAAGGTCCCATCCCCCTGGTTGTGGAAAAAGCGGCTGGCCTCCCCCTCGGGAACGAAGCCCCCTTTGGCAAGGAAGAGATCCTGGAAGCCGTCCCCGTCGAAGTCGGCCAGCACCAGGCCCGTGCCATTGCCCGAGTCGGCCACGCCGCTGGCCAAGGTGGTGTTGGTGAAACGGCGTCCCCCCTCGTTGCGATACAGGGCGCTTTCTCCCAGGCCCAGGGAGCCGCCGTTGGCGATGTACAAGTCCAGGTCCCCGTCGGCGTCGCAATCCGAAAAAGCGCCGGCCCAGCCCTTGCCCGGATCATCGGCACCCAGCGCGGCCCCCACCTCCTCAAAGGGATAGAGATGATGACAGCGCTCCCAGGTGTCGTCCTCCTGCACCTCGTCGCCCCCTTCCAGGGAGAAGCTGAAACAGTGGGTGCCGCTCCACTCGGGCTGCCACTGGGGCAGGCGCAGTCGGCGCCTTTCTCCCGGTTCCAGCGCCGGCACCGGTACGCTCTCGGCGTACACCTGGCGCTCCCCGAAACGGATCTGTGCCCGCAACAATCCCCCGCTGCGCTCCCGGCCGCGATTCTCCACCTCCACCTCGGGGGCCAGGGCAGCCCAGCGGGGAGCCAGATCGGGCTGCACCACCCGGCGGATAGCCAGGTTGCGGCCGGGAGAGGGCTCCCTCAGCCTGAGCACCTGGTCGGCCTCAACCTGTTCCAACACCGTGTGCTGTCCGCCGGGCCAAAACACCTCCACGGCAATCCCCGCCACCTGGCTGCCCAGGCCAAAGTGGAGCAGGTCCCCGTGCTGCGAACCCAGCAGCGAAGCCACGATGTACTCGCGCAGTTGCGAGCCCGCCGGTGTGCGCACCCTCACCCGCGCGCCCAGGACACTGCGCCCGGCACCGCGCAACTCCACCCCCAGCCAGTGGCCCTGGTCCGGGCTATCGTTGCGCAACAGCACCCCGGCCCGGTCTACCCCGGCCATAAAGGCGTCCACATCGCCGTCCAGATCGTAGTCGGCCAGCGCCACCCCAGCGGTGTTCCAGGCCGCCCCCGCCGGCAGCGCCTGGACCTCGGCAAAACGACTGGCCCCCTGGTTCTCTAACACCGCCGGCTGCCCCAGGCTGGAGAGGAGCAGGTCCTGGTCGCCGTCGTTGTCAAAGTCGGCCCATCCTCCCCCTGAATTGACCCCGTCCAAGCCGGCGCCCGACTCGTCGGTCCAGTCGGTGAAGATCCCCTGGCCCCCGTTGCGGTACAACACGGTGCGCTCGCCAGATCCCGAAAGCAGGTACAGGTCGAGATCGCCGTCGTTGTCGAAGTCCACCGGCAGGCCCACCAGGCTGGCCCCGGTGCGGCCCAGGCCCGTGGCCAGCGCTTCCTGGCGAAAGGTGCCATGTCCCTGGTTGCGGAAGAACAGATTGGGATAATTCAGATTGGCCACGTACAGGTCCAAGTCGCCGTCACCGTCGCTGTCGAAGGGGGTGGCGCTGAAACTGTCCTGGCCGGAGCGCAACGGACTGAGCAAGTCGCTCTGGTCGGCAAATCCTTCGCGGTAGATATGGCGGTAGAACTGGTTGGCCTGGGCAGCCCGATGGGTGGCGAAAAGATCCAACTCGCCGTCGCCGTCAAAGTCCCCAAAGGCAGCGCTGGTGGAGGCCTGATGGTCGGCCAGTTCGGCCGGTTTCTCGATGCGGGTGAAATGCCCGCCCTCGTTGCGGAAGAGCAGGTGTGGATCGCGGAAGCGGATCAGAT
>CAMAVQ010000216.1 GCA_945861755.1 Gemmatimonas phototrophica
GGTGTCGCCGGGGGTCTATGTGTATCGCATTTCCCTCGATGCGGACGACAGGAAGGTCGACCGGGTGGGACTCCTGCCCGTCGCCTATTGAGCAGGACCAAAGGCCCCGATGAAACGAGGACGACACCTCATGCGAGCGTCGCTCACAACGAGAACCTGTTTGATGGTATGGGCCGGCATCTTCTGCCTCGGGGCCGGTGCCTCGGCGGCAGGGGCGGCCAGGGAACTGGTCATGCTCGGCGGGGCGCAGGGCCTTTCCTGGCGGGAAGGGGGAAATGGCATTCCCCCGGTGGTCATCCTCGGGCCCCAGACCGTGGCCACGGGCAATACCCCGGGCGGGGTAATCGACTTCAGCTACCGGGATGGGTGGATCTTTCCCGAAAGTGCCGACCAGACGGAGAACATCGCCTCAGGGCTGCAGGCCAGAGGTGGGGCAGTGACTGCGCCTACGGTCCTGGCCGAACTTGGGGCAGAACTGGCCAAGATGATCGATACCGACCCGGCCACGGCTTTCGAGCGCAAGAGCATCGGTGGGCAGAACGCCAATGCCCTGGGGGTGATCCTCGAACTCGACCTGGGTGCCCGTTTCGGCGTGAGCCGGCTCCGGTTTTTCCCCAGGAACGGCGATCCGGACCTGCCCACACCTGATTTCCCCTTCCAAGATGATTTCCTGCGGGCCTATGAGGTCTTGCTCAACGACGGCCGCCGCGAGACCCTGGCCGGTGGCCTGCCGGTGTTCACCAGCGTGCTGCTGGAGAACCAGAACGATCAGCCAGTTGTCGAGGTCGAGATCCCCCCCCAGTACGTCCGGTACGTCCGGCTCAAATCACAGACCTCGGTGGGTTTCGAGATCGCCGAACTCCAGGTTTTTGCCGAGGGGTTCGTGCCTAACGCAGAATATCATTCGGACGTGTTTGACCTGGGCGAGCATCTGGCCATCCTGGGCAAACTGCGCTGGGAGGAGGAGAGCACGGGTGATCCGATCCGCTCCCAGGTGGCGATCAGCACGCGCAGCGGGACCGACGCCTCCCCGGTGATGTTCAACCGCCTCAGATTGGGCTTGGACGAGGCCGAGGTGCCCTGGAAGCCGGCGGCTGCCTTCACTGCGGGCAGCCAGGCCGCCACGCTGGCTGCCCGTCTCGACGCCCCGGGGCTGGATGTGCGGCAGGCCCGGTTGCTCTACAACAGCCTGTCCCTGGACCAGCGCAACGAGCTGGCCTTGACCCAGGTCGACTACGAAAAGCTGAAACCGGGCGAAAAGGGAGCGATCAAGGACGACCTGGACAACTGGAGTCCCTGGTCTCCCCCCTACTCCGAGGCCGGCCGCGCCACCGCCGAACAAGTGGTCGCAGGCGCGGGGGGGATCATCATCGTCTCGCCTGGGCCGCGCCGCTATCTTCAATTCAAGCTGGAGTACTCCAGCGAAGATCTCTTTTCGGCCAAAGGTGTCTGCGGCCTGTCTTTCGACTATTACAGCCCCGCCCTCGCCGAGGAGATCGCCGCCGAAATCTCGCCCCGCCAGGCGCCCCTCGGTGAGACCACCCAGTTTTCCCTGGCCCTGTCACCCCATTTCCGCCCCGGCGTGGACCAGGGGTTCAGCGCCGTGGAGATCACCACTCCGGTCAAGGTGATCTCGGTGCAACAGGTTCAGGTGGAAAGGGCCGACGGGACCCGTTTCCAAGCCGATTTCTCCGACGCGGCGCTGACCGGGGCCCCGGTCAGCCGGGGCGATTTCGGCATCGAGTTGGTGGAGGACCACCGCTTCCAGATCAGCTTCCCCTCCCTGGGCCCCAGCCAGCTGAGGGCCGGGGAGCTGGCGCTGATCCGCGTCGACTTCACTTGTGTTGTGCTGCGGCCGGGGACGGCATTCGCTGTCCGGGCGCTGCCTGCCGGCCCGGACGGACTACCTCAGGAGGCGATCGGGGCCAACCTTTTGGCGTTACACAGCGGTGGGGCTGGCGAGGTGTTGGTGCGCAACCAGAACAACCTGGTGGTGCAGGTGCCCACCGAAGGAGACCTGATCATCAACGCAGCGGCGGTCCCCAGGGTCTTCACGCCCAATGGCGACCTGATCAACGACACGGTGCGGCTGGGATTCGATATCACCAGTCTCACCAGCGGCGCTGAGGTCTCCGTGTCTATCTTCGACCTGGCAGGCAGTCTGGTGCGCCAGGTGTACGCGGGGAGCGACAGGAACGGCCGTTATGTCAGAACATGGAACGGAACCGACGACCGGGGACAGGTTGCGCCACCCGGCATCTACATCTATAGGATTACCGTCGACGCCGATGCCGGCCACGAAGAGTTGAGCGGCACGGTGGCGGTGGTGTACTGAGCTGGGGCGCTGATTCCAGAACCACTGACCTTATCGGCAGCCCAACCACCAGGGGGGATCTCGATGGCGATAACGAGTTGCAGAAGAGCGGCGGAGTTACTGCTGGCACTCTGTGCCCTGGGCCTGTCAGGGGTCGGGGTCGAGGCCCAGCGGTACGGCGACCGCATCGGCCAGCGGCGGGGAGGGGAGATCACCTTTGAACCGAAGGGATCAGGGGTACTTTTCGACGCGCTCGACCCGGCGGTAAAACGCTGGTACGTGCCCCAGGAGTTGCTCTACGACTACAGCTTCAATCCCTCGCAGTACTCCAACTATGCGCGGGAGCAGTACAAACGCTACGTCGACACCGCCCTGGAGGGGGAGTACTTTTACGACATCTACGGGAACTTCGTCACCCGCGGCTGGCTGATCTACGACTGGCGTCAGGAAGCGCTGACGCCGCTGGGCAGTTCCATCTTTCAGGACCAGCGGTACCAGCAGTGGTTCAACCGGGTATTGATCGCCTCCGACTCAAAGGGGGGCACCCATTATGCAATCACCGTGGGTGACCAGATCAGGACCACGCTGACGCCCATGACCTTTTCCAAACCCACCTTCGACGGGATTCAGCTCGACTTCTCCTCCGACAAGTACGCGGCCACCATGCTGCTGTCGCGGGTCAGTGGCCCGGTAACCGGCTCCCTGCTCAAACCGGATAGCCGGACCAACGCCACCAACATGGTCGGCGGCAGGGCCACGGCCCAGGTCGGCGATTTTATCAACGTGGGGGCGACCTGGATCAATGCCCACAACAGTCGGAGCACCCTCGGGTCCTTCGACGGCAATCCGATCAAGGGTACCCTCGGCGAAGGCCAGGCCAGGGTACCGGTCACCGCCGTCGCCATCGTTCTCAGCGACGATTCCCCCGAGGACGGCGAGGGCGGGGCGGCGCTTTTTGCCCACGACATCATGGTGATCCGCGAGGACTTCCAGAACGGGTCGCGCCAGACCTTCACCCTGGCCGACCTCACCCGGGACCCGACCCGCTGGCCCATCATTGAGGGGGGGTTCCAGGAAGAGGGTTACCTGGCGGCCAATGGCGCGCAGCAGATCATCCTCAACTACGATTTCACCGATCCCTCATATATCGGCCCCGACCCCACCGAAATCGTCGAGGTCAGTTTCGACATGGTGCTGGCCAACGACTACCGGGTCCAGGTCTGGTCCGACCGCCAGACCGGCGAGCGGATCGTGCCCGAAGCGCCGCTCACCCGCGAAATCCTGGAACAGAGCAACCCGGTGCTGCTCGAAGTGGCCCGGGCCACCGACAATGTCAAGGACGGCTCCAACCGCCGCCGGCTGACTTTTGACTACGGCCTGCCGATGGCCGATCAGATCTACGGGTTTACCATCGAGGCCCACAACCTCAAGGGTTTCAATCTGTACGGGGAGTACGACATCAACCAGCGCTTCCGGCAGTATCCCAATCTGGCCTTGTTCACGGACGACCGGTCCTTTGAAGGCAGCTCCACCCGGGCCGATGCGTGGATGCTGAACCTGTCCTATACCCGCCATCCCTGGTTTTTCCTGGGAGAGGCCTTCTCGATGGAACCGGGTTATTCCACCAGTCCTTATATCGTCAACGTCAATGGCGATGTCCTGTACGACCGGGCTACGGCCTTTTCCTATGAATTTGTCGACGACAACGACGACCAGGATCGCAACCCAGACTGGCAGCGGGTCAACCAGCCAGGCCCCGACTTCCTGGTTTTTCCTGGCTGGGACGAGAACAACGACTTTGTCAGCGATTTCAACCAGAACGACAACCGCACCATCAGCAACCGCATCCCCGACTACGACGAGCCCTTTCTGCGCTACAACGTCGACCGCCCGGATTTCCTCTTCGGCATCGACTTGAACAACAACGGCTGGATCGATCGCTTTGAAAACGACGACGCCCCAGACTATCCCTACAAGCGGGACCACCGGGGCTATAATGCGTACCTGGGCCGCGATCTCACCCCCGAGACCCGCCTGACCGCAGGGCGGACCCGCGAGGCACTGATCTCCTCCCACCGGGAAAACCGGACGACCTATGGGCTGTTCACGCTGGACCGGGATTTCCCCGACTTGGGGCGGCTGCGGGTATTCAACATGCTCAAGCGGGCCGAAGACAACGTGCCCGACGACCGCCGCGAGCCACAGGCATTTTTAGAGGCCGGCCCGCCTCCCATCATTATCGACATCCTGCCGGCGCAGGACACCTGGATCAACTCGTTGTTCCTCAGCTTCGACTACACCAGCATCCCCAATCTGAGGTGGCGCAACAAGCTCAAGTACGAGGTCTACGCGCAGGGTGAGGACGACCCACGCGCCCTGGACCGCAGCCCCTTGCGCGATCGCTCCACCCTCTTCGGGCTGATCAACAAGGTGGATTATTCCCATCGCTTCGAGAGGATGAAGGTCCAGCCCAGGTTCAAGAGCCAATTCCTGCGGCGCTCGCCCTTTCTCAGCCGCCAGGGCACGGTCAAGGAATGGACGGGCCTGTGGTCGGTGGTCTGCGGCCTGCCCATGATGAAGAGTTCTCAGCTCGAGTTCGGGGCGGAGTTTCTGCAACTGCGAGACCTGGTGCTGGACGAACAGGAGCGGGTGCGGGACGCGATCCT
>CAMAVQ010000217.1 GCA_945861755.1 Gemmatimonas phototrophica
GGCGACTACGTCACGGTGCATGTAGGCGTGGCCCTCAGCGTCGTGGACGAGGCCGAAGCCCTGCAGGTCTTTGAGTACCTGCGCCAGCTGGGTGCGCTCCAGGAGGAAGGCCTCCGGTGAAATTCGTCGACGAGTACCGCGATCCCCAGGCCGCCACCCAGTACGCCGAAGCCCTCGCCCGCCTGGTCACCCGACCCTGGACCCTGATGGAGGTCTGCGGCGGCCAGACCCACGCCATCGTCCGTTTCGGCATCGACCAACTGCTGCCCCCCGGCCTCACCCTGGTGCACGGCCCCGGCTGCCCGGTCTGTGTCACCCCGGTCGAACTCATCGACAAGGCCCTGGAGATCGCCCGCCGGCCCGAGGTCATCTTCTGCTCCTTCGGCGACATGTTGCGGGTGCCCGGCAGCCGCGACCACCTGCTGGCCGTCAAGGCACGGGGCGGCGACGTGCGCATCGTCTACTCCCCCCTCGACGCCGTGGCCCTGGCCCGCGCCAACCCAGAACGCCAGGTGGTCTTCTTCGCCGTCGGATTCGAGACCACCGCTCCGGCCAATGCCCTGGCCGTGCATCAGGCCAAGGAGGAGGGCCTGGCCAATTTCTCGCTGCTGGTCTCCCACGTACTGGTCCCCCCGGCCATCGAGGCCATCCTCTCCTCGCCCGGCAATCTGGTACAAGGGTTCCTGGCCGCCGGCCATGTGTGTATGGTGATGGGCTGGCAAGAGTACGAGCCCCTCGCCCGCCGCTACCGGGTGCCCATCGTGGTCACCGGCTTCGAGCCCCTCGACATCCTGCAGGGGGTGTACATGTGCGTCCGCCAACTGGAGGAGGGCCGCGCCGAAGTGGAGAATCAGTACGCCCGCAATGTGCGGCGGACCGGCAACGAGGCAGCCATCGCCTTGATCCGCCGGGTCTTTGAAGTGGTGCCCCGCAAGTGGCGCGGGGTGGGCCAGATTCCGCACAGCGGCCTCGGGCTGCGGCCCGAGTACGCCGCCTTCGACGCCGAGACCCGCTTCGAGGTGGCCGGCCTCCAGGCCGAGGAAGATCCAGCGTGCCAGAGCGGCCTGGTGCTGCAAGGCCGGCTCAAACCGCACCAGTGCCCGGCCTTTGGCAGCCGCTGCACCCCAGATCATCCCTTGGGCGCGACCATGGTTTCCTCCGAAGGGGCCTGCGCCGCCTACTATCACTACCGCCCACGCCAGGAAGAAGTGCAGGCATGAGCGGCAGCTTCTCCCTCTCCTGCCCGGTTCCGCCTTCGCGCTATGACCAAGTGCTGATGGCCCACGGCGGGGGCGGCACCCTGATGGCCCGGCTGCTCGCCGAGGTCTTCTTCCCCGCCTTCGCCAACCCCCTGCTCGAAGAGGAACACGACGGGGCGCTGCTGACCCTGCCCAACGGGACGCGCCTGGCCTTCAGCACCGACTCCTATGTGGTGCAGCCTCTCTTCTTTCCCGGCGGCGACATCGGCAGTCTGGCGGTCAACGGCACCGTCAATGACCTGGCCATGTGCGGGGCGCGGCCCCTGTGCCTGAGCGCCGGTTTCATCATCGAGGAGGGATTGCCGATGGAGACCCTGCAGCGGGTCGCTGCCTCGATGGGAGAGGCGGCTCGCGCTGCCGGCGTGTATATCGCCACCGGGGACACCAAGGTGGTGGACCGAGGCAAAGGAGACGGCCTCTTTATCAACACCTCCGGCATCGGCCTGATCGAACACGGCCAACACATCGCCCCGCGCAGTGTGCGCCCCGGCGACGCGGTGCTGCTCAGCGGCGACCTGGGCCGGCACGGCATCGCCATCATGGCCCAGCGCCAGGGCCTGCAGTTCGAGACCACCATCAAAAGCGACTGCGCCCCGCTTGTCGGCCCGGTGCAGGCCCTGTTGGCCGGCGGCATCGAGATCCACTGCCTGCGCGATCTGACGCGGGGCGGCCTGGCCAGCGCCCTGGTCGAGATCGCCCTGAAGGCGGGGGTACACATCGAGATCAGCGAGGACCAGATACCGGTGCAGGAAGAGGTGCAGGGGGCCTGCGAGATCCTGGGGCTGGACCCGCTCTACGTGGCCAACGAAGGCCGCTTCGCCGCTTTTGTGCCCGCAGCCCAGGCCGGCCGCGCCCTGGAGATCCTGCGCGCCCAGCCGCACACCCAGGGCGCCTGCCGCATCGGCGCGGTGCAGGCGGGCCGGGGCCAGGTCACCCTCAAGAGCCGCATCGGCGTGCCGCGCGTGGTAGACCGCCTCAGCGGCGAGCAGTTGCCGCGTATCTGCTGAGATGAGCATATTACCCGGAACTGCTTTACCGAGGTCCGGGGATGAAGGAAGGCACCATCACCCACGAGGAGGTCAACGCGGCCGTCGCCGCCGCGCCCAAGACCCTCCTCTTCGGCTCGCAGAACCGCCGGCGCCAGGGTCTGCGCGTTGGCGACCAGCCCCTGCGCCGCCTGCACATCGCCCACGACCAGGTGCGTTTCTTCTATAGCGCCCTGCGCCAACTGCCCGAATTCTTCTTCGACGCCCTGATCGACAGCAGGGTCACCGTGACCGTGGTCATGGACTGCGACCTGCTCTGTTTCAAGGACGTGCGCAACCACCAGACCATCCATATCGGCCTGGCTCGCCGCACCATCTATCTGCCCGAGGGCATCCTGGCGGCGGTGCATCACAACGGCTACGACTACTGGTCCCTCACCCAGATCATGCTCGTCGAGGGCTGGAAACTGCTCGACTACGCCCTGCTGGTAACCCTGGTCGAGGCGGGGCTGCGCCGGCAACTCAACCATCTCACCAGCATGGGCTACACCGAGTTCCGCCGCATCCTCAAAAAACACAATCACCATCGCAGCGCCTACGAAAGCCCGCTGCTGCGGGAGAAACAGCAGCGCTCGGGGATGCAGTTTCCCATCAACGAGCTGGAGGAATTCATCGAACTCTACGAAAAACCCTTCCTAAAGCTGCTGCGCCCCAACCTCAAGGGCACGCCGGTCACCGCCGACGAGCTGGCCCACCAGCTCTACAACGAATACCAGGAGGAGTTGTGGGCCCAGCGCAAGGTGGTGGAGTTGGCCGAGGAATTCCAGTTCCCCTCCTACTTCCTGCTCGACCGCGACGTGATCCACCCGGTCGCCCGGCAGCGGGCCGAAAACGCCGGCCATGACTTCTCCCCCCGGAACCTGGAGGAAGCGCGGCACGACTTTGCCGACGAACTGCGCTTCGGCCGCCACCGCGACGGGGCGGTCGGGCGCCTCGTGCAGGCGGCGGAGCACTTTGGTCCGGAGGGCATGGAGGGGTTAGTGCGCGAGATCTGCGCCGCCCTCTTCACCACCGGCAGGATCGACCAGGACCTCGAGGAACGGGTCCGCAACCTGCTGGCGGCCCGTTGCTCGCGCCCCCTGGATCTACAGGTGAACGTCAAACAGGGACTGGCTCTGGCCCGCTGCAGCCAGGTCCTGCGTTTCTACGTGCAGGTCAAAGCCGGGGAGCGCCGGCTGCACCTGGAGGACTTCGACTGGATCCGCGGCCTGCTCATCAGTCTGGTGGCCGAAAAATCCGAACCCGGTGATAACTCCCAGGCCATGATGATCAACGCCATCGAAAAGGTGGAGGAATTGTTCGGCCAGTTCCGGGTGCTGCTGGCCCGCGAGGCCGGCCACCTGCTGGGCCGCGTCGTCGCGGGGGACGAGCTGGAGTCCCCGGCGCTGGGGGCGGAGATCGACTCGGTCCTCGCTTTTACTGGCGCGGCACTGGACCGTCTGCTCGACCTGCCCGCGTACTTTCAGAAAAGTGTGCTGGATCGTTTTGGCCCGGAACCGGAGGTCGGGGCCGAAGACGCCACCCCCGTGCCGACCGTGCCGGTGGAGCGGGCCGCCGAGGACCTCGTCGCCAAGGTGAGCCGCATCCTGGCCCTGCTGCCTTCGCGTATCCACGCCTGCACTTCGGGCAGCGCCACGGCCCTGCGCCGGCCCCTACGGAAGTTCGAGCAGTTGCGGGCCCGCCATCCCACCGACCCGGACCAGTTGAACCTGCTGGCGATGGTGATGGTGCGCCTCGACCGCGCCGACAACTACGAACTGCTTCTGGGGGAGATTCGCGCCCTGGGCAGCCAGGTGGTGGGCCAGCGTCTAGAACTAAAAGAGCGCGCCGCCAGTGGCCGCGTCGTCGACAAGGTCGTGTACCAGCCCGGCCTGCTCCTGGTGATCGAAGAGGATGGTTGGGAGGGCAGCGAGGCGGCGAGGCGCGCCGCCGACTTGGTGCGGGGACTGGCAGGTAAAGAGGTGCTCGCTCCACTCTGCGAGGCAGCGAAAACAACCGGTCGGAACTGACCTGCATACCCGCCGTGGTCTGTCAGACAAAATTTCAGAGGAGGCCCCTGTGACCCGCGAAGAAGCACTCGCCCTGCACCACCACGCCCTGGTCATCGACTCCCACAACGACAGCGTGGTTGCCCACATCCGCCGGGGCAACCACGGCCTGGCCGGCGAGCGGGGCCCAGAGCGAGCCAGCCGCGCCGGGGTGGTGGCGTACCTGCGCCAGTATCTCTCCCCCCTGGGCGAGGGCATCCAGCTCGACATCCCCAAAATGCGGCAAGGCGGCATCGACGCCGGGTTCTTCGCCGTGGACACCACCCGGCCCTGGGGCAACCACCTGCTCTATGCCATGGATGCCCTGGGCTACCTGGTGCGAGAGGTGGAGGAACACCCTGAGGACCTGCTCATCGCCCGCCAGGCCACGGATCTGATGCAAGCCAAAAACGAGGGCAAGCTGGCTGTGATCCTGGCCATCGAGAACAGCAATGCCCTGGAGCAGAGCCCCCACGTGTTATCCCTGCTCTACCAGCTGGGGGTGCGCACCATGACCTTGACCCACAGCGACCGCGCCTGGGCCGGCGACGGCTGCGAGG
>CAMAVQ010000218.1 GCA_945861755.1 Gemmatimonas phototrophica
TAGTCGACGATAACCTCGAAGTCCTGGCCCAGGTCGATGCGCTCGAAACGCCCGGGCACCTGGTGGACCGCCGCGATCCCTCTGGCAATCACCTCGGGCGCCAGTTCCAACACCAACCCGCAGGCAAAAGCGGCAAGAATATTATAACAATTAAATCCACCCGTCAACCTACTTTCGACCACGTGTTCGCCAAGGGGTGTTTTGAGGCGCAAACCGAGGCCCTGACCAGTGTGCCATTCCTCCATTAGCCGCACCTGCGCGCCAGGGGAACGACCGAAGCTGAGCGTCGGAATCTTTAGACTGCCCAGCAGGGCCTGGCCGGCGGCATCATCTGCATTCACCACCGCTTTGTCGCTCTGCGCGAAGAGCTGGGCCTTGGCGGCAAAATAGTTTTCGCTGGTCTGGTGGAAGTTGAGATGGTCGCGGCTCAGGTTGGTAAAGACGCCCACCGCAAACTGCACCCCGGCCACTCGCTGAAGAGCCAGCGCATGTGAGGAAACCTCCTGAGAGACGGCCTGCTTGCCGGCGCTGCGCATAGCTCTGAACAGCCGGTGCAGATCCACCGCTTCCGGGGTGGTGTTGCGCAGACTCTTGTCCAGATCCTGGGCAACAATACATCCCAAGGTCCCGATGTAGCCGCAGGGCCGCCCCGCCGCCTCCAGCATCTGCTGCACTAGGAAGGCCGTGGTGGTCTTGCCCTTGGTCCCGGTGATGCCCACCGTGGTCAATTCCTGGTCGGCATGTCCGTAAAAACTGGCGGCCATCAAAGCCAGGGCCCGGCGGCAATCGCCGACCTGGATGCGGGTGGCCTGGCCGGCGGGCAGGGCATCCTCCACCACTACCGCAACCGCACCCCGGGCCAGGGCATCTGGCACAAAGAGGTGCCGATCCTGCTCCTCGCCGCCACGGATGGCCACGAAGAGGGTTCTCGGGCCAACGCTGCGGGAGTCGCAGACGATCTTGTCGATCTGGATGTCGGTGGCGCCCTCCACCTGAAAATCGGCTCCGAGGGCCACCAGCAGGTCGCGCAATTTCATCCTCACTGCACGGAAGCTAGTTGGGTTTTCTTGGGCATGTTCTGCAACATCAACATCTGGCGCTGGGTAGCAGCGTTCAGCTCGCCGCTTGAATCTGGTTGCACATCCTCGCCCAACTGGCAGACGATTTCGCCGATCTCCTTGCCGCTGCTGTCCACTGGTGGCGATTGGCCTACAACCACCTCCCCTTCCCCCTCAAACTTGATCTCCAGGCCGCGCAGGCCGGCCTGGAAACGAGCCACCTTGCGGGTCATGCCTCGCAGGTCGGGAATCACCGCCTGCAGTGTATCAGCCCTAAGGGAATCGGCCGGGCTGTGTCTGGCCAGCACCCCATCGGACAGGCAGAGGATGCGCTCCATGACCCGCCTGAAGGCCGGGGCTGAGATGCTGGATCCCCATTTATCGTGTTTGGGATTGTCGACCACTATCAGACATAACAACTGGGGATCCTCAACGGGTAGAAAGCCGATGAAGGAGACCACGTACTGGCCCATCGCGTACCCCTGACCCCCCGGTGCGACCCGTTGGGCCGTACCGGTCTTGCCCGCCACTGTAACGCCTTCCACCTGGGCGCGTTTGCCCGTGCCTTCGGTGACCACTCCGGCCAGGATCTCCCGCATCTTGGCGGCCGCCTCCGGGCTGATCACCCGGCGGATGGGCTGGGGCTCAAACTGGCGCACGACCTGATCGTCCGGTCCGATGACCTCCTTGACCAGGTGGGGGGCCATCAAGGTCCCGCCGTTGGCGATGGCCCCCACCGCCATTGCCAGTTGCAGGGCGGTGACACTGACTTCCTGGCCCATGGCGATCGTCTCCAGCGAGCGGTCCGACCACTGGGCCGCGTTGCGCAGCAAACCGGCGCTCTCGGAAGGCAGATCGATGCCGGTGCGGGAGCCAAAGCCAAAGTTGCGGAGGTACTCGTAGAATTTCTTGCGGTGGAGCCGGCGTGCCATCTTCATGGTGCCGATGTTGCTCGACTGGCCAATCACCTGCCGGAAGGTCAGCCAGCCCAGGGGGTGTGAGTCGCGGACCACATCCCCATTGGACAGCGTGAAACGACCGTTCTCGCAGAAGACACGCTCGTCTGGATCGACGGCGTTTTCGTCGAGCAGGGCCGCAGCCGTGATGGCCTTGAAGGTGGAACCTGGCTCAAACGGATCGGTGACGATGCGGTTGCGCCGCATCCAGGCCGGCACCGCCCCAGGGTTAGCCCGGTCGTAGAGCGGGGCGTTGGCCATGGCCAGGATCTCGCCGGTCTTGGGCGAGATGATGATTCCCAGTCCGTTTTCCCCTTCGCAGTTGACCACTGCCTGGTTGAGCTCGTCTTCGAGGATGTCCTGGTAGACACCGTCGATGGTGAGCTTGATGCTATAGCCATCTTGGGGAGTTTTGTGCTCCTCCTGCATGCCGGGGATCTGCGCACCCTTGGCGTCTACATAGGATACTGCCGCCCCCTTGATGCCCCCCAGCAGCTCGTCGCAGGCCATCTCCATGCCTTCGTTGCCCTGATTGTCGATGTTGGTGTAGCCGATCAGTTGGGCAGCCAGAGCACCGGAGGGACAGTACCGTTTGGTCTCAGAAAACTCATACACGCCGCGGAAATGCTGTTGCCTGGCCTGGCCGGCCTTATCCTCACCCAGCTGCCTGGCAAGGTAGACGAAGCGTTTGGACCCGTGCAGCTGGCGTTGGAGATTGGTGTTGGCCTCAGGGTCCTTGCTGAAGGTGGCGAAGTGGCCGGCCACCTCGTCGGGTTGGTCGACCACCGCCGGATCGGCATAAAAAGACGCCGTCTGAATATCCAGGGCCAACTCGTCTCCCCGGCGGTCGAGGATGCTGCCTCGCTTGGCCTTCAACTCGATGGGACGCAGGTGTTGCTGTTCGGCGCGAACCACGTATTCGGCGTGGTTGATCCCCTGGACCTGGACCAGCCGGCCGACCAGCACTGACCAGCACAACGCCCCCCCGGCCACCACCCATTTCAAGCGCTGCAAGGCCGGGCGCGCTGGATCGATGCTTTTGTCCCTAGTGGGCGTGAACACTTTTCGCTACCCCCTTGGGCTGCGTGGTCCCAGGATCGATCATGCCCAGCTCCTGCTGGGCGCGCTCCCGGATGGCACCTGGCTTCTTATTCATCGAAATGGCCGCGGTCAGCTTGTCGCGCTCTTCTTCAAGGCTGCGGATCCGGGCCTGGGTTGTCTCCACCTGCCTGAGGGTCTTGGCCAGCTGCACCTTGGTCCAGACATAGGCCGTGGTGAGGGTGACTAGGGCCACCAGCAGCAACACCGGCAGGCGGGAACCGACGGGGCGGAGGGCCACGATTCAGTCCCCCCTCTTTTCGTAAAGCCGCAGGCTGGCGCTGCGGGCCCGGCGGTTGAGGCCCACCTCGGCAGTGGTGGCCCGCTTGGTCTGGGTCGCCACCTTGCTGAAGCGGGCCTTCCCACCGCAGACGCACAGCACCATTGCCGGGGGACAGATACATGCTTTGACGAGGGAGGCAAAGGTCTGTTTCACCAGCCGGTCTTCCAGCGAATGATAGGCGATCACCCCCAGCCGGCCTCCGGGCCGCAGCAGGGCGATACCTGCCGCCAATCCGCGTTTGAGCTGGTCTAATTCCCCGTTGACGGCGATGCGCAGGGCCTGAAATATCCTGGCCAGCGTCTTGGGCAGGTGCCTGGGCCGGACCGACTCCACCGCCCGCCTCAGTTCGCCAGTGGTCTGCATACTGGGTGCCTGGCAGATAACACGGGCGATCCTGCGGGCTTGGCGCTCCTCACCGTACTCGGCCAGCAGCCGGGCCAGTCCTTCCGGCCCGCTCTGGACAATCAGCTCTGCCGCACTCATGCCCACACCCGGTTCCATGCGCATATCCAATGGCCCATCCTGATGATAGCTGAATCCCCGCGATGCCTGGTCGATCTGGTGTGAGGAAACCCCCAGGTCGAATAACACCCCGTCAACTTCGCTCATCCCCTGCCGCGCCAAAATCTGAACCAATTCGCCAAATCTGCCGCAGACCACCGCCACCCGCTCGTCTTCCAGTTCGCGTCGCACCTGGGCCACGGCCTCCGGGTCCCGGTCAATGGCCACCAATCTGCCCCGAGGTCCCAACTCTTCCAAGATCGCTCGGCTGTGGCCGCCGCCCCCGGCGGTGGCATCCACGTAGATGCCCTGCGGATCACTCACCAGTCCGGCCACCACCTCCACGGCCATGACCGGTACATGAAAAACCATCTCCGCCTCCAACTGGCTACCTCACAGTTCGAGGCTCTCGGCCACTTCCTCCAGCGCCGAGTCGGCCTGCAGCATGAACTGCCTCCAGGCCTCCGGGTTCCAGAATTCGATCTTGTCCAGCGCCCCGATAACCACCATGCGGTCGCTGATGCCCACCCGCTCCAGCAACTTGCGCGGCAGGTTGGCCCGCCCCTGGCGGTCCAACTTCACTTCCGCTGCCTGGGAGAGCATGCCGCGAATGTACACCCGCACCTTGGGATCGGTCTGGGGCAGGCGCGTCATCTTGGCGGCGATCTCAGCCCAGGCCTGCTGGGGATAGGCAGTCAGGCAGCCATCTAGTCCCTTGACCACCACCAAGGTATCCTCGGTTTCTGGGGACAACTTGCGGCGGAACTCGGCGGGAAGAAAGATCCTCCCCTTCTCGTCCACTGGCACATCGTATTCGCCCAAAAACTGAATCATGCAAGGCCTGTGCGGCTGGCTGGGAGTGCGCTAAAATACCTCCACCACATTCCACCACTTTCCACCACCACGGAAAATAGCTTCCCACCACAGAGCCTGTCAAGCGCAAATTTTACAGAGGGAAAATGCCTT
>CAMAVQ010000219.1 GCA_945861755.1 Gemmatimonas phototrophica
TACCGGCCCTCCCCGACCTGGGAATTCAGCGGGCGCTGGAGTTTTGCCGGCGGCCGCCCCTACACCCCCTACGACGAGGAACTCTCCACCCTGATGGGCAAGGGTATCGTCCAGAAGGAACTGCTCAACAGCCGGCGCTACCCTTCCTATCACCGACTGGACCTGCAAATGGACTACCGCCGGCACTACCGGCATTTCAACCTGGTCACCTTTTTCAGCCTGCTCAATGCCTACAACCGCGCCAATATCTACACCTACTACTGGGACAAGAGCGAAAACGCCCGGGGGCGCATCGATCAGTGGAGCATCCTGCCGGTAGGTGGGTTCGAGCTGGAGTTCTGATTAGGCCGGCTTTCTGGCCCGCCCTTTGCTTTTTATCCACTGTTGAGACGGTGAACCCCGCGACCCAGAGGTGGAGCCTGGCAGTATGGCGCTGTTTTTCAAGCGCCTTGCCTGCTTTCCGCCCGGCGCGGATATTTACAGGTACGGGAACTCTCACGCCCGGCGAACCCAGAAATATCTTCCATGAGCTCCAAGACCCCGATCTTTCTGCTGCTGGGGATGTGTCTGTCCTTCAGTTTGGTGCTGGCCGTCGTCGTCGCCATGCGGCCCCCTTCCTCCCCACCCAAACGCCGGGTGCCGGCCAGCGCTCAGCCTCGTACACCGGCAGTGGCGCCCGAATCCCAGACCCGGCCCGCAGCGGTACACACGACGCCAACCACCCGTCCCGAATCCAAGACCACACCCACCGTGGCAGAGGCGAAACCGGTGGACCTGACCCCCTCGGCCGAGGCCGCCAAGGAACTCGACCAGATCAAGAAAGACCTGCGGCAGCAGATCGCCGAACTCAAAAAGGACCGCGACCAGATGCTCAACAACCTGGCGGCCCAGCTGCTGACCATGACCGCCGACGAAGCCACCACCCAGCTCAATGCCCTCGACGACGAATCCGCTGCCCTGGTGCTGGTGCGCCTCAAGCCGGACAAACGACAATCGCTGCTCAAACATCTAGAACCGGTCCGTGCCCGCCGGCTCAGCCAGGCCCTCACCCCTCCCTCCCGCTGAACGGAAACCCATGGCCATCCTGAAAGTCAGCCGCATGGGCCACCCCGTGCTGCGCCAGCCCGCCAAAGCCCTGACCACTGACCAGATCCTCCAGCCCGCAATCCAGCAACTCATCGGCGACATGGTCGAAACCATGGTCGATTACGAAGGGGTGGGCCTGGCCGCCCCCCAGGTCTACCAGTCCCTGCGCCTACTGGTCCTGGGTTACCCCGACGCCGATCCCGAAGACCCGGACGACCTGCCTCTCACCGCGTTCATCAACCCGGAGTGGGTGGCGCAGTCAGAAGAAAAGGAATTGGGCTACGAGGGGTGTCTGAGCATCCCCGACCTGCGCGGACAAGTGCCCCGCTCGGCCTGGGTTGAGGTGCGGGCCCTGGACCGGGAGGGCAAACCCTTTGCCCTGCGCGCCGAGGGATTTCTCGCCCGGGTGCTCCAGCACGAGGTCGATCACCTCGACGGCATCCTCTTCCCAGACCGCATGGAAGACTTCAGCACGCTGAGTTTCCTGGAAGAATACTACCGCTACTGGCACAAGAAAGAAGATTAGTTTATAAGCTAACAATAGCTTGTGGACTCCCCGGTTACAGGGTGTAGCGTTCCGGCACCCTATTCCTCAGATGTGAGCCCTCTCCCCTTATCCGGTCCACTTCAGTCAGGTCGATCTGGTTCGCGCAAAACGCGACCTGTTCGCTGACCTCGTCGACGACGATGTCGCCCGTTGGGCCGGTGAGCAGGGCCTCCAGCGGGTGGGTGAAGGCGATGAAGATCTCACTCTCGTAAGAGCGGGTGCGCATCAGCCATAAGTTGCGCTCGCCATACATCCCATAGGTCGGGTTGAAGATCACCCTGGCACCCTGGAGGGCCAGGGAGCGCACGGTCTCGGGCCAGCGGCGGTCCGCGCAGATCATCACCCCAAAGAGGCCGAAGTCAGAGTCGAAAACCGCCAGCTGCTGTCCGGGTAGGTACTTCGAATCGTGCGTCGATCGGCAGTGGATCTTGTCGTACATCCCTTTGAGCGCGCCCTGCCGGTCGAAGATCAGCGCCGTTTTGTACACCCCCCCCGGCGCGTGCCGGGTGCAACCCAGGATAACCCAGGCCTGCTGGCGCCTAGCCCACTGCGATACACTCGCGACCAAGGGGCTGGTTTCCGGATCCACGGCGTACTGGTGGATATTCTCCCTCGTAACCTCCTCCTCGGTGGAGATGTAGCCGTCGAGAAAACACTCGGGGGTGACCACCACGTCCACCGGGACCGGGTCCCGTGCTATCTGGCGGAGAGCCGACATCAGTTGCTCGTGGTTGGCCTGCAGATCGCCTTTGGCGGGGACCATCTTGAGTTGGGCGATGCGGATCACGTCCTTCACCGTTCACCTCCTGTCAGATGGCGACAACACACCACCTCAATATCCTCATCCGGTTCACCACCGGTTCTCTCCATTTCATTGAGTGACCACAGTTTTTCAGTATTAGCTTCCAGCTTTGCAATTTTAGCCCATTCGAGACCTGTATGGCGGTTCATGTTTTTCTCGAAACGGGCTTTTAATGCGCTGAGTAGTTCTTCACCTTGTTTTGCGTTTATGTATTTTGCTCTTTTCATCTCTGCCTTTTCCTTTCTGCAAGGAAGAGTAGCGTTAGGTGAACTCGTCGTAGATCTCTTCCAGCCGCGCTGCCTGGGTGGCGGCGTTGTAGTTTTCCTCCACGTGTTTTCTGCCCGCCCGTCCCATCCCCGCCCAGCTTTCCGGGGCCTCCACCAGCTGCAGGATGCAGTCAGCCAGTCCCTCCACATCCCCTTCCGCAGCCAGCAACCCGCTCTCTCCGTCCCGCACGTATTCGGGGATATCCGCGTGCCGGGTGGCCACCACCGGCAGCCCGGCAGCCTGGGCATCGAGCAGGATCACTGGCGCGCCCCCTTCGGTATCCCCGTCGGCGGCCCGGCGGCTGGTCTGCAAGAGCAGATGGCAGCGGCCCAACTCGGCCAGCACCTCGGAGTAGGGCAGGGGCCCCCGCAATACCACCCGGTCTTCGAGCCCCGCCTCCCGGATGGCGGTCAATATCTTCAATCTCTCCGGCCCGTCCCCGATCAGCACCACTTCGAATTCAAATGGCCGCCGTCTCCAAGCCCGCCCCAGAGCCCGTAGCGCATCGGGGATGCCTTTCTTCTCGCGGAAAGGGGCGCAGATCAGCAGCCGCAGCCGCTCGGCCGGCCCCCGCTCGCCAAAGGGGATGCGTTCCAGGTCCACCCCCAGGTGGTGCAGGCGGATCTTGGCCGGCGGACAACCAGCCTCCTCCAGGCAGCGGGCCAGGGCGTTCCCCTCCACCAGAAAAGCCTCGCCCTCTGCGAAGAGCCGCTGGTAGAAACGCCGCCAGTAGTCCAAGCGGGCAAACTGAGTGGCGTCTGCCCCGTAGAAGGTGGTCAGCATGGGCAGACCGCTCGCTCGCCTGGCGCGCAGGCATCGACACCCCTGATAGCCAAAGTGAGCGTGGATCAGGCAGGCCCCCTCTGCCCTCAGAATTTCCCCATAAAAGGGATATTCCCCGGTCAACTTGAGCCAGAGCCGGTTGCCGGCCCGCTTGAAAAAGGGGTATTCCTGGGCCGAGTGCAGGCGCTCTACCGGGAACTGATCGAGGTTCTGGGCCTCCTGGGTGAGAACCACCGGCCGGTAACGGCGCAGGTGGCAAAGCTGGCTGTAGACCCAGGAGCCGTTGGTATGCAGATATGGAGTGGCGCAATGGCCCACAGTTTTCACCCTTGACTCCCTTTGACTGACCTGGCCGGATCTCCTGACTGGCGCTTGACATTTGTCCAGGTCCGCTCTATAATCTCTGCGGTTTTTCGGCCTTTGACAAACCCCGGTTTCCCCGAGCCTTCCCTCCCCCCGGCTCTGGGTCCACAGCCGCTGAACCTAGCGACACTTTCGCCTAGTGCCCGTCATATATGGACCCCAGATTCCTGCGCGAAAAAGGCACCGGCATCTACACCGGCAACGAGCTGATCGTCAAAGGTGCCCTGGAAAGCGGGGTGGGCGAGATCACTGGTTATCCCGGATCTCCCCTGGCCGAGGTCTTTGAAACCCTCGAAAATATCGCCGAATTACTCAACGAACACGGCATTGTCGCCCAGATCGCCAACAACGAAGCCCTGGCCGCGGCCCGCCTCAACGGGGCGCAGATGGAGGAAATCAGGGCCCTGGCGGTGATGAAGAGCGTCGGCTTACACGTGGCCGCCGACGGCCTGGCCCTGGGCAATATGGCCGGGGCCCGGGCCGGGACCCTGGTGGCCGTGGGCGACGACACCTGGTCCGAAGGCACCCAGGTGCCGGCCGATTCCCGCTTCCTCTCCCAACATCTGTACATGCCGGTCCTCGAACCCTCCACCTTCCAGGAGATCAAGGACTGGATCGGCGAAGGTTTCGAATTGTCCCACGCCTCCAGCCTGTATATCACCTACCTGGTCACCTCCAACCAGGCCGACGGCGGCGGCAGTGTCGAGGTGTACCCCAACCGCTTTCCCAAACTCAACACCCGGCATCGCACCACCCTCGACACCCGCACCATCTCCTCGGACGCCCGGGTCATTATCCCGCCCATCACCATCCGCAAGGAGCAGGAGGTGCTCAATGAGCGTTTCCCCCGCCTACTCGAAGCGGCCCGCCAGCGACCGCTGAACCAGATCCTCTATCCCGAGGCCCACCAGGCCCTGGGCTTTGTCACCTCCGGGCTGGCGTATGCCTATCTAGAACACGCCCTCCACCTGCTGGGCCTGAC
>CAMAVQ010000220.1 GCA_945861755.1 Gemmatimonas phototrophica
TACTTGAGGGTCTTGAAATGCGCCTCGGAGTACGGGTTATCATTGGAGACGTGGGGCCGGGAATGGCTCTTGGTGACCCCCAGGTCATCCAGCAATTGCTCCATCGACCTGGCGATCATCGGTGCGCCCCGGTCGGCATGCAGGGTCAACTGCTCTGGTGGGATGCCCTGGCGCTGACAAATGGCCTCGACCAGGACCATGGCCAACTCCGCCGACTCGCGTTGGGCCACCATCCAACCCACCACGTAGCGGCTGAAGACATCGAGGATGACATACAGATAGAAGTAGGTCCCCACGGTCGGGCCACGCAGTTTCGAAATGTCCCACGACCACAACTGATTGGGCGCCGTGGCCAGCAACTCCGGCTTGGTGTAGGCCGGATGCCGCAGCTGGTTGCGCCGTTCGCGGACCTGGTGCTCGACGGCCAGCACCCGATACATCGTCTGCCAGGAGCACCGATACTGCCCTTCGTCCAGCAACTGCGCCCAGACTTGGCGCGGGGCAGGTCCTGACACCGAGGACTATTGAGCAGCTCCCGCACCTGGGTCCGTTCCTCCGGCGCCAGCGCCGAGGGCGGCGTTGGCCGGGGGACCTCCGCCAACGGCGGGGTAGGGTTTTCAGGCACCGGACGTCGCGCCCGATACAGGCTGCTGCGCGGCACCTCCAGCACCTGGCAGGCCCGGATCACCCCCACTTCCTGTGCCAGCTGGTCCGCCGTGGCGATCATTTGCTGTCGGCCCTCAGCGGATCCTCGCAGGGCAAGCCAAGTAGGTCGCAAAGTTTTTTTTGGACCACAATGATCTTTTCGGCCTTTTCCAGCCGCCCCTGCAACCGGGTAACCTCCCGCTGCAGTCGGGCGACCTCTTTTACCGCCGGGTCTGCCGCCGGTTTGCCGCGCTGCAAGGGGACCAGTTCCCCGCGCTCCCGTTGCCCCCGCCAGCAACTCAGGTGGGAGGAGTATAGCCCTTCCCGCCGCAAAAGCATCCCGATCTCGCCAGGCTGGCGGCATTGATCTGCTTCCTGGAGGATCCGCCGCTTGTATTCGGCGCTGAAACGACGCCGTTCGGCACGCGGTAACACCTCCGCATTGACGACCGCTCCAGCCACCAGGGCCGAAGAAGAGGCCGGGGCCTTCCGCTGGTTAGACTGGTCCGCGACGGTTGGTTCCATTTTGGCTGCTGCTTGTGACATGATCTTGTGTCTCCTTCGCCCGTTGGGTTAGACACTAAATTAGTCAGGCGAATTGTCTCAGCCAATGTAGGCACACAGGGAAGGCCTGGAAGCGGTAGGGTTCGTGAAGCGAAGTGTTATTCGCAAGCCCAGACCAGATGCATCGGTTCGGCGTCACTGTACAAGCCGGTATTCTGATGATGTTCGGAGGTGCCGCAATGGAAGGAGGACCGAGGGTGCTAGGTGAAACCGGACTTTACGAGGTGGGGATACTACCAGAGCAAACGGACGGGGTAGTTCACAAACCAGGAGTCGTGGCTGACCAGAACAGCCTCTTCTACCTTGGCCTGTGCGATTAACAGTCGATCAAAGGGGTCCTTATGATGGGGAGGTAGATCCTGAAGCTCCAAGACATGTTCGAGGGCCATGGGAAGGATGATGATTCTGTTGGTTTCTTGTTGTCCCTTGATGATGTCAGGGAGAGGCAAGTTGAGCGTCAATTTACCAAGCTGGGATTTGACCTGCATCTCCCAGACGCTGACCGTACTGAGGATCAAGATATTCGAGGGGTCTTGGCAGGCACTCAGGGCAGTTGTGGAAAGCCTAGCCGGCTCACTGTCCCACCAGAGAAAGGTATGGGTATCCAGAAGGAGCTTCACGTGGTTCCTGCCCAAAAGGTCTCCGACAGTGGCGCATCAAAGTCTTCACTGATCCACATCGTTCCTTGGTGCAGTCCAGCTGTGCGAGGAGTTGATGCGGATTCTATGGGTAATAGCCGCGCCACGGGGGTATTATCCTCCGTGAGGATAACCTCTGTACCAGTACTCACGACAGAAAGTAGGTCCTTCAGGTAGGCAGGCGCATCCAGAATTTCGATGGTCTTTTTTTCCATTTTCCATGGCCTCTAATGGGTCTTGGGGCTCAATCGGCAGAGCCACTCTAAATATCAGCACTGGAATAACATAATACAAGTTCTGGCTATCGTTCCTGCCAGGGATGGATTTTCAGTAAGGAAGGGGCCAGCCCATAACATCGGCTTGCTGGCTCCAATCGCAATTGCCAAACAACGCGCAGCACCGGACACCGCCGCTGTGCTCCCTCGGCGCCGGTGAGCGCGAGCGTTATGCGTGCTCTATGTTGTTGTGTGCAATGGTTCATGGCCGAATCCGTAGAAGCTGCTTCATCGCGGCTGTGAATGGGTGCGGAGCCACTCGGCAAGGCCGTTCTCGTCCACAGCACCACTGGCGGTGCCGATCATCAAGGCAACCACCTCGGGCTCATCGGCGACGATTCGGAGGCCGTTCAGTCCAAGGAACACGAACATCGCCTGAAACGCGATCCGTTTGTTGCCATCCACAAAGGGGTGGTTCTTTGCCAGACTCATTCCATAGGCTGCCGCCAGGAAGCAAAGATCGGCCGTCGCATCGTACTGCCAACGATGGAAGGCCCTATGGAGTGCAGATTCGAGCAGTCCTTGATCTCGCAGGCCGAGGGCTCCGCCATGCTGGCGAATCTGGTCGGCATGGATGGCCAGGATCATGGTCTGGGTCAGCCATCGGGGTTCACGGCGTTTTGCCATCACTTGGCCAACTGGCGCATTGCATTGCGAAAGGTCTTGGCGCCCTCTTGGTAAAGGTTCATCGCTTCGGCAAAGGTGGGATCGAAGGGGGTGATCAGTATGCCGCCATCGACCTCGACCAGATGGACCTTGTCGCCTTCTGCCAGGTGAAAGTGTTCGAGCATCGCCTTTGGAATCGTCGCTCCGGCGGAGTTACCGATCGCGCGAATGGTGGTTTCTTTGGTCATGGCTACCTCTGTCAGGGATAAGCTGGGGCGGCATCGTGCATACAAATGTAATAACATGGACTTTTTGGGCAAGCGCTGCGGAGGGAACCAGGGCCGAGGGGAGATGAGACGAAAGGCATCTCCCCTCTGGCTGGCTGGAGTTGATCCGTTTTGGTGGACCCCTTTAAAGCGGGGGAACTCCAGAGAACCCTTTGCGCCGAAATACGCAATTTTATCGCAACTCTCAACAAGTATTAGGAGCCATAGCGGAAAGTTTTTCATCCCCTTCCTGCAAGTTTTTCCCTCCTCTTTTGTCATCCGCAATTCGCAGATCTAGATCTTGTGGCATGGTTCGGTTTGGGTACAAGATCAAGCGATGAATTTCACAAAAAAAGACATGGGACTACATCGTTTTTTGTGATTCAGTAGCGATTTTAAGAATAGGATTATAAAAGAGTTACAAGATGAGAAGAAAATCCTGGCACGCAAGTTGCGATAGGGTAAAGCGCACCCGCCGCCCTCCTTGCCCGAGGCAAAAAAATGGGGCGATGCTTCTCCTGCTCGCGTCTGTCTCTCCTCTCGCAGACGGCATCGAGAGCAGCGCCTTGAGGCGGGTCATCTTGGGATCCGGGGGCAGGACCTCCCCTCCAAAACTGTCTGTCCTCCTCGTGCAGACAGCGCTTCCGGATCCCTTGATTATTTATTGGGCGGGTGAGTCGGTGGGGCCGGTCCAGCTGGGGAAGAGTTGGTGCGGGATGTGGAGGAGGTTGCAGATGCGGCCGGCGATGAAGTCACCCAGGTCATCGAAGGTCTTGGGCTTCTGGTAAAAGGCCGGCATGGCCGGCAGCACAATGGCCCCGGCTTCGGCCACAGCGACCAAGTTGCGCAGCTGGATCAGATTGAGGGGGGTTTCCCGGACCACTAGGATCAAGGGCCGGCGCTCCTTGAGGGTCACATCCGCGGCCCGCTCGATGAGATTGCTCGACGCCCCGCAGGAGATGCCTGACAGGGTTTTGCTCGAACAGGGCACCACCACCATGCCCTCGGTGGAACCCGAACCGCTGGCCAACGGACTGGTCAGATCCCCCACGCCGTACTCGCGTAATTCCCCCGTCCTGATTTCCTCCCCGTACAGGCGCGCCAAAAATTCGAGCAGGGATTCTTTTTCCGGCTGCCAGCCCAATTCCTCGCACAGTAGATACCGTCCGTAGCGCGAGAGCACCGCGTGTACCAGATGCCCCCCGCAGAGCAGGGCCCGCAGCAGCCGGCCGGCATACAGGGCACCGCTGGCCCCGGTGACCGCGACCACCAGCTCTTTGCGGCTCACCGCCCCGCTCCGGCGGCCAGGGCCTGCTGGCCGGCCTTGAGGGTCTCGATAATGGCATCCACGTCGTAGACGCAGCCGCCCCAGGTGCCCCCGCCCACATTCTGCAGCGCGGCCCACAGGCGGGTGGCGTCGGGCAGGTGCTCTTCGGGGGCTAGGTCCGAGCGCAGGGGGCGTTGTTCCAACAGGCGCGTCCCTTCCTCGGCGCCGAATTCGCGCCCCTCCGCTCCTACCAGATTTACGGTGCCCTTCAGGTTCTCGCGGTCGACGGTGATCTCGATTAAATCGCCGTCCACCAATTTGCCGATGGGGCCGCCGGCCAGGGCTTCGGGGCTCATGTGGCCCAGGCAGGCGCCGGTGGAGAAACCCGAGAAACGGGCGTCGGTGAGCACGGCCACCCGCTTGCCGTAGTCGAGGTACTTGAGAGCGGTGGTGATCTGGGCGATCTCCTCCATGCCGGTGCCCATGGGGCCGCAACTGAGCAGCACCATCACGTCGCCGGGCTGGATCTG
>CAMAVQ010000221.1 GCA_945861755.1 Gemmatimonas phototrophica
TCCCCGGCTACCAATCCGGCCCGATGATCTACCACTTCGACGACATGCCGGCCAATTACAGCCTGGCCGACTTCATCACCGGCTGGACGACATAGAGCGGCGGGGAGCGAACCCCGGAGGCCTTTCGCGGGGAGCAGTGGGGCAGGGAAGTCCGCGTGGTGGTGGGCCGGGTAGCGAAGCGAGCGAGTGGGCAGGACGCGCCTGGCGAAAGGCCGGAGCGGGTCGCTCCCCGACGCGCACCGACGCACATCAACAACGAGGCACTGAAATGACCACCCCCTTCTGGTTCAACCGCATGGTCGAGTACTGGGGCCTCCCCCAACACCTCGACCTCGTCGAACACACCCGCCGCGCCAAGTTGCAGATGGTGCAACTCGGCGACTTTGGCCCCATGTTCTACGGCATGGCCGACGATCCCCAGGTGCCCCGCCACTGGGTCTCCATGCCCCTGGTGGGCGTGCGGGAGAATCTCGCCTACGTCGCCGAACTCTTTCCGCAACTACACGAAGCCGGCGCCCGAATCGTTGCCCAGCTCAGCCTCTCCTGGCATTACGGCGACCACGAGACCGGCAAAGGCCTGTGGTCCTCCTGGGAAAATATCTGGACCCCCGACTTGCTCGGACCCGCCCCCTGTGACTCGCCCAGCGCGGCCATGGAGCAGGTGGCCGGGGGAGCCCTGCGCTGCTGGCCCATCCCCGACCGGCCGTACCGCACCTATTCGGGCTGCTGCTGCAACCCCCACTGGCGGGCCATGCTCCAGGCGATGGTCAGCAAGGCCCTGTCCCTGGGCGTGGACGGCTTCATGGCCCACCACAACTTCACCAACTTCTGCCGCTGCCCCTACTGCCGGGCCCGCATGATCCCCATGCTTGGCCGGGTCTTCAGCGGGGCCCAGCTCAAGGAGCTCTACGGCAGCGCTGATCCCTCCCAGGTTGAGGACTTGCTCGCCCCGCTGGCCACCTGCCCGGCCCCGCTGCGGCAGCGCTGGGACCTGGAGGTGCTGCGCGAGGTACACCTGCGCCGCAAGGAACTCTTCGACGAGATCTTCATCGACCACGCCCGGGCCATCAAGCCGGATCTGCTGCTCTCGCAGTGGTACCACAAATACGACTTTGGCCCCGGCGACGAGCGCAGCCTGCTGCCCACCGCCCTGTGGGCCAAAGACGAGGACTATATCTGGTACAGCCAGGGCGGACACAAAGGCCGCAGCAACATCGCCAAAGGGTACCTGGCCGACATGGGCCTGCCCGCCCGCTTCACCCACGCCGCCGGCAGTGGCCGGCCCTTTGTCATCAACAAGTACGATTCCCGCCGCCTGCGCCTCTCCATCGCCGAAGCCGCGGCTCACGGCGCCGCTTCCCTGGCCTACCACCTGCCCGAGATCGACGAGGCCGGCACCACCCGCGACGAGTACTACGCCCCCATCATCCGTTACCACCGCTTCCTGGCCGACCGCGACCCGCTCTACCATCCAGCCACACCCTACTCGCAGTTGGCCTTGGTCTACCCCCGCCGCGCCGAGCTGGAGGCAGAGGCCGAGAGCGTCGACCCCCTCAAACGCCTGGGCCGGATTCTAGAGGACGACCACTGGCTTTTCGACATCATCACCGACGAACAACTGCTCGAAAAAGGCGGGGCATACCAGGCCCTCATCCTGCCGGGGGTCAAACGCCTCACCCGCCAGGAGGGTGCCTGGCTGGAGGCCTACGTCGCCAAGGGGGGGAAGCTGCTGTTCACCGGGGAGACCGGCACGCTGCTGCCCGACCAAAGCCCCTACCCGGACAGCCCGCTGGCGGCCTGGAAATCCGGCCACCCCGGCACCCTGTATCTGGAAACCGGCCCCTGGAAACCCGAGATGCGGGAGATCGCCCCAGGCATCGAGATGCCGGTCTTTCCCTTGCCCGAACACGACGAGTACGCCCGGCCCTTCCTCGGCCAGTGGCGCTCCTGCTGCGGCCCCTCCTGGTTACACACCGACGCCCCCTGGTACGTGCGCACCCGCGCCTGGAAACCCGACCAGGCCGAAGCCCTGGTCCTGCACTGGGTCAACTATCGCCAGGACGAGCAGAGCCTCATCGAAGTCCCCCTGCCCACCGGGGCCATTCCGACGGAGCTACAGTTGCCGGCTGGGGTCGAAGTGGACCGGGTGGAATGGCACTACCCCGAGATGCGCGAAGCCCTTATCTTAGCCCACGCCGCTTCCCAAGGCCGGGTGTCCTTCACCATTCCCAGCCTCATCGTCTACGGCCTGAGCGTGATCCACCTAAAATCATAGCGCCACCATTCCACCCCACAAGGAGCCCTCCATGAGTCTCGAAGTCATCTCCAAGAAAGTGCTCGACCTCATTTCCGCCGACGCCAAAGTCGAGCGTCTGGCCACCGGCATGCAATTCACCGAGGGCCCGGTGTGGAACGCCCGCGGCGGCTTCCTGGTCTTCAGCGACATCCCCGCCAACCGCATGAAGCGGTGGTCGCCCATCGACGGTCTCACCGACTACCGGGTGCCTTCCGGCAAGTCCAACGGCCTGGCCTACGACCGCCAGGGCCGACTGCTGGCCTGCGAACACGCCAACCGCCGCGTCACCCGCACTGAGGCCAACGGCAGCATCAGCGTCATCGCCTCCCACTTCAAAAAGAAAAAGCTCAACAGCCCCAACGACGTGGTGGTCAAATCCGATGGGGCCGTGTACTTCTCCGACCCGCCCTACGGTCTGGGTGAGGCCTTCGGCGCTCCCGGCGAGCAGGAGCAGCCCTGCCAGGGCGTGTACCGCCTCTCCCCTGACGGCAAGACCCTCACCCTGCTGGTCGACGACTTCGACCGGCCCAACGGCCTCTGTTTCTCCCCCGACGAATCCCTGCTCTACATCAACGATACCGCCCGCATGCACATCCGCGTCTTCCAGGTGCAGGCCAACGGCAGTATCGACAAGGGCAAACTCTTCGCCAAGGAAAAGGGCGAGGGCGGGGTGCCCGACGGCATGAAGGTGGATGTTCGCGGGAATGTCTACCTGACCGGCCCCGGCGGCATCTGGATTTTTTCGCCGGCTGGCAAGCACCTGGGCATCCTCAAGGTGCCCGAGGGCACCGCCAACCTGGCCTTCACCGGCCCCAGTTGCCGCACCCTGATCATCACCGCCACCACCTCCATCTACCGGGTGGAGTGCAAGGTTCCCGGCATCCCCGTCTGAGCTGAGCCGCAGCCACAGAGCCCCCTGATCCGCATGCGGGTCAGGGGGCTCGTTTTTCGCTCCAGAGCCTCATTGTTGGCCAAGGATGCTGATAAGGAGCTGTCCATGAGCCTCGAAGTCCTCTCCAAGAAGGTGCTCGACCTCATTCCCGCCGACGCCAACGTCGAACGCCTGGCCACCGGCATGCAATTCACCGAAGGCCCGGTGTGGCACGCCTGCGGCGGCTTCCTGGTCTTCAGCGACATCCCCGCCGACCAGATGAAGCGCTGGTCGCCCATCGACGGTCTCACCGATTACCGGGTGCCTTCCGGCAAGTCGAATGGCCTGACCTATGACCGGCAGGGCCGGCTGCTGGCCTGCGAACACGCCAACCGCCGCGTCACCCGCACCGAGGCGGACGGCAGCATCAGCGTCATCGCCTCCCACTACCAGGGCAAGAGGCTCAACAGCCCCAATGACCTGATCGTCAAATCCGATGGCAGCATCTACTTCTCGGACCCGCCCTACGGCCTGGGTGAGGCCTTCAGCGAACCCGCCGAGCAGGAACAACCCGGCAATGGCGTGTACCGCCTCTCCCCCGACGGCAAGACCCTGACCGTGCTGGTCGACGACTTCGACCGGCCCAACGGCCTGTGTTTCTCCCCCGACGAATCCCTGCTCTATGTCGATGACACCGCCCGCATGCACATCCGCGTCTTTCAGGTGCAGGCCGACGGCGGCATCGACAAGGGCAGACTCTTTGCCGAGGAGAAGGGCGAGGGCGGGGTGCCCGATGGCATGAAGGTGGATGTGCGCGGGAATGTCTACCTGACCGGGCCGGGCGGCATCTGGATCTTCTCGCCCCAGGGCGAGCACCTGGGCATCCTCAAGGTGCCCGAGGGCGCCGCCAACCTGGCCTTTACCGGTCCGCAGTGGCGCACCCTGATCATCACCGCCACCACCTCCATTTACCGGGTGGAGTGCAAGGTTCCTGGAATTCCGGTCTGAATTTCTGGACCCCTTTTTGGAACAACATAGGGGGCGCGCCCGAGTGGGCGTGCCCCCTATGTTTTGGACCCAGGACATCAGGAGGGCTTGCCGAGGTTTCCGCTCCGCTCGAGGACTGCCCGGATCCCGTCCATGTCGTAGCGCCGCAGCAGCGGATCCAGATGCGCCGCCAGCGCCGGCGCCTCGGCGGACAACTGCACAAAAACAGTCCGCAGGCGAGTCGCGCTGCGCTGCCTCAGGGCCTCGGCCAACTCGGTGCGCAGCGCCTCGGATAGGATCGCCTGCTGCCAGGCATCGGTTGCTTCTTTCTCTTCTTCTTCCGCGTACACGAATTCGACACCCAGTTGTATCGCCAGACACGCATAGAGCGTGGCTGCCAGCAGCGGCTTGCCCAGAAAATCGTCGAAGCCCTGCTCGAGATAGGCCTGGCGTTCGTGGTCCAGTACCGAGGCGGTCACCGCGACGATCTTGGGCATGCCCTCCACGCGGTCGGTCAGCAGCTGCGCCAAGACCTCCTGCCCCCCCATGCCCGGCATGCGGATATCCAGAAAGACGATGTCGGGCCGGTGCCGGCGCACCTGCTCGAGGGCCTCCAGACCGCTGGCGGCTGTCT
>CAMAVQ010000222.1 GCA_945861755.1 Gemmatimonas phototrophica
CGCGAAAAGCGCCCTGCGGCCCTCAGCCATCTGGGCGATGCTCAGCCCGGAGGTATTGGTGCTGATGGGCAGCCCGGGCCTGGCCCAGGTTTCGACCCGGGCCAATAGGGCGCGTTTGATCTCCAGATCTTCGACCACGGCCTCCACCACCCAATCGGCAGCGGCCAGGCATTGGAGTTGATCGAAGCTGCCTGGATCCACCCGGCCGGCGAACTCGGGAAGGAAAAAGGCCCGACTCTTGAGGGCGCGCTCCAACCCGGCTGCCGCTTGCGCAGTCGAGACATCGAGCAGGTCGACTTGGAGGCCGGCATTGGCGGCCAACGCAGCGATCTGGGCGCCCATCACCCCGGCACCGAGCACGGCGACCCGGTTTATCTGCGGCAGCGGCGCCTTCATCTCACTCCACCTTGACGATGGGTGCGTCCACGTAGAGCAATCCGGGGAGGGTGAGCAGGCTCGTTTCGTCGCGGGACTGGTCCAGGGCGTTGGCCACGTTTTTCACCTGATCGAAAAAATCGAGCTTGAAGATCGTGAGTACCCACAGCGGCGCGTAGCCCTCCTGGCCTGGCAGCCGGGTGGCGACGTTGTGGGTGCCCGTCGCCAGCGGGTCGAGGGCAAAACCGTCGCTGGGGTCAGCATCGTTTTCGAAGAAGGCAAACATCTCCGGGGCATTCACCTTGCCGGCACCAAAGTCGACCTGGACCGTGCTGTTGGGGTTTTCAAAAAGCAGGTAATCGACGACCTGGTCCCGGTACCAGCCCTGCTGGGCAGCGCTGGGCGTGGAGGAGTCGAAACGCTGGCTGGCCTTGGAGCCGGCCGGGGCCAGCACGCAGTGCATCACCTCGTCGGTGGCGGTGATCTCATAGCCGCCGTCCTTTAGCACCTGGAACGAACTGAGGGAATTGGGAGGATAGTCGCGTTCGAGGATGCGCACCTTGTAGATCTGCCACAGGTCGCTGTATCCCGGATCGCCGGGCAGCAGGTCAAAGATGGGCAGCTGCCCGGGCAGGGGCTGACCGATGCGATCGACCAGCACATAAACCGGCGCCGGCGCCGTGCCCTTGGCGTCGAAATTGTAGAACCAGATGATCTCGCCGTTGGGGCCGAATCCCCGCTGCAAAAAGATCGAACTATCAAAGTCGATGGGTTTGTCCGGCCCGGGAAGCTTGGCATTCTCGGAACGGCGGTAGAAGAGCCCGGCCGCGTCGCTGAAGCGGTCGATGACTGCCCGGGGAACATAGGGGGGGAAACGGGCGGTGATCTGCAAAGCGCCGACCTCGGCGGTGATCGAAAGGTGGGCGACCAGATCGTCCCGCACATCTGCCCCCAATTCCCGCTGGAGCAACACTTGCTGCTGGCCGTCGCGCCCGGTCAGCTCAACACGCACGTTGGTACCGGTGGGGATGCCCTCGATGCGCCCCTCGTGGAAGCCGCTCACGTCGTAGATATGGTCGAGGGTATCGCCCTGGGCGCTGACCCGCACTTCGAGTGCGACTATTTCGGGAGGGAGCTGGGCGCTCAGTTCCAGACTGCCCCGCAGACGGGCCATCTGCAGGCGGACCTGCCGGGGCGGGTCATCCACCGTCAGGGTGTCGGTCGCCGCAAAGGTGCGGATTAGATTGGCATCGAGGGCTTCGACCCTGAAGATGCGGTTGGGACCTGCTGGTACCCCCCGCACCTCGGCGCGCGCCTGACCCCCTACAAGATTCATGTCCCCCTGCACCGGGGCGCTCAACTCGGGGACGCTGACGGCAAAACGGATGCTGGACATCAGCGGTCCCAGCTCTTGGCCGGCGGGAAAGTCGGCGACCAGCTGAATACCCGGCTCCTCCCTGCCGATGAACTTGGGGTCCAGGGGGTTGTCGCGCTCGGGTCCGCCGCAGGCGAAAAGCCCGCAGGCTACCAGCAAAGATCCGGCGAGGCGCATCAGGCCCCCCTTCAGTTGGCCGCCAGCGAGAAAAGGGAGAGCTGATTGGGCTCGACCTCAAGGTTCTTGGCCTCCACCAGTGGCCAGTCGCCCCCCCGGTAGGCCCCCAGCCAACTGTCCAGCTCGGCGCGCCGAAAGCGGATCATCTTGCCCAAGCGATAGTGCGGCACCTTGCCCCGCCCCACCCAGCGGCGCACCGTGGACAGCGAGCACTGCAGGTACTCGGCCACCTCCTGCATGGTCATCAGTTGCTCTCTCACCATTTGCATCCTCCCAGGTCCCTCAGATGACCACGCTGCGGTCGAGGGTGTAGAAATTGTTGTCGGTCTCCTGGATGGTCACCTCGATATGGTACTCCACCTGCCGGCCCGGGAAGAGTCTGGCCAGCACCTCCACTGCTTCGTTGAGACAGTAGAGGGCCACATTCTCGACACTGGGATTCTCCCCTGGCAATACCACCACCCCTTCCGGCGCAAAGAGTTTGGGGTCGAGGAACTGCAGGTCGTTCTTGGAGACCAGCATCTTGTGGTCGAGGCTGCGGAAGATATCCTTGAGCGCCCCGAAATCCACTGACATGTCCAACTGGGGGTCGCGCGGAAAACGCGCTGCCTTCACTACATAGGTGCCCCTCCAGGTATGGCCATGCACAAAGGCGCATTTGCCCTGGTAGTGCAACTGGCGGTGGGCCGCGTGGAACTTGCCCTGTGCTCGAAGGGTCTCCATGCTTCTTTCCTCCCTTATCGCTGAAGCTGGCCCAGGTTCTTCTGGATTTTTAGACGGTACATCCACACCGCCAGCGAACAGAGCGCCGCCAGGACGATCAGATAATAGAGCAGCCGGCCAAGGGTCTGCACCACCGCTCCGGTAGAAATGGTGGTCATCAGGATAATGACGGCAAAAGCACCCAGGATGACGCCGGTCATCAGTCGCAGGAAGCGCTGACAATGCTGGATGCGCTCCTGGGTTTCGAGGTCGGTTCTGCTGGCGGTCATAGAACTCCTCATCGTTATTTTTTTGCTATCCACGCGGCGGCCAGTCGGCGGCCCAGAGTATCCGCCTCCAGCACCGCCTCCAGCGAATCGGCCGGGGCCGGGACCTGGGCTTCGAGCACCTGCCCGTTGAGCTCGGCGATATCCAGGAAACTGATTTTGCCGGCCAGGAAAGCGGCCACTGCCACCTCGTCGGCCCCGCTGAGCAAGGCCGGGGCCGTGCCCCCCAGACGCCCGGCCTGGTAACACAGGTCCAGGCAGGGAAAGTTCTCCCGGTCCGGGGCGCTGAAACGCAACTGCCCCACCCGGGTCAGGTCCAACCGTTCCAAAGGAGCCGGTCGCCGGTGGGGATGGGTGAGGGCGTACTGTATGGGCAGGACCATATCGGTGCGCCCCAGATGGGCCAGCAGAGCCCCGTCGGTGAACTCGGCCAGGGAATGGACCACCGACTCGGGGTGAATCAACACCTCCACTTGATCGATGCCCACCCCAAAGAGCCAACTCGCCTCGATGACCTCAAAACCTTTGTTCATCAGGGTGGCCGAGTCCACGGTGATCTTGGCCCCCATCTTCCAGGTGGGGTGGCGCAGGGCCTGCTCGGGCGTGACCGCAGACATCTGGGCGCGGGTCTGCCCGCGAAAGGGCCCGCCAGAGGCGGTCAGGATCAGCCGCGCCAGAGAGCCCGGTGCCTCGCCCTTGAGGCACTGCCACAGGGCGTTGGGCTCGCTGTCGAGCGGGAGGATCTGCCCCCCGCCGGCCTGGGCAGCAGCCAGCAGCAGGCCCCCGGCCATAACAATGGGTTCTTTGTTGGCCATGCCCATCACCTTGCCGGCCGCCAATCCCGCCAGGGTGGGCCGCAAACCCACTCCCCCAACTAGGCCATTGACGATCAGGTCGGCTTCGGGCAAGGACGCCAATTGGCAGAGCCCCTCCTCCCCGCTGAGCACCGCGACGCCCGGCAACTGCCCGGCAACAACCTCCCGGTCGCGCGGGTCAGCCACGCACACCCAGGCTGGCTTCCGGGCCCGGGCCCGGGCCACCAGTTTGTCCAGTTGCCGACCACCGCTCAGGCCCAGCACCTGGTACTCCCCACCCAGACCCTCCAGCACCTTGAAGGTGGTGTCGCCGATAGAGCCAGTGCAGCCCAGGACTACGACCTGCTTCATCTATCCCAGACTGTGGGCGAGAACTGCTGCAGCTGCTCAGGGGCGGCCAAAATCCAGTTCCCCTTCAGCCTTCAGTTGGGGTTGGGGTTGGTCTTGAGACGGGACTGCTGGCGGGAAGGACCGCCGCGGCGGCGGTTGCGCAGCCGGCCGGTGTAGCGCACCGCCCGGGTCTCGCGCACCACCATCACCTTGACCTGGCCGGCAAAGGTCAACTCGTTCTTGACCCGTTCGGCGATGTCGAAGGAGAGGATAGCTGCATCGTCGTCGCTGACGCGGTCGCCGCGCACCATGACGCGGATCTCGCGGCCGGCGTTGATGGCAAAAACGTCCTTCACCCCTTCAAAGGAATTGGCGATCTCTTCCAGGCGCATGATCCGGCGGGCATAACCTTCTAGGTCCTCGCGCCGCCCCCCCGGCCGGATCGAGGAGATAGTGTCGGCAGCCTTGACGATGAAGCAGATAGGCGAGATCCGCTCGTTGTCCTCGTGGTGCTCGGCGATGACCTCCTTGACCACGGGGTGCTCCCCAAATTTGTCGGC
>CAMAVQ010000223.1 GCA_945861755.1 Gemmatimonas phototrophica
GCATTCATCGCATCCAGGAGCGCATCGACACGGTGGAGGAGGGCCGCTTCGACGGTATCCTGCTGGGCTACGGCCTGTGCAACAACATGCTCAAGGGCCTAGAGGCCCGCCACACCCCGCTGATCATCCCGCGCGCCCACGACTGCATCACCTTCTTCCTCGGTTCCAAGGAGCGTTACCAGGAGTACTTCCTGGAGCACTCGGGCACCTACTACTACACCGCCGGCTGGCTGGAGCACCGCCAGCGGGGCGGGGAACGGCCCGACCGCAAACAGGGGGCCGGCCTGGGCAAGCAGCGCAATTACGAGGAGATGGTGGCCGAGTACGGCGAGGAGAACGCCCGCTATTTGATGGAGGTGATGGACGGCTGGACCGCGCACTACAGCCGCGGGGTGTTCATCGACTTTCCCTTCACCCGCGATCTACCTGCCAAGGAAGAGGCCCGCCAGATCTGCGCCGAGCGCAACTGGGAATACGCCGAGGTGGAGGGGGATCTAAGTCTGATCCAAGCCTGGTTCGACGGCCCCTGGCCCGAAGAGGCCTTTCTGGTTGCCAAACCAGGGGAGCGCATCGCGCCCAGCTACGGCGAGGACATCATCCAGATCGAGTGGCCCCAATGAGTCTCCTGACCCTGCTTCCCGAAGGCCAAAGCGCTGAGGTGCCCGAGGGCCTGACCCTGCGCGAGGCCCTGGCCCGCCTCGGCGCCGAAGTGCTGGCCCCCTGCGGTGGGGAGGGCACCTGCGGCAAGTGCCGGGTACAGGTGCATGAGGGGGCCGTTCCACCCCTACCAGAAGAAAGCGCCCTGCTCAAGCCCGAACAACTGGATCAGGGGCTGCGCCTCTCCTGCCGGGTGCGGGTCGCCGGCCCTCTGCGTGTTGAGATCCCCGCCTCGTCGCGGCGGCCGGCTATGCGTATCCTGCCCGGGGGCCTAAGCCGCCCGGTGCCCCTCGACCCGGCGGTGACCAAGCAGGTGGTCCACCTGGAGCCCCAGCAGCTGCACCAGCCTTGGGCGCGGCTGGAACATCTGCGTTTTTCGGGTGAGTTGCGCGCCGACCTGCGGGCCGATCTGGACCTCTTGCGCCGCCTGCCCTCCCTGCTCGATGGGGAGGGGGGGACCTTCACCGCGGTGCTGCGCGAGGACCGCCTGCTCGATGTGGAACGGGGCGACACCACCGGCCGCTGCTTCGGGGTGGCTCTGGACCTGGGCACCACCACGGTGGTGGCCTCGCTGGTGGATATGGTCAGCGGCCGCGAGGTGGGGCACGCCGCAGTGGTCAACGGGCAGACCGCGTACGGGCACGACGTGATCGCCCGCATCAATCACACCCTCGAAGAAGACGCCGGCCTCGAAGAACTGCGCCAGGCCGCCCTGGTCAGCCTCCAGGAAGTGATAACCCAGGTCCTGGAACGGGCCGGGGTACAGCGCGAGGAAGTGTACGAGGCCACGCTGGTGGGCAACTCCACCATGATGCACCTCTTCCTGGGCATCTCGCCCCTGTCCTTGGGCCAGCTGCCCTATGTGGCCATGTTCAACGACGCCCTAGAAATGCCCGCTCACCAGGCCGGGCTGCAACTCAACCCGGCGGCCTGGCTGTACATGTTGCCCGAGATCGCCGGCTTTGTGGGCGCCGACACCGTGGGCGCCATCCTGGCCACTAGTCTCGACGAAGACGAGGGCCGCATCCGCCTGATGGCCGATATCGGCACCAACTGCGAGCTGGCTCTGCGCTACGGCAAGCGGCTACTGGTGACCTCCACTCCGGCGGGGCCCGCCTTTGAGGGAGCCCGCATCGCCTGCGGCATGTACGCCGCGCCCGGGGCCATCGAGGAGGTACACCTGGACGGAACCGTCAAACTCAAGGTGATCGGCGGGGGGCCGCCGCTCGGTCTGTGCGGCTCGGGATTGCTGGACGCTGGTGCCGAACTGGTGCGCTGCGGGATCGTCGACGAGACCGGCCGCCTGCTGGACCCCGAGGAGGTGGAAGACCCGGTCTGGAAGGAACGCCTGATCGAAGAGGACGAAGCCCGCGCCTTTGTGCTGGCCTGGCGGGAGGGGCAGCCCCCCCTGACCCTGACCCAGCGAGATATCCGCGAGTTGCAGCTGGCCAAGGGTTCCATCCGCACCGCCATCGACTTTTTGCTGGAGCGGACCGGCCTGAAGCCCGCCGACCTGGACGAAATCTGCCTGGCCGGCGGCTTTGGCACCTACCTCGACGAACACAGCGCCCTGCGCCTGGGCCTGCTGCCGGCAGTGGACCCAAAAAAGATCCGCTTTGTGGGCAACGGCGCCCTGGTGGGCGCGCGCCTGGCCCTGATCTCCAGGGATCTGCGCCAGGGGGGTGCCCTGGCCGCCCGTCAGGCCGAACACCTGCAACTGGCCGGCACCCCGGATTTCCAGATGCGCTTTGCCGAGTCGATGCTCTTCACAGGCGGGGCGGGCAGCGAGGGTTAGCACAGCTGCAGGCGGGGGGTATTCCTTTTAGAATTTAGAAAGAGAGTTCACCATGGCACTGATCCGCATCGGCGAAGCCCTGCACTGCCACCTGCCCACGGTACGCGCCTCGGGCCGGCGCTGGCTACAGGGCGATGCCCTGGACCAGGAGGCGGCCGAGCGCCACCTGCGCAAACTGGTGGAGGACCAGGTCGGGGCCGGGGCCACCTACCTCGACGTCAACGTCGACAACTTCCTCATCGATACCAGCCTGGGCCGCGAGCAGGCCCTGCGGCTGATGGAGCACCTCCTCACCCTCATCGCGCACCACGGCCGGGGAACCCCTCCCTGCATCGACAGCTCCGACCCGCTGGTGCTGGAACACGGCCTGATCTTCTACCACAAACTCACCGGCGGCCAGTCCAAGCCCCTGGTCAACTCAGTGACCGCCACCCGCCTCGACGTGCTGGCCCTGCGCCGGCAAATGCCCTTCTCGGCAGTGTGTATGCTCCTAGAGCGGGTGGGGGACCAGACCGGCTTCACCGACATCGCCGGCCCCGAGGTCTACCACGAGACGGCCAGTTATCTCTTCGACAAGGCCAGGGCCGCGGGCTTTGCCGCGGACGAGATCTTCTTCGACCCCACCGTGGGCCCCCTGGGCGCCGACGTGGTGGGCTACACCCGCCGCACCTTTGAGGGCATCCGCGCCATCCGCGGCGATGCCGGGATGGCCGGGGTGCACGTGTGCCTGGGCCTGTCCAACTGCTCCGACGGCCTGCCCCGCCGCCTGGCCATCAACCGGGCCTACCTGCGCCTGGCCATGGAATACGGGGTGGATGCGGCCATCCTCGATGCGGTGCAGATGCGCGAGGACGACAAGGTGGACGGCAAGATCCTGGCCCTGATCCGCCGCATTGTCGAGGACCAGGAGGTCGATGCCCTGTCCCTGCTGGTGGACTTTGCCCAGGGCCACCCCCGCACCCAGGCCCCGGCCCGGCGCGAGCCCCTGCCCGACCTCTTTGGCCGGGCAATAGCCGATCCCTCCGGGCCACCTATCTATATCCTCGAAATGGCCCCGGCCGAGGACGGGGTGGACCAGATCCTGGAACTGGCCGAAGCAGCCCGCAACACCCCCTTTACTTTTAGCATCACCGACACCCCCGGTGGGCACCGGGTGCCCGGTCCGGACACCATCGGCCTGGAGGTGGGCCGGATCATGAACCGCCAGCCCGTGGTTAACCTCTCCTGCAAAAGCGCTGACCGGGTGGGCTTAACCCAGCGGGCCATGGGCATGTACCGCCAGGGCCTGCGCCACTTCTTTGCTGTCACCGGCGATTATTCCTTTGAGGGGCGGGCCAACTTCGATCTCGATGCCGTGACCCTGTTGTTGATGCTACAGGGCCTGCGCCGCGGCCTCGATTTTCCCTCTCTGTTGCCCCGCTCCGGGGACGCGCTGGAGGGACTGACGGCCGGTGCCGCCATCTCGCCCTTCAAGTACCAGGAACCCGACCTGTGGGGTCAGTACCTCAAGATGTGGAAGAAGCGCCAGGCCGGCGCCGCGTACTTCATCACCCAGCTGGGCTACGATCCCAAGAAGTTCCACGAGTTGCAGCTCTACAACCAGCGCTCGGGCATGGCGGCCCCATTGATCGGCATGGTTTATTATCTCACCCCTCAGTTCCTCAAGATTTTGAACCGGGTGCATGTGGCCGGGGTGGTGGTGCCCGAGGATCTCAAGAAGAAGTACCAGGGCCGGCTCCTGCCCAAGAAGGAGCGCTTGCGAGTGCAGAAACTGGGTTTTGGCGACCTGGCCGAGTACCAGCGCGCCTTCTCCATCCGCCGGGCCGCACTCCTGGCCGACGTTTTGGTGCGGGGCCTGGGGTACCGAGGGGTGGATCTGGCCGGCTTCACCCAACTGAACGACGCCCTGGAGGTGCTGGAGACCATCCGCCAGCTGGAGGGCCATCCCTGGCGGGAGAGCCTGGAGGAATTCAGCGCCGGCGACGAACAGGGTCCGATGCGCCTGGCCCCGGAGAAGGCCTTCTATCTCTTCCCAGAAGGTGAAGACGGTCTCCTGAAGGAAGGCCCCATCCAACAGGCCCCGCGCGGCGGGTACCAGGAAGCCAGCAGCGGCATGGAGCTGATACACAAGCTCTTTTTCCACAAAGGCCACGGCCTGTACCCGCTC
>CAMAVQ010000224.1 GCA_945861755.1 Gemmatimonas phototrophica
GTGGCCAGCGGCGAGCGGCCCTATGGGGTGTTCTGGGAAAACGAGGGCGGCACTGGTTTCACTGCCAGGGACACCCTGGCCACCGATCTTCCCCTGCGCCGGGTGGTGGTCCTGGATCTGGACGGGGACGGCAGTAGCGACATCGCCGGTCTGAGTGCCACCGCCGGCAGCGTCCAGGTCTTCATCAACGCCGACACCACCCGCAGGCAGGACCAGCCCCGGCCGCCCACCCAGGTGCGGGCCCAGGATGCGGCGCGGGACCTCGGGCGGCGCATCGAGGTACTGTGGGAAGCCCCCGAACTGGACGAGAAGATCCGCCGCACCACCGAATACACCCTCTTCCGCTCAGCCTCGGCTGCCGGACCGTTTTCCCGCCTGGGGCGGGCGGTGGCCGGCGCGCGGCGTTTCCTCGACGCCAGCGCGGCCCTGGGCGATACCTTCTATTTCTACGTGCAGGCCGGCAACGCCGTGCTCCAGTCCCTGCCTTCGGATACGGTCAGCGCCCTGTCCCAGCCTTCGCCCTTCTTCGAGCTGGAGGTGGTGGACGAGGCGCGTCTCAGCGTCGGGGACACGCTAAAGGTCAAGGCCTTCATCACCCCGGCGGGGCAGGCGCTGGCCGGGGTCTCCCTGTACCTCAGCTTTGCCGACAGCGTCCTGGTGCTGATTCCGGCCGACAGCGCCGGCGCGGCGCCCTTCCGCCCGGCCGCTGGCCTGGGGACAGTGGCGGTGCTCGAAAACCGGCTGCACTTCGACAGTGCCCACCAGGTGGACGTGTCGCTGGGCGGATTGCGCATCCAACCCGGGGTGTCGCCGGTGCTGCTGGGCGAACTGTGGTTCCTCAGCCAGCGGGACAGCCTGGCCTATCTGGCCATCGACGACCAACCCGAACGCAACCGCCGCAGCGCGGTGGTTGCCGCCGGCACCGGGGAATGGCTGCTGCCTTTCATCGCCGACACCACTCGGCTGGCCATCCGCGATTTTTCGCTGAAGGGCCGGGTGCAGCCAGAGAGCTTCAGCGGCCGGTTCGATTCGCTGCAGGTCACCTTCTCCCTGATCGATGCGCGCGGCGAGGAGTTGCAGTCCCCCCTCAACGACGAGGACCGCCTGCGGCCGGGCCTCCAGCACACCCTCGACGCCGGGGGCGCTTTCCACCTGGCGCAGATCCCGCGCGGGCGGTACCAGGTGTTTGCCAAACCCCCCAGCCATTTACAAGGTTTGGTGCTGGGCGACACGGTGAGCGTGGGGGGAGATACGCTGGGGACCCAACTGGAATTTCGCTGGGTGAGCGCCGACTCGACGGCGATCCTCCAATTGCCAGCCGGGGACGCCACTGGCGACAACCAGATCAACCTGGCTGACTTTGGCTTGATGGTGCGTTATTTCGGCGCTACCCCTTTGCGCGCGGATTGGGCCCGGGCCAGGCTGAGTGACTTCGACGGGAACGGCGAGGTCAACTTCGACGATTTCGGCCTGCTGGCCCAGAACTTCGGCCAGGTGGGCATGGGGGTCAGGGGACTGGCGCGCAAGGCCGCCGCTGGGGTCTTCAGGCAGGAGGGGCCCGTGGTATGGATGGAGGGCGGGTTGCCGATCTCCGGTTTTGCCGCGCGGGGGAAGGGCTTGGAGATCGAGCTGGCCGGCAGCGGGTGGGAAGGGGAGGGCCTGGTGCTGCGCCGCTGGCAGGAGGGGGAACAGACCCGCATAGCCGGTGCGCTCAGGGAAGGGGGGAGGTCCGCAGAATCCGGGGCGTTGTTCTCGGTGCGGGCAGGGACGGTGGAAAACTTGGAAGTGCTGACCGAAGACGGCCAGTTAGTTGCGCTGGGTCAGGCACATGCGCGTCCGGCCTTCAATGCGCTCTTGCCCAACTATCCCAATCCCTTCAACCCCAGCACGCTTATTCCCTTTGCGGTGGGCGGTGTGGGCGTGGCGACCGTGCCGGTGCGCCTGGAGATCTACGATCTGCTGGGGCAGCAAGTGCGCACCCTGGTGGCCGGGGCCCTGGTCCCCGGCGGGCATCAGGTCACCTGGGACGGGCGCGACCAGCAAGGCCACGAGGTGGCGGCTGGGGTGTACTGTTATCGGTTGCAGGCTGGGGACTTTGTGCAGACCCGGAGATTGCTGCTGCTGCGCTGAACAGAACGCCTTGCCCTAAATCCCATATTGCCTCTACTTTTCGAGGACATGCCTGTGATCCCACACCTTGGAAAGGCTGATGACGCCAGGCCCGGTAGACCCCGCCCGCCACACCTTCCGTTCTCCCAAGTTCGCGAGTGTTGTCCAAGAAGCGGTTCAGTTCCTGAGCAACACTCCGGTCCATTCTTTGCCACCCCTCACTACATTCCCTGGGGTCGGAGTCTACGCCCTCTACTATTTTGGCAGCTTTGAACTCTATGACTACCTCACCGCACTGAACCAGAAGGACTACGTCCAACCCATCTATATGGGCAAGGCCGTGCCTCGCGGCTGGCGCACAGCCCGCACGTTATCCACAGAGGTCAATAGCAGAGAATTGTACGGACGCCTGCGCGAACACGCCCGCAGCATTGAGGAAGCCCACAATCTGGAAGTCAAAGATTTCTGCTGCCGCTTCATGATCCTCAACAACCTTGAGAGTGACCTCATCTCCGCCGCTGAAGCCGCTCTTATCCGCCAGTACAAGCCACTTTGGAACACCGTAGTACATGGCTTCGGCAACCATGCTCCGGGTAGCGGCCGCCCCACGGCGGCTGCGGGTATCAGGACTTGCTCCGCCTCGTCCCATAGGAAGAGAGCCCCTCGTTCGGCCGAGACCAGCTCCAGGGCGCCCTGGATTACTGCCTGGAATATTTCGTCGAGGTTGCTGGTCCTGGCCACCGCGGAGATAGCGGCAGCCAGGACGCTGGTTTCCCGGGTGCGGCGCTCCAGGATCTGGCCCAGCAACTCGGTCTCGGCTGCCAGTTGGGCCTTGGTTTTGCTGATCTTTGGGGCCATACTCTCCGTTCCGAGCGTTGGGTACCGCGTCTATTTCCATTTATCCTCACCGTGCCCGCTACGTTAAGAGAGGCGAAGGTAGCGTGGTGCGCTGGATCTGATCTGCCTTGGCCAAGTGAGGGGCATGTAGACGGGCCTTGATGGAGGGTGTTATTCCTGTCGGTCGAACCACCACCCAAGAGAGGAATCCAGAAGTCTCAGGAGGTTACACCCAGGAGTTCATATCGAAAACATAACGTCCACTAAAGACCCAAGCAACCGAACCAGCACTAGCGCTTCAGCGACGCAACGCTCTTCTGGTATTTATCCCGCTCCAACTTGCCCCCCGAAACCCCGGCTTTGGTGATCATCTGCTCGATGAGGTTGACGCGCTCGGGGGTGGGCGGGTGGGAGGCGAAGAGGCGTTCCAGGTCGCTGGGCCGGCTCTTTTCGAGCTGTTCCAGCCTGGTGAAGAAGGTGAGCAGGGCGCGGGGGTCGTAGCCGCAGGCGGTCATGTACTTAAACCCATATTCATCGGCCTCGCGCTCGTCGTCGCGGCTGAAGCGGGCCATGGCCCCGGCCCCGGCCAGGCTGGCGGCCATCTCGCCCAACTGCCCGGCATCCTCGCCCAGGGCCAGCTGGGTCAGCAGCTCCATGCCGTACTGGGCGGCCAATTGGTTGGCCGAATGCCGGGCCACCACGTGGCCGATCTCGTGGGCCATGACCCCGGCCAACTCGGCCTCGTTGTCAGCGGCTTTGAGCAATCCAGAATAGACATAGACGTAGCCGCCGGGCAGGGCAAAGGCGTTGATCTGCTTGGGGTCGTCGATTACGGTTACCTGGTACACGATGCCCGGGCGGTCCTGGAGGCTGCGCTGGGCGATAGGGGCCACTAGCTGGCGCACATAGGCCTGGATTCGCGAATCGGCGAGGGGTTTTTCCTTCTTTTCTATCTGGGCCGACAGCTTGCGGCCCAGTTCGAGTTCGGTTTCCTGGCTGACCAGGGCCAGGCCCATCTGTTCGCGCAGGATGGCGCAGGCGGAGAGGGTCAGGGCCAGGGCCAGGGGGAAGGCGGCGCGTTTTGTCATCTTTGTCCTCCGGAAGATACTCGCTCAGCTCCGCGCGGTGTTGCGGCCGGGCCGGTCGAAGTGGGTGCGAAGCTGGGGGTGTTGGAGGATATAGTCCTTCACATCCATGATGACATTTTCTTGTAGTTGGATGGACATGCCCCCGTCCACGGGCAACACCACCCCGGTGATGAAGGCGGCCTCCGGCGAGCAGAGGAAGGCGATGGCATGGGCGATGTCATCGGGCACGCCGGTGCGCCGCACGGGATAGTGCAACTCGAAGAGATGGAATCCTTCCTCGTTGCCGGTCTGCTGCCACATCCGCTCCATGCCCTCGGTGACGATATGGCCCGGGGCCACGGCGTTGACGGTGATGCCCTGGGGGCCAAAGTCGATGGCCAGCTGCCGGGTCAGGCCGATCACGGCGCTCTTGCCCACCTCGTAGACCAAGGACCGGGGCGCCTGCACCAGACCATGGACTGAGGAGACGTTGACGATGCGGCCCACCTCGCGCGGCGGCGGAGTGCCATGGCGCAGGCCGGCGCCCTGCCAGGGTCCGGGGTCGTACCCGGGGGGCGGGCCGGACTGGACCATGGCCGGC
>CAMAVQ010000225.1 GCA_945861755.1 Gemmatimonas phototrophica
CCCTACCTCTACGCCCTAACCGAGGGCGTCGCCGCCGGCGCCATGCTCACCATGGTGGCCGAGACCATGTTGCCCGAAGCCTACCACAAGGGCGGGACGATCACCGGCATGTCCACCCTGATCGGCTTCCTGCTGGCTATTTTTTTCAAGACCCTGGAATGAGGCAGACCTAGAGCCGGCTCTCTTTTTGTAAGATATCCCCAGCAATAGCATAGGTGGTCCCGTGCATGGCGATCACCACCAGGCCGATGCCGGCGGCCAGGTACCCCCCCGCATAGAGATTGGGAATATCTAGTGACTCATAGTTGTGCGGATGGGTGCGCACCTGGTGTACCTGGAAGCGGTAGTTGTCGTATTTCTCCTCCAGCTGCAGGGCGGAGGGAAATCCGGTGAAGAGGGAATAATCGGCGATCCCGCCGATCTCCTTGACCAAGTGATCCACCTGCACCACTCGCTCCACTCCCCCGACGCTGAGCCACACCCGGCCATCCCCCCCGATGCGTTTCACCCGCGTGCGGTAGAGGACCTCCATCCGGGGCGACTTGCTCTCCAATATTTGGGCAATGCGCGCGTAATAGGGCAGCCCGTTCCGGCTGTCGCCGATCAGCTGCCAGTGTAATTCGCGGGACTGCCGCATGACATAACAAACCTGGCGGCCGGCATCGTGTAACTCGGTGGCCGCCCAATCGGCCGAACGACCTCCCCCCACCACCATCACCCGGTGGTGCGGGTGATCCAGCGGGTGGTCGTACTGGCTGGAGACAAAGGGCAAATCCTCCCCCTCCACTCCCAGGTGCCGCAACTGGCAGCGCTGGCCGGCGGCATAGATCAGGTACTTGCAGGTGTACTGGCGGGTGCGCTGGGTGGCCAATTCGGTGCTGGTCAGCAGAAAGCCGCGCTCGTGCGGCTCTATCTTGGTAACCTTCTCCCCGGTGCGGATAAACTCCTCCTGGCCAAAACGCGAGGGCACCTGGTGGTAGTACTCGATCAGATCGGTCTTGGCGATCAGCTCATTGACGTCGAGGGGGAGGCCCTGCTCCTCGGCGTACTGGGCCAGCGGATAGAAGGCGAACTCCATCCACTGCCCCGGCGAGAGGGTGAGCAGATTGCGGGGTGCTTTATTCCACAACCCGCCCACCCGTTCCTGGCTGAGGAGCAGGTAGTCGAGGGGCGTCCCCTGGCGGAACTCCATCGCTACCTGAGCCAGTTCCTCGAACTTCTGCCTGGGGTGATGCAGTAGCCGGAACAGGTCGGCCGGCGCCAGGCCCGAACGGACCAGCTCGCGGAAATCCAGCCCCAGCAAGGTATCCTGGCGCGGGGCCAGATACTCGGCCAGCTGCGGGTACCGCTCGCTGAACATCCGGCTGCCCCGGTAGTACGGGTGCCAACCGCCCAGGACCACGGCCAGGGCCAGGCCCGCCGGCCCGCCCCCGACGATGATGGCGGTGTGGTGCTCGGTACTCATCCCCGGCCGATATAGGTCTGGGTGGTGGGCAACACGATGGCTTCGAGGAAATTGACGTGTAAGGGCAGCGTGGCCATGTGTACCGCCACTTCGGCCAATTCCTCCACACTCATCATCGGTTCGGCCCCGTCCTCCTTCATGCCGCCCAGATTCTCCTGCTGCCGGCGCTCCACCAGCACATTGCCCGGGTGCAGGCAACTGACTACGATCCCGTGCTCGCGGCCCTCTAGCGCCGTGGCCTGGGTCAGGCCCCAGATCCCGTGTTTGGCCGAGGTGTACGGGGCCGAGTGCATGCGGGCGCGCTGGGCCGAGATGCTGCCGATGTTGACGATGCGGCCCCCGCCTTGGGACTTCATAATCTTGAAGGCCTCGCGGGTACACAGAAAGGCCCCGGTCAGGCAGGCGGCGATGACCCGGTTCCAGGCCTCCAGGCTGAGAGATTCCACCGGCCCCCCGTCAAAAGCACCGGCGTTGTTGAAGAGCACGTCCAGACGGCCGAAGTGGCTGATGGTCTTCGCGAAGAGCGCCACCACCTGCCCTTCGTCCCCCACGTCCGCCGCCACTGCCACCGCCTCTATCCCCTCCTTGCCAAAATCTACGGCCACCTGTTCCAGCTTGGCCGCATTGCGGGCCGAAAGCACCACCTTGGCCCCTTCTTTGCCCAGACCGCGGGCGATGCCTTTGCCGATGCCCTGACTAGCCCCGGTCACCAGGGCTACCTTGCCGGTGAGTCTGCCCATCTTGGCCTCCTCTCTATGGTGTGGTTTCTTTTAGCTCGAGCAGGCGGAAACCGCCCGCCTCCAACTCCAATGATAGCTGTCCGGCAACACCCGCCAGCAGGGTATCTTGCAGCGCGTCCCTCACCGTCCCGGGCCGCAATTCCAACTGCACCCGGCGCGCCTGGTCGGACCGGCGATTGACCACCAGCAGATGGGTGGGGTGTTCCCCGTCGCCGAAGAGCCCAAATTCCAGATCCGCCTCCCCTTTGCGCACCAGGGGATGGTCGCGCAGCCTGGACGAGCTGAAAAAATCATGGAAATGCAGGGGCGCCAACACCTGTCCGGCCTGGCGCAGCAGCGCGTTCAACCGGCGGGCGGTCTCAAAACCCTCGGCAGGCACCCCCTGGGCGTCCACCAACCCCTCGTAGGTCCAGTGTCCCCGCACCTTGCCCTCTTCGTCCAGCAACTCCTCCACCCCCGAGCTATACAGGAAGTAGATGATCCCGGTTGCTCCCCGCGCCAGCGCCATGCCGGCCTGGACGCGCAACTCGCCGGCACTGGGCTTGCGGTAGTACTGCACCCCGTCGCGCCATTCGCCGTGGGCCTGGATGATGGCGTGCCAGCGGCCGTTGCGCCCCTGGAGACGCCTGGCCACCAACTCGTAGCTGCCACCCAATTGGTCCAGGGCCTTCTGCACCCTTTTACCCGCGGCGGGCAAGTCGGCCCTGAAAACATAGTGTTCGTGCTGAAAGATATTTGACGCCCCGGCGGCAGGGAAAAAAGCGTCGAGGAAGTCGTCCAGCCCCCGGAAGTGGTCCAGGCGTCCCACGGCAATGGCCGGCCGCGCCCCATCCTCCTCTTGCAAGATCGCCACGGTGGCCCGCAGCGCCGGGTAAAAGGCCCGGTCGTAGTCCTCGTGCCCCACCAGATATCCCCAGAAACCAGGGGCCTCCCCCCACTGCCGGTGCAGCCTCTGCACCCGCGCCCGCACCGCCGCGGCAAAGGCGCTGTCCACCTCGGTGCGTGTGGCCCAATTGCGCAACTTGTCGTAGGGAGAATACCCGCGTGGCTCGTAGTAGACCGGTAGGCGCAGCCCGGCGCGGTTGCAGAAGGCCATCACCACCTCCTCGGCGGTGGCCGAGTCCTGGCTGGCCCGCTGCACCCATTCGAGGGTGTTGAGGCCCAGGTCCAGCAGGTGCTGCTGATCGACCGGGCCAAAGCGGAAATCGTCCAATCCGGCCGGCAGCCAGGCCCCGATGGTCAGCGGGCCCATGGGCAGGGCTTGGGGCTGGTACTCGATGCTGGCCGTGGGTTTCCACACTTGGCAAGCACACAGCAGAAAGACCGGCAGCAGCAGCCAACTCATCGGAGCTTGGGATTGTCGGCGTGCCGCTGCTGATCTCGTCGGGTCTTTTTTTCCATGGCCCGGGCCATGGCCGCTTCTAAGTCCACCCCGGTCTGGTTGGCCAGGCAAATCAGCACAAAGAGCACGTCGGCCATCTCCATGCCCAAGTCTGCCTCCTCCCCGGCTTTAAAACTCTGATCCCCGTACTGCCGGGCCATGAGCCGGGCCAACTCGCCCACCTCCTCCATCAGCACCGCGGTGTTGGTCAACTCCGAGAAGTACCGCACCCCCACGCTGCGGATCCACTCGTCCACCGCCCGCTGGTGCTGGGCCAGCGTTTTGCCCTCGCTCATGGGAGATATCTCACTGATAGTCGCCGGCGGTGGCCTCCACCGGCACCGTGGGCTGGCCGTCGGCCTGACGCTGCTTGTTCACCTCGTCGATGCGCCAGGGCGCGGCCGAGCCATCCTGGCGGAAGCGTTTGTAGTAGCCCTGCTCATAACGTGAGACCGGCATGAGCACGGTGGGCGAACGCCGCTGTTGCAGGGCTTCTGCGTCCAGGACCTGGCCGCTGAGCAGGTCCACTACCTCGATCTCCTCCACCCGATTGCTGCCCAGGCCCCGGGCTGCCGCGAATTTCAGATAGGGCGTCTCCTCCGGGTCCAGGCCCATCAGATAGGTGGCCACCGAGTCCACGTGCACCTCGTTTTCGCCCAACAAGGTCCAGCCCAGCGGGTAATTGCGGCCCTCGTTAAAAGCGGTGCCATCGCGGCCCACCAACCCATCGACCACACACAGGCGCGGGATCTTGAGGCTGCGCAGGGCGGCCACCAGGTCGCAGAGCTTGTGGTAGAAACGATCCTCAAAGAGGCTCAGGCCGCTCTCGGTGAGCCGCCAGATGCCCTCGGCGAAGGGCTGGTCCACCTCCTGGATATTGCACAGGTGCCGCACCGGGCTGGTGAGAATGCCCATCAAATTTTTGATCGAGAGGGTGGTGCAGCCCAGGTTGTGGCACTTGGCCAGGGGGATATTGAAGAAAAAGCTGCACTCCGCCACCTCGCGGGCCATGGGGT
>CAMAVQ010000226.1 GCA_945861755.1 Gemmatimonas phototrophica
CAGTTGTGGCAGGAGGAGCACCGGCAGTTCGAGGCGATCTTCCGCGCCGCGATCCAGCAGGACGCCGCGGGGTTTGGGCAGGCGATGGCGCAATTACACCCCAGCGCAGAAGGGCGGGCAGTGGCCCTGGTGATGTTGTCGAAGGTGGCGCGGCGCCTGGGAGAACACAAAGCCATCGAAGCCCAGGGGCTGCCGGCTGTCGAGCAGGCCGCCAAAATAAAATCATTGTGGTTCGGCACCGAGGTGTTCAACGAGTGGGCCGGGCGCTTCTCGCCCGCAGAGGCGGAGCAACTGGGCGCCCGTTTTGCCGCGCTGGACCACCGGCTCAGGCTGCCGGCCGCGCAGGCGGCCCCCGGCTTCCAGGGACCACCCTCGGAGTACGAGCCCAATGCCATGCCCGCCGGCTTCGGCATGGAGGAGTTCGTCTCCACCTGGTAGCTGCGCGGCATATTAGCTGATCCGGTATTTCTCCAACGCCTCGCGGTCCAGGGTGACCCCCAGCCCGGGCGTATCGGGGACAAGCAGGGCGCCTTCGCTGAAAGGGATGGGTTCGGCGATCAGGTCGTCCTCGCGCAGCAGGTGGCCGATGATGTCGCTGGGCAGGATGCAGCCGGCAGCGGCGGCGGCGTGGACGCTGCTCATGTCGCGGATCCCGAGGTCCATACCGGTGCCGCGCCAGGTGGGGCAGCCGGCGGCCTGGGCCAGGCGGGCCCACTGGCTGAACTCCACGAGCGGCCCCAGCAGGTTGTAGTAGTCAGCGGCTTCCAGGCGCAGGGCGGGTAGGAGCTGGGTCAGGGAGGTGAGGTGCAGGGCGATCTGCTGCGGGATTTGCCGGCGCAGTTGCACGTACCAGTCGAGGCGCTCTTGGGGCACCGGGCTCTCGAAGACGACCTGCTCGAAGCGCTCCAGTTGCCGGGCGACGCGCCGGGCCCCCTCCAGATCCTCGAAGCGCTCGTTGGGGTCGAGCACGATGGAGAAATCGGGCGCTGCCTCCCGCACCGCGGCCACCCGCGCGGCGATGGGGTCAGCGAGCACACACTTCATCTTCACCCCGCGGAAACCTAGCTCCCGGGCCAGCTGTGCCCGCCGGAAGGTGTCCTCCACACTGGCCCGGCCCATCCAGTAGTCGATGGGCACCCGCCCGATGCGTTTGCCGCCCAGCAGGTGGTGTACCGGCACCCCGAGGTGTTGGCCCAGCAGGTCCAGCCAGGCCATTTCATAGGCTTCGTAGATGATGTAGGACTCATAATCGTCGCCGTGCGGCAGGGGCAGGTTGCCGATGGGCAGCTCGATCAGGCTGCGGCCGACGATCAGGTCGGCGTATTGCCGCAGCGGTTCCTCCAGATCGCCCCGCCGCGGCTCCCCCAGGCCGATCAGGCCGTTGTCGGCCCTGAGTTCGACGATCCACTTGGAAAATTCCCAGAAGTTGAGCCGGCGGCCTGTTATCGGATCGGGAGCGCAGAGCGGATCCTCGACCCCGGCCGAATGCACGGTGTCGGGCTTCATCGGCACGACGACCTGGTGGAGATCCACGGCGACGATCTTCATACTCAATACAGTCAGGTCGGACGCAGGCACATGGCACGTATGGACGCCTCGGGCGACTTTCGGCAGCTGCGAAAGACGGCCACGGACGAGTGTGGCGGAAACCTCGCATCCCTCTCTCCCATTGTCAAGAAGACCCACCGGGGAAAAGTCTCCACCGCATTGGGTCCCTCTTGTGCACAAAGGGCGTCGCCAGCGTTGTAGGCGGGTGCCCACAGCCCCTATATTGGGGAACCCTTGCCGACCCTCGGCGAGGATAGCCTGGGCAGGCGCCACCCCGCGCGAACGCCGGTGGACAGGCCCCGCTCGGCCCCAAAGGAGAGGAGTGCCCTATGCCCCAAGCGTATGCCTCGGCCCTGAGTGAAGAGCAGGTCCGTTTTTTCAAGGCCTTTGGCTACCTGGTCCTGCGGCAGGTCTTCACCAGCGAGGAAATGGCCGCCATCAGCCGGGAAGTGGAACAGGCGATGGCCCAGCAGTACGCCCACAAGCCTTTTGACGGCAGCAAGCGGCACTGGACCATGATGATGGACGAAGAGACCCCTTTACACGCCAGCCTGCTCGAAGATGAGCGCTTCCTGAAGGCGGCCCGCCAGCTCTACGGGGACGATGTCCTGGGTGTCGGGACTGACGCCAACCGCTATGTGGGCAATACGAACTGGCATCCAGATACGGTCAGCCTGCTGCAGTACGGCATCAAGTTCGCCTTCTATCTGCAACCCGTGGGAGCGGATTCCGGTGCGCTGCGCGTCATGCCCGGCAGCCACCGTTTCGATCTCAACGACCCCCTTTGGGGACCTGCGGTCCGCGCCCTACCCCTAGAGCAGGTCCCGGCTGCCGTGCTTGCGGCCGAGCCGGGCGACGTGATCGGCTTTGACCTGCGCCTCTGGCATGCTTCTTATGGCGGCGGCATTGACCGCCGCATGGGCACGGTGGTGTACTACCACAACCCCAAGACGGCGGAGGAGGTCGAGTACCTCCGACGCCAAGGGGAAGGCAACGTGAACGCCGGCCTCAAGAGCTTCGGACCGCAGCGCCCCTTTCTCTACGCCCGCTCCTGGCTCGCCAACCCTCGCAAAAACCCCTGGCGGCAGGCCTGGATCGCGCGGTTGGCGGAGGTGGGTTTTTTCGCAGCGCCCGGGGTGGTGGAAGGCGGCTGGCCCCTGGACAGCAACAGTGGCGCCAGTGGGACCTAGTTCCTTGGAACCATCGAAGCCGGCCGAATCGGTCCCCGGCACCGGCAGGAGGAGCACAAGAGATGAACCTGTATATCGGTGAGGGCCAGGACTGGCACCTGGCGGCCGGCAAATGGGAGGAACACGAGGACGGGATCCGCGTTGTCCGGGGGGAGGACGGGCAGGGGCTGCAGGGGTACGCGCTGGCCTTTTTCAAGCCCAAAGCCTATGCGGATATCGAGGCCGAGTTCACCGTGCAGATGCCGGCCAACCACGCGGACCTGGGCTTCATTGTCCGGGCCCAGGACCCCACCCACTACTACCTGATCCACTTTCCCCAGTGCGGCCAGGGATACCGCGCCCAGCATTTCTGGGCCGCGCTCTCCGTGGCTGATGGCTCGGGGTACCTGCACCTGCTGGCCCTCAACCACGTGCAGCGGGTGCCCAGCAATCCGCTGGGCATCGCCAGTCAGGCCCGCCTCAAGGTGGAGGGGGACCGCTTTCAGGTGTGGGTGAACGGCCACCCGGCCCTCGATGTGCGCGACCACCGGTACCGCCAGGGGCGCATCGGCCTGGCAGGGTTTGCCCAGGCCCGGCATGGGCAGGTGAAAGTGGAGGGCAGCGAGGTGGCCGCTCCGCCCTGGGACGAAACGATAAGGCAGGTCAAAAACTGGGTGGTCCCCTTCCCGGACCAGGGAGAGACCCAGCGGGGTATCAGCCTGGTGAGGACTGCCGCCGGCACCCTGCTCTGCGGTTTTTCTTCCTCTACGGGCCGGCATCTGGGCCGCTCCACCGACGGGGGCCGGACCTGGGAGGTGGTGCCGGCCCCGGCCAACTTGGTGGGCGGTATGCAGGTGCTAAAAAACGGCCGCCTGCTCAGCGTGGGCCTGGGCTCCAAGGCCGAGTCGGCCTGGAGCGAGTCGGCCGACGAGGGCAAGACCTGGACGGTGCCGGTGCCCATCGAGTTTCAGGCCCCGGCCGGACTCAAGGGGTTTGGCACGGGCTGGCCCCTGGAGTTGCGGGACGGGACCCTCATCCGTTTTGGTCTGGGCGGCCACACCACCTCCAGCGAGCCCATCACCAAGTGGAGCGCGATCCACTGCCAGGCCTTTGCCACCCGCTCCACTGATGGGGGAAAAACCTGGTCGCCGGCAACCAACCTCGACGGCGAGGCCGAGGGCATGGGCAACCTCGACCTGACCGAGCCGGTCGGCTTCGAGACCACCGATGGCCGCATCATGTGTTTGATCCGGCCCATCTATTCGCCGTGGATGTGGGAGACCTGGTCGCACGACCAGGGCCGGACCTGGGGGCCCTGCGTGCGCGGCCCCTTTGCCGGCTGGGCCCCCTCGGCACCGGTGCGGGTGCAGTCGGGCGCGGTGCTTTTCCCCACCCGCTTCCCCGGCCTCACCCTGCACACCACCCGCGACGAGGGCATGACCTGGGACCACACCTACATCGACACCTCGATCTGGGCGATGGGCGCCCTGTGCGAGGTGGCACCGGATAAGATCCTGTTTGCGTACGAGGATTCCTGGCGCGACAAATTGCGTATGCAGTTCGTCCAGGTCACACCGGAAGGATTGAGGCCCACCACGGCCTAATAGGGCTTGCGCAGGACAACCATAGCTTCACCTATAACTGGGAGCAGAAAAGATGCGCGTGTTATTGGCCGGGGCCGCCGGCTTTGTCGGCCGGGCAGCCCTGGAACTGTTGAGCCAGAACCACCAGGTCACCGCCTTCGACATCAAGGCGGTAACCGGCGGCGAACGCACCATCCAGGGGGATGTGCTGGACTACAAGCTGGTCGAGGCGGCCGTCGCCGGGCACGATGCGGTGGTCAACACCATCATGGCCCCCAATCCGACCTATGG
>CAMAVQ010000227.1 GCA_945861755.1 Gemmatimonas phototrophica
AAGGCATCGCGTTGGGTGGCGTGGGCGTGGGGATTGCCAAGAATGCCGTGGGGCTGGCGCTGGGTGGGTTGGGAACCGTGGTGGGAGAAAACCTGAAAGGGCTAGCGGCCGGCCTGATCGGGGTGGCGGTGGGTAAAGACCTCTCAGGACTGGGTATTGGCGGGGTGGGTATGGGGGTGGGCGGCACTGTCAGAGGTATCGCGGTAGGCGGGGTGGTGCGGGTCGGCAAAAAGATCAACGGGATATCGCTGGGGCCGGCGGGCGTGCGGGCCGAGGAGCGGATCAGCGGCATCGCCGGGAGCCTGGTCAGCATCGGCGCTCCGGCGATGCGCGGGGTGATGGTGAGCGGCCTGAACGGAGTGGTCTTCGAGGATTTCTGGTTCCACAAGGTCAACCAGCGGCTGAGCGGCCTCTCCGTCGGTCTGCTGAACACCACTTCCCAACTGCGCGGGCTCCAGCTGGGGCTGCTCAATTACGCCGGCAACAACCCCCGCTGGCTGCGCCTGCTGCCGCTGGTCAATCTGCACTTATAGGCGGCGCGCTCCCCCGGCGCGGCGCGCTTGTCTCAGGCTCTCCCCTGCCCTACATTTCTGGCTGCCCAACGGGAGGGGGCCCCATGGACAGCCAATTGCTCGCTGCCATCCAGCACCTGGACACCTACGGCTACTGCCTGCTGGAAGACCGCATCCCGGCGGCCATGGCGGGCGAGCTGGCGGCCCGCTGCCTCGAATTACACGCCGATCCGCAGTACCTGCCGATGATGGTCAACGACGACCCGAGATACCATACTCTCTTCGGCATGGTCAACCTCGACGACCGGGTGTGGCAGTGCGCCGCCCACCAGGATACGGTGGCCATTGCCCGCCATTTTCTCGGGCCGCACTGCCGGGTGGTGGAGGCCTGCTCCAAACCCACCTGGCCGGGGGCGCCGGCCCAGCGCCTGCACGCCGATTCGGCCGGCAGCTTCCACCAGGTGCCCGACGTGCCCTGGATGATCAACACCATGTGGATGCTCACCGACTTCACGGTGGAAAACGGGGCCACCGGGGTGGTGCCCTTCAGCCACCGCTCCCGCTGCAAGGGCCCGCCCGCCGATTTCGACCCTTCCCTGATCCAGCCCGTTGTCGGCCGGGCCGGCTCGGTGATGCTCTGGCACGCGGGTGCCTTCCACATTGCCCGGGCCAACACCAGCAGCCAGATCCGCGTGGGCCTCAACATCGCCTATTACCCGCGCTGGTTTAACAACTGGGTGGAGGGCGGGCACCAGCCGGTCTGGCCTGAGACCTTTGAGCGTATGCCACCCGAAATGCGGCAGCTGTGTCCCGGCAAGCTGGGGCGCAGTCGGGCCGAACTATACGAGGAGAGACGCTGATGAAACTGGGCACGTTTATGATGCCGCTGCACCCCCCCGAAAAGTCGCGCACCGAGTGCTTTGAGGAGGACATCGACCTGGTGGTCCTGGCCGACGAACTGGGTTTTTCCGAGGCCTGGATCGGCCAGCACCACACCCTGGGCTGGGAACCCATCCCGGCCAACGATATCTTCATCGCCAATGTTTTTCCCCGCACCAAGAACATCCGTCTGGGCACTGGGGTCTCCATCGTGCCGCAGCACCATCCGGCCAATATTGCCGTGCGCCTGGCCTACCTCGATCATTTGTCGCGGGGCCGGCTCAACTGCGGCTTTGGCCAGGGCGGGGTGCCCACCGATTGGGAACTCTTCAATTTGCCCGATCCCAAGACCCAGGGCCTGATGACCCTGGAGGGGATCGACATGATCCTCAAGCTCTGGCAGGCCGAGGCGCCCTTTGATTTTAAGGGGGATTTCTGGCACATCAAGATCCAGAATCCCATCCCCGAATTGGGGATCGGCATGCTGCTCAAGCCCTATCAGCAGCCCCATCCGCCCATCGCCATGAGTGTGATCAAACCGCAGTCCATGGCCGCGCGTATGGCCGGCCAGCGCGGCTACATCCCCATCAGCACCAACCTGGTGCCGGTGTCCACGGTGGCCGAACACTGGAAGACCTATTCCGCTGGCGCCCAGGAAGGCGGCCGTACCCCGGAGCGGGCCCAGTGGCGGGTCTCGCGCAGCATCATCGTCGGCCGTACCCAAAAGGAGGCCTGGGAGTTGGCGCGGCGCGGCGCCTTCATCGGCTCTTTCAAATACCTGATCACCATCCTGCGCTCCCTGAATTCCCTCAACCTGATCAAACACGACCCCGATCTGCCCGACGAGGCGATCACGCCCGAGTACATGCTGGAGCACCAGTGTATCATCGGCGATGCCCAAGGGTGCATCGACAAGCTGCAGCAGGTGTGGGAGACCACCGGTGGTTTTGGCACCTTGTTGATGATCGCCCACGACTGGGACGACCGCGAGGCCTGGCGGCGTTCTATGCGCCTCTTGGCCGAGCAGGTGGTCCCTGCCCTGCCCACCCTCTAGGACGCCATGCTCGTCGACGCCCACGCCCACATCTTTCCCCAGGTGCGCGGCCTGATCGGGGCCGGCCCCACCCGCAGCCTGGGATACGGGCGCATCGCCATCGGCGCCGAGGAGACCCAGCTCTTTCCCCCCTATGGAGAGAAGACGGTCTTCACGCCCGAGATGCTGGTGGCCAACCTGGACTGGGCCGGGGTGGAGCGAGCGGTGCTGCTCCAGGGGACCTTCTACGGGGAATGCAATCAGTACGTGTTGGAGGCGCTGGAGCGCTACCCCGAGCGCCTGATCGGGGCGGCCTGCTTTGATCCGTGGACCCCGCGCAGCCGCGCTCAGTTCGGCCGCATCATCGCCCATCCGGGGTTCCGGGCGCTCAAGTTGGAGTGCTCCGAAGCCACCGGGCTGTGCGGCCTGCACCCGGAAGCCAAACTAGACGCCCCGGAGTTGGAGTGGTTGTGGGAGGAGGTGGAGAAGGTGGGGTGGACCTTGGCGCTGGACCTGGGGGCGGTGGGCAGCCGCTCCTACCAGACCAGCGCGGTGCGGACCATCGCCCAGGCGCATCCGAAACTGCGCATCGTCATCGCCCACTTGGGCCAGCCCCGGCCCCAGGTGGAGGACGATCTGAAGCTGTGGCGGCTGTGGATTGAGCAGATCGACCTGGGCCGGCTGCCCAATGTCTACTTCGACACCGCCTCGCTGCCGGCCTATGTGCCCGGCGAGGACTTCCCCTACCCAACGGCGGCCCGGTACCTGCGCCAGGCCATCAACCGCATCGGGCCGGCCAAGGTGCTGTGGGGCACGGACCAACCCGGCCTGCTGAGCCATCTGAACTACACCCAGTTGGTGAAGCTGGCCCAGCTCCACACCCAGTTCCTCTCCACGCGCGAGCGGGAGATGGTGCTGGGCGGCAATGCCCTGAAAGTGTACGGGGGGCACCCGTAGAGGCCAGGGACGCGGGGTGCCCATTCCGTCGTCTCTGAAGTCCCGGATCTGCCCCCTCGCTCCTTAAACTACGCTTCCCCCTGCCCCGCCCTGCGATCCTTCCCCCGGCCTCTCCCCCAGAGCCGCCTCCAGGGCACTCCCACGTCCCTGGCTACCCAAGCGGCGGGGAGTGAACCCCAGTGGGGTGGGCCGCGAGGGTTAGCGTAGCGGCAGGCGGGGGGATTCCATAATCAAGGAGCGGTTGGGAAGGGAAGTCCGCGTGGTGGTGGGCCGGGTAGCGGAGCGGAGCGAGCGAGAGGACGCAACACCATATAGATGGTGTTGCGGGGGCCGGGTTATCGGGCTGCCCAGTGCATCTGGCGCCGCACCCCGTAGGTTGGGGTGCGGCGGGACGCGCCTGGGGAAAAACCGGAGCGGGTCGCTCCCCGACGCGCTCGTCGGCTATTCAGTGACTTTCAGCTTTCGCGCCCACTCCACAAAAAGCGGGAAAATTACCTCGGGTTCTTCCAGTTCGCGGTGCCAGCGTTTCTCGTGCTCGAACATCACCCAGCCGGTATAGCCCTGCTCGCGCAAGAGCCCGATGGCCTCGGCCAGGGGCAGCTGGCCGGTGCCGGGGATCACGTAGCGCCAGCCGTCCTGCATGGCCTGCGGGTGGGAGGGATCGTGGACGGCGTCCTTGACGTGGGTGTAGCCCACGCGCGGGCCCACCGCCTCCCAGGTCTGGCGGGGCGACTCGCTGCCCACCCGGGCGGTGTGGCCCATATCCCACAAAATGCCGAAGGCCGGGTCGGGGATGCGCTCCAAGAGCAGCTTGCAATCCCGGGCCCGGATCCACTCGTCGTGGGTCTCGAAGAGCCAGTGCAGCCGGCGGGCGCCCGCCAATTCCAGAATGGCCTCCATGCAGTTCCGTCCCTGGTCGGCCAGCGCTGCGTGGCCCAGGGCCGGGTCGCCGCTGCCAAAGACCCGCACCTGGCCGCAGCCCAGCTCCAGGGCCAGGGCAATAGTGCGGCGGGCTTCCTCGACGTTTTCGGCCAGTCTATCGGCCACACACAGGCGGATACTCGAACTGATGCCGCAGACCTCCAGGCCAACGTCGCGCAGCTTGGCGCGGCTCTGGGCGACGCCGCTGGTGAACTCGGGCATCAGGGTGATGTCTAGCTGGTCGCGGATGCCGCGGAAGTCCACGCCGTCAAAGCCGC
>CAMAVQ010000228.1 GCA_945861755.1 Gemmatimonas phototrophica
AAGTGGCCCCTGAGCGGATTTAGGTCCTCCAAGGGGCGCAGGACTGCGCCCCAGGGATGGGGGGCGAGAATGAGCGAAGGGGCTGCTTCCCGACGCAACCGCGATTGGCCGGCCCACCCCGAATATCGAATATTACTCCTCTAGACAACAACCCGGGAGGCGGCCGATGAAACGCGCCCAGCAGCAGCAGGTACTCGAATGGTCCTTCACCTCCGAACAGATCCACGCCGATCCCTTCAATACCGTCCAGGTCGACGTGCTCTTCACCCAGCCCGACGGCAGGGAACTGCTCCTGCCCGCCTTCTGGGCCGGCGACCAGACCTGGAAGGTGCGGTACTCCTCCTCGCAGCGCGGGGTGCATCGCTACCAGAGCCGCGGTGCCGCTACCGGCGATACCGGCCTGCACGATCAGCAGGGCACCCTGGAGATCCTTCCCTATACCGGCGAGAACGCGCTCCTGCGCCACGGCCCCCTGCGCCTGGCCGCCTCGCGGCGGCACCTCGAGCACTGCGATGGCACCCCTTTCCTCTGGCTGGGCGACACCTGGTGGATGGGCCTGTGTGAACGGCTGCGCTGGCCCGAGGACTTTCAGGAACTCACGGCCGACCGGGTGAAGAAGGGCTTCAGCGTGGTGCAGATCGTCGCCGGCCTGTACCCAGATATGGAACCCTTCGACGAGCGCGGCCGCAACGAGGCCGGCTTCCCATGGGAAAAGGATTTCTCCTGCATCAACCCCGCGTACTTCGACCAGGCCGATCTGCGCCTGGCCCACGTGGTGCGCGCCGGCCTGGTGCCCTGCATCGTCGGCTCGTGGGGGTACTTCATGGACTTTGCCGGCCCCGAGGTGCTTGCCAAACACTGGCGCTACCTGGTGGCCCGGTACGGGGCGTACCCGGTAGTGTGGTGCGCCGCCGGCGAGGCACTGATGTTCTATTATCTCAAACCCAAGAGCCAGGAGGAGGCCGACGCCTACCGCCAGGAACTGCGCCAGAAGTGGGGCAAGCTGGTGCGCTATATCCGCAAACTCGACGCCGACCGCAACCCCCTCACCATCCACCCCACCCAGCTGGGCCACGACCAGGTGGACGACCCCGGCATCCTCGACCTGGACATGCTGCAGACCGGCCACTCCGGCTATCCCTCCCTCGGCCCCACGGTAGATACACTCGAGAAATCCCTCGCCCACGAGCCCCGGCTGCCGGTGCTGGTCAGCGAGGTGAACTACGAGGGCATCATGGAGTCCAGCCGCGAGGAGGTGCAGCGTTTCCTCTTCTGGTCCTGCCTGCTCTCGGGCGCGGCCGGCCATACCTATGGGGCCAACGGCCTGTGGCAGGTCAACACCGCCGCCAAACCCTACGGCCTCTCGCCGCACGGCAGCTCCTGGGGGGATATCCCCTGGGACCAGGCCTACAAGCTGCCCGGCTCGGGCCAACTGGGTATCGGCAAACGCCTGCTGGAGCGGTTCCGCTGGTGGGAGTTCTCGCCGCACCCCGAATGGGCCGAGCCGCATCAGTCCGCCGAGCGCCGCGTGGCCTGTTACGCCGCCGGCATCCCCGGCCAGGTGCGCCTGATCTTCATCCCCGCCGAAACCAGCTGGGCGGCCTGGTCCGGCAATCTCAAGATCAAAGGGCTCGAGAAAGCGTATACCGCCTTCTATTTCGATCCCAAGACCGGCCGCGAATACCCGCTGGGCCAGGCCGAAGGTGACTGGCCCGCCCCCAAACCCCCGGTCTTCCAGGACTGGGTTTTGGTGCTGGAGGCCCAAACGTGAATGAATCCCACGTCTCCCGGCTAGGCCAGGCCCAATCCCCTACCTCGGCGTCTGAGGCTGCGGTCGCTGCCCCGGGCACGGCACGCCGTCGTTTCCTCGACTTCGTGCGGAATCCCCGCGACCACCGGCCCCCGGTCTCCCCCTTCCTGCCCTATGCCGATGTGGTAGCCGGCACCCTGGGCCAGTTGAGCCTGCCGGTCAGCGGCGACGCGGTCAAGGACGAGATCGCCCTGGCCCGCGCCCTCGACTACGAGCCAATGTTCATGGTGGGCTGCACCCAGTTCATCTTTCCCTGGACCACCGACGAGGCCGGCAGCGACCAGGAGAGTGTGCTCTACACCCTGCCCACCTCGGCCGGCACCTGGACCCGCCGGGTGCCCCGCGGCATGGGCCTGGGTTCCTTCGAGGCCAGCTTTCCGGTGCAGACCGGTGAGGACCACGTCTATTTCCAGGCTGCCTGCCGCGATGTGGAGGGCCGCGAAACCCAGATGCGGGACTTCTTCCGCCAGTGGCGCACCAAGGTCGGCGACGAAGGGGTGATCGTCATCGGCCACGTCAATCCCTACTGGCTGGCCCACCAGGTGGGCCAGGCCACCATCTTCCTGCACTGGCACGATCTGGAGCCTACCTATCGGGAGAGTATGCGGGCGGTGTACGAGGCGTCCCTGAAGATCTTCGCGGTGGCCACGGAAGAGGGTTTCGACTTCATGAGCGCCTCGGGCCTGGGACTCGAGATGACCTCGCCCGAGTTGTTCTCCATCATGGACGTGCCCTGCCTGCGCGACTACGCCCGCTGGACCCACGAGCGGGGCGGCCTCTTCTGGTACCACAACTGCGGCCGCACCCAGCAGTTCTTTGCCGAAGGGGTCTTCGATCTCTTCGAGGCCGATGTCATCGAGACCGTGGCCCCGCCCCCGGCCGGCGACAACGACCTAGCCGAGGCGCGCAAACATCTGCGGCCGGCCTCCTGCACCAAGGGCAATCTGGATCTGGGAAGGCTGCGCGAGGGCAAACCCGACGAGATCGCCGCCCTCACCCGCACCATGGTCGAGGCCACCCGCGGCACCCCGCACATCTACTCCACCGCCGACGCGGTATTGCCGGGCACCCCGCCCGAGAACTACCTGGCCTTCCTGCGCACCGTCCGACAGCTCTGCCCCTGAGGGCAAAGGCTCAGCCCTGGCGCGCTCCGGCGAGAATCAGCGCCAGGGCATAGGGCTGGATATTGAAGAGGAAGACCCCGTCGCTGGTGGCGGCGGTCTGGCGGATCACCGACTCGGCCTCGCGCAGATGGGCCGGCCCGGGCAATTCCCAGGCATTGTCGATCTCCCCCAGGATACGGGTGCGACTGCCCCGCGCCATCTCCACCCAGGGCTGCAGTTCCACCGGCGTGCCCCGCCGCTGCGCTCCCCCCGACCACACGCTCAACATCAACCGGTCCACCAGCCCCTCGGCGATCCAGGTGGCGACATCGATGCCGTGGAACTCCAGCTCGCAGAACTCCGGGGGAAAGAGTCCCCTGCGGATGACGCGGTAGTTCTGCGGCGTGCCCGACCAGATCGCCAGCTCGAGGTGGCAGCCCCGCTGGCGGCCGATCCCATCCAGTTCGCGGCGCAACTGACGCAGGAACTCGTTCAGATGCGCTGCCTTGTCCTCCTGCCCCCGCTCAAAAAAGGGGATCGCCCGCATGAACTCCAGGTGCAGGCCCTGCACCGGGTACCGCGCCACCACGTCGATGCACTGGGCCACAAAGTGGTCGCGCACCTCGGGCCGGGCCAGGTCGACGCTGTACTGGCTGGGGTTGAGCGGGCAGCTGGCCGGGGAGAGCACGAACTGGGGGTTGTTCTCGTACCAGGATTCCACCCCGTAGATCTGGAAGAAGCGGTTGAGGCGGAAGCCGGCCAGCACCGGCAGGTGATGCACCCGCGCCCGTTCCAGCACCACGGCCAAGGGGTCGGTGCCGGCGTCCAACCACTGGCGTTGCCGCCGGGCCAGCTGGTCGAGGTTTTCCTTGTCGCGCGGCACCCGGTCACACCAGGCCTCCTGCACCCTTGGCGTATAGCTCCAGGCCAGGTTGTTGCCGCAGCCCCATACCAGGGCCCGCGCTCCCACCTGGGCGTACTGATCCACCATGCGCCGGATCATCTCCGGCCCTTCCCCGCGCGGGTCACCCCACTCCCAGAGACCGTCGTTGTCGTAGACCAACTCGAGGGCCTGCATCGCCCCCTGGTATTGGTGCAGCGCCTCCTGGGCCTGCCCATCGCCAAAGGACCAGCGGAACTGCGCGCCCCAATCACCGGCAGGGATATTCATCGAGGGACCTTTCTTCAGAAACTGCGGCTGAAACGCAGGGCCAGTTCCCATTCCCGGTCCGGCCCATCCAGCGGACGGGCCAGGTAGAAGCGGGCGTTTTCGCATTGCAGGGCGAAACCCATGCTCTTGTACACCTCGAGGTCTTCGGTAGCGAAGGGGTCGTTCTGGTCTCGAGCGACCCAGGCGCTGCCGGCATCGAAGAACAACCCCACCGACAGGTCGTCCACCGGCAGATCCCCCGGCCACTGCGCCTCCCCGTCCACCCAATACTCGGCGCTGAAGAGCCCCAGGCGATCGCCGCTGAACTGCTTGAAGCCGTACCCCCGCAGCGAGGCAAAGCCGCCCAGGTCGTACAGGTACTGGCTGGGTAGAGGTCCCTTGGCTGTGCCCAGACGCAGGCGCAGGTCCAAGCGCGAGCTGCGGCCCACCGGCTGGTACCGGCGCACATCGGCCAGGTACCGTTTGAAACGCGCCT
>CAMAVQ010000229.1 GCA_945861755.1 Gemmatimonas phototrophica
CAGCAGGGGGGCAGCACCCTGGATGCCGTGGAACAGGGCATCTGGGTGATCGAAGCAGACCTGAGCAACTCGTCGGTGGGCATCGGCGGCACGCCCAACGCCGCAGGGGTGGTGCAACTGGACGCCTGCATCATGTGGGGGCCGGGGCATAAGGCCGGCAGCGTGGCGGCCATCGAGGGCATCGCCCACCCCATCTCAGCGGCGCGGCGGGTGATGGAGCACACCACCCACGTGATGCTGGTGGGGGAGGGGGCGCGGCAGTTTGCTCTGGAGCAGGGTCTGGAGACGGCGCACATGCCCACCGAGGAAAGGCGGCAGGCCTGGCTCAAATGGCAGGCCGAGCAGGAAGCGGTGAAAAAAGCCCAGGGCCACGACACCATCGCCCTGCTGATCCTCGACGCCGAAGGGCACCTGGCCGGGGGCTGCTCGACCAGCGGCCGGGGCCACTGGCATCGGCGAAAACGTCATGCGCTACTGCGGCAGCTTCATGGCCGTCGAGTACCTGCGCCAGGGGTTACACCCGCAGGAGGCCTGCGCTGAAGTGGTGAAGCGCATCGTCAAGAGCGAGGGCCGGGCCGACCTGAGCATCAACTTCGTGGCCATCGACAAGCAGGGCAGGTACGGAGCCGCCGGTACCGACGAAGGCTTCCGCTACTCGGTGACAACCCCCGAGGAGAGCGGGGTCAAGGTGCCCCTTCGCGCACCTTGAGGAACTGGTCAGCCGCCACGTTTTTCAGCACCTGCACCGCGCCGCCGGGCCAGCGGATCTCCACCTGGTCGGCGACCCGGTGCGCGCCTAGACCAAAGTGGACGCGCCGGTCGCTGGAACTCAGATAGCCCCGGTTGCTGCGCACCTCCTCGGTCTGGACCAGATCCCCGGCCTGCACCCGGATGCGGGCACCCACCCCGTCCCGGTTGCTGGCCACTCCCACCGTCTCGATGCTGAGGAAATGGCTGCCCGCGTTGCCTTCGTTGCGCAGCAGGCTGCAGCGCGTGGTATCCGAGACGGAGATAAAGATATCCATATCTCCGTCGTTGTCGTAATCCCCCAAGGCCGCGCCGTGGCCCACCCGTTCCAGCTGCAGGCCAGGGCCGGCGCTGTCGCTCACCTCGACGAAGGTGCCCTTGCCGGTGTTGCGGAAGAGCAGATTTTTCTGTGCGTACCTGGCGGCGCTGTCGTACTCTCTGACATTGGGGTCCAGGTGTCCGTTGGCGACGAAAAGGTCCAGGTACCCGTCGTTGTCGGCGTCGAGGAAGTCGGCGCTCATGCCCAGGTAGGGCAGACTAGGTGCCCCGACGCCCGCCTCGTAGCTGGCGTACGAGAAGAAACCGCCCCCGTCGTTGTGGTACAGCGCCAAACCCACCCACTGGAAGGTGGTCATGGCGATATCCGGACGGCCGTCGCGGTCGTAATCCCCCCAGTCAGCGCCCATGGCCGACTCGGCCGCCCCTTCGTTGCCAAAAGCCACCCCGGCGGTGATCCCCACCTCGGAGAAGTGGCCCTGCCCCTGATTCTGGAAGAGGAAGTTGGGGGTCTTGTCGCTGGCGATAAAGAGATCCGGGTCCCCGTCCAGGTCGTAGTCGGCGAACACGGCCCCCAGTTGGCGGCCTTGGGTGGTGTAGAACCCGGCCTGGTGAGTGTAATCGCTGAATTTCCCGTTTCCCTCGTTGCGGTAGTACACCCCGGAGGCCCCCGGGTACGCGGTGGGCGGACAATAGGCCGGCACCCCGGCCTGCAGGCAGACCTTGTTGTTTTCTATCTTGAAATCGAGATAATTGGCCACGTACAGATCGAGGTCCCCGTCCAGGTCACCGTCGGCAAAGGCGGCGCTGGTTCCCCAGCCCTCATCCCCCACCCCGGCGCTGTCGGTCCGGTCGATAAAGCGCCCCTTGCCCTGGTTCTGGTACAGGCGGTTGGGACCAAAATTGGCAATGTAGAGGTCCTGGTCGCCGTCGTTGTCGTAGTCGGCGGTGGCGGCGCCCATGCCATAGGAGGGATCACCCACCCCGGCGCGGGCGGTCTGGTTCTCAAAGGTGCCGTCGCCCCGGTTGTGGTACAGGGCGTCTACCGGTGCGTCCGGCCCGGGATCGCGGCCCAGGTACGCGCCGTTGACGATGAACAGCTCTAGAAACCCGTCGCCATCGGCGTCGAAGAAGGCTGCCCCCGAGCCCATGGCCTCGGGCAGGTAGCGCTGGGGGCTGGCCCCGTTGACGTAGCGAAAGTCGATGCCGGCCTCTTTGGCTACCTCGACAAAATGCAAGGCGCGGGCTGGGGGCGCGGCCAGCAGCAGGGCGAGCAAAAGCATGGGCATAGTGGTGTATCCGGGTAGAGGGTGTCGGTCTCCGAGGTGCAGGTGGGCATCAGATTATATAGACACCAAATAAAACTTTGCAAGGACCATCAGGGTCTATTTATGAGTACGGAGAAGACCAGCTGCACCGCCGAAAAGTGTTCTAGCTCCAGGTGCGGACCCCAACCAACCTCAAGAGGACGATGACCAAGTCCCTATTGACGCTGAAAGATCAGCCGCGCACCTGGTACCTGTACGGCCTGCTCTTGTGCCTGCTCGGGGCGCTCACCTTTGGCAGCCTCCGCGACCACCAGCTCGACACCCACGACGCCGACACCTTCCAGGATCACCTGCACATCCAGCAGGACTGGCACTATTTTTTTTCTCCGGAAAAGGCCCAGGCTTCGGGCCGCCCTTTTGCCGAGGCGGTCAAGTACCTGGCCTTCCTGGTGTGGGGCAACAGCCCAGGGGCCTTCCACCTACTGGTGGTCGCCGCCCATGTCCTGGCCAGCCTGCTCTGGGCCTGGGCCTGTAGGCGTCTGGGGCTGAATCTGGAGTTGAGCTGGGGGACCGGCCTGCTCTTTCTGCTCAACGTCGCCCATTTCCAGGTGCTCCACCACATCTCGGCGCTGGATTATCCCCTGGCCCTGTGCTGGATGCTGGTGAGCCTGGGCTGTTATGTACACGCCGCCCGCTCCGGCTCGGCCTGGTGGTGGGCCGGCTTTGTCATGGGAGTGGTGCTGGGTTTGATGTCCCACCTGTCCAGCGGGGTAGTGGTGCTCTTCTGTCTGTACTGGTCGTGGCGCGAGGGCGGCGGCCAGGTGGGGCGCAAGGTGTTGGGGCTGGGACTGCTGCTGGTGCCGGTGCTGCTCTTCCTGCTGCACCTGACCTCCTCCCAGACCAGCACCTGGCGTTCCCTCGAACTCTATCACCACCAGGACCTGGCCGCGCTCCTGGCCGGCATGGTCCGGGTGCTGCTGTGGTTGGTCAGCCGGCTCTGGACCACCGCCCACTGGTTGCCGCTACCGGTTTACCGGCAGGAGACCTGGGAACTGTACGCCGGCGCAGCGGCCCTGTGCGGGCTGGGCTGGTGGTGGTGGCGGCGCCACTGGCCGCTCTCGCTGGGGGCGGCGTGGATCATCTGCACCCTGTTGCCCTTTTTGCTCTTAAACGAAACCGCCATCCGCGACCTGCCCGCCGGCCCCTCGCGGTACCTGTACCTGGCCAGTGCCGGCTCCTCGCTGGTCTGGGCCTGGGGGTTACAACAGGTGGGGCAGGTGCCGCGCTGGGGCCGGCTCCTGGCCCTGGGCGGGCTGGTGGCGCTGCTGGTCTCCAGCTATGGGTACCTGAAAAAAGCTGAGGCGATCTCCTTCTACACCTCGGGCCGCAATTACATCGCCCACGGACACACCGCAGAGGGGACCGTCCAATTGCGGCGGGCCCTCGACCGGGCCCCCGGGATGATCCCTCTGGAGGAGGTCTATTTCCGCCTGGTCGGCGCCCTGCCCTTTGTGAGCGAGGACCCCAACCCTTTGCTGCAGGAGGGGCTGGCTCAGTTTCCCAACAGCTACCTGCTCAATCTGGCACTGGCAGTGGTGAACACCGAGAGCCTGGATGCCGAAACCCGCAAGTACAGCCAGGACCTGCTGGAACAACTGCACCAGGAGGCCGATCAGAAAGGCCTGGGGGAGAATTTCGCCCTCAAGGTCTCGGTGATCTATGGCAACCAGGGCAAGGGCCTGTTGCGAAAACGCGAGGCCCTGGGCGCCATCCGCTCCTTTGAGCGCGCCCTGGCTTACCTACCCGGCAAGAAACAGACCATCCTGGAGTTGGGGCAGGCCTACACCCTGCGGGGCATCCAGCTGGGAGCACGGGGGGAGAACCAGGAAGCGGCTGAAGCCTATGTCAAAGCCCTGGAACTCAATCCAGGTGACGCCATTGCCCACGTCAATCTGGGCTGGCTGCGCTACCGCGCCGGTCGCTGGGAGGAGGCCATCACCCACTACGCAGCGGCCCTGGCTGCCGGTCCCAGCATCCACGCCCAGTTCAACCTGGGGCTGGTCTATCTGGCCAGGGGGGAGGAGGAAGCTGCCCGCTCGGCCTATGCCCAGGCCATCGACCGTTTCGGCGGCGCTGCTGGCGAGAAAATCGGGGCGGTTAGGGATCTGCAGGCCCTGATCGCTCAGGGGCAGGGAGGGGCCGCAGCTGCGGAAATCCTGCACACCTACTGGCCGGCGGTGCGCTAGGGTGTGTGGCCTTTG
>CAMAVQ010000230.1 GCA_945861755.1 Gemmatimonas phototrophica
ATGTCCCACAGCGCCAAATCGATGGCGCTCTGGGCGGCCATGTTGATACGACCGCCGGGGAAGAAATCGCCCCGGAAGAGTTTCTGCCAGATCCACTCGATGTTGAGCGGGTCTTCGCCCAGCAGGTGGTGGCTCATGTGCTGGATGGCCCCGATCCCGGCCTGTTCCTTCCAGGTGATGCCGAATTCCCCCATGCCGTACAGGCCCTCGTCGGTCTCGACCTTGACGAAGAGATAGTTGCGGGAACCCCAGAAGATGGGGAAGGTTTTCACGGCGGTGATCTTCATGGCGCACGCTCCTCAGCTTGTTGGGGTCATAATATCCGAAACCGGTGCAGAAAAGACAAAGCTCAGCCCGCTTCCCCGGCCACCACGGCCAGCAGGCCCAGCAGCATGCCCCACTTGAGGCGGGAACCCAGTTGCGCGGCGGGCGTGGCGGCCCGGTCGTGGAGCAGGCGCCAGGCTGCCCACAGCAGCAAGGCATCTACACCCAACACCGGCACCAAGTAGGTCCAGCCGTAGATCCCCCCCAGCCAGGGCCACCAGGTAAAGACGGCCAGCACGAACAGGATGCCTGCTGCCAGGTGCGCGGCGAAAGGTGCCCCGGCGCGCAGGGGCAAGGTGCGGGCCCCCTGGGCGCGATCGCCTTCGACATCTTCGAGGTCCTTGACGATCTCGCGGCCCAGGTGGAAGAGGAAGGCAAAACCGGCCGGAATCCAGGCGCGGCCAAGCTGGCCGGCGGCCAGGGCACCAAAAGGAAAGGCGGCAGCGGCCAGGGCACTGACCAAGAGATTCCCCCAAAGGGCAGTGCGTTTGAGCCACAGATCGTAGAGGACCAGCGCTGCGGTCACCAGGAGCGCCATCCCGCCGAGGGCGGGTCCCTGCCACAGGGCGAGGCCGATTCCGGCCAGGGCCAGCACTACACTCTGGACCAGGGCGGCGCGGCGGTTCAGGTGGCCGGCGGGCAGGGGGCGCTGGGGGCGGTTGATGCGGTCGATCTCCAGATCTGCCACGTCGTTGAGGGCATTACCCGCCCCGGCGACCAGTGCGGCAGCCAGGGCCGCCCACCAGACCTCGGGTGGGGGCGCAGCACCATATAAATGGTGCTGCGGGGCACCGGCCGCAAAGGCGCCTACCCCGACCGAGAGGGCGGTGATCAGGCCGTTAAGCGGCCGGGGCAAGCGCAGCAGCGCCCGCAGTGTCTGCAGGGAGGAGAGGGAGTGCTTCATGGGCCTAACTAGATAAAAAAATAATCGTTTTAAGCAAATTTATCTTGACAGGGCTCCAGCCGGATATTACCGTAAATGCGAAAATACACAATAGAATTTGGGAGGTATCTCCTTGTCTACCATCACCAAAAAAGAACTAGCCCTGCTCGTCAGCGAAAGCACGGGATTCAAGAAGAACCTGACGGCCGAGATGGTCGACAGTCTTTTCGTGGCCATGCGCAACAATCTGATCGAAGGCGAGCGCATCGAGATCAGGGGTTTCGGCGTCTTTCAGGTCAAGGACACTCGTCCCAAACCTGCGGCCCGCAATCCGCGCACCGGCGAGGTGATCTATGTCCCCGCCCGCCGCAAGAGCCACTTCAAGCCAGGCCGCCTGCTGAAGGAAGCTCTCCACCAAGTGCGCCCGGACGCCGGTCAGGGACAGGCCGGGGCGCCCGGTGACGCCCAGGCTTAGGCGGGCAGCGATCTGGTTGCTGCTGGGCGGCCTCTGGCTGCTTAGATCCGAGGCAGGGGCTCAAGTACTCATCGGCGCCCGCTGGTCTTCGCCGGCCCAACTAGCGGATCTGAAGCCGCTTCAGGTCCGCTATATCGCCTCCCACTTGGTCCTGGTGCAGGGGGACGAAGGCACTGTCCGGCAGCTGGAGCACCGGGGCTTGTCCCTGATCTTCAGCGACCATCTCCTCCCGGGGGAGGCGTATTTTATCGCCGACCACCTCGATCTGCCCCTTGCCCCTCTAACCTCTCTGGTGTATCGCGATCCCTCCGGTTGGGCGCTGTTGCGCCTGCCCTCGGTGGGGCTGAGCGAAGCGTTCGAGTACCACCACTTCCTCTGGCCCCTGCCCGAAGAATACAGCCTGCGCGGTTGGCAGCCTCCCCTGGCCAAACCTGCTGCTACCCAGGCCCTGACCCTCGCCCATCTGATTGGTGCGGTGGATGAGCAGCGACTGCGCGCCAATGTGGAGAGCCTGGTCCTCGTGGACCCGGCCCAAGGCAGCGCCGACCCCAGCAATTGGCGCACCCGGTACGCCCGCCGGCCCGAAACCTACGCCAGCACCCAGTATATCCGCGACCAACTGACTTCCTCCCTGGGAGAAGGGGCGGTCTTTGTCGAGCCTTTCCGGATCAGCGAGGGGGATTCGACCATGTACAACGTGGTCGGCAACCTCTACGGCACGAATCCCGATGCCGGCTACTACCTGGTCTGCGCCCATTACGACGCCATCGGGGTGCGCACCCGGGGCGGCTGGGACTGGCGCACCGACCCGGCCCCCGGAGCGGACGACAACGCCACTGGCGTGGCGCTGGTGCTGGAGTGCGCCCGAGTCCTGGCCGAGCAACACTTTCCCTGGTCCATCCGTTTCGTGGCCTTTTCGGGGGAGGAACTGGGGTTGTGGGGCAGTCGGGCCTACGCCACCCAGGCGGTGGAGCGCGGCGAGCGCATCCTCGGGGTGCTCAACTTCGATATGATCGGCTTCAACGACCTGAGCCAGCGCCTCGAACTGGTCACCAATCCGGCCTCGCGCTGGCTGGTGGAGCAGATGCTCCAGAGCAACCGGCGCTACGGTATCGGCCTCAAGGTGGAGGTGCTGGAGGACGAGTTCGCCGGGCTCAGCGACCATGCCCCTTTCTGGGCCCGGGGTTTCGACGCGATCCTGGGCATCGAAAACTACCTGCCCACCGATCCGGACACCTATGGGGTGCGCAACGGCGACTACCGCATCAACACCCAGTATCACTCGGTGCTGGATCTGCCAGACAGCGTCAACTACGAGCTGGTCAAGCGGGTCACCCAGCTGACCGTGGCCACCCTGGGTCAGTACGGGCTGGAGGAGGGCCTGCCCGACTTGGCCGTGTTCACCGGGGATCTGCGCAGCGATGGCGGTGACGACCTGGTGGTGCGGATCAGCAACCTGGGATTGGGGCCAGTGGTAGATCCCTACCGGGTGCGGGTGCAGCGCTGCCGGGCTGATTCGACGGGGTGTGCAACGGTCTACGACCAGCTGCAGGTGGAGCCGCTGGCCGCCGGCGATGCCTTGGATCTCAAGATCCCCTGGGACCGTTTCGGGGAGGTGGTGTTCCTGATCGAGGCAGACCCCGACAGTCAGGTGGTGGAGGCGGACGAAACAGACAATCGATCTTACCAGCATGCGCGCCTGGTGCCGCATCAGGACATCGTGGTCTTCCCCAATCCCTTCCGGGTGGGACAGGATCAGTACGTGTCTTTCAGTGGGCTGCCGCGGCGAGCCCTGGTGCGTATCACCACGCTGCAGGGAGAGCCGGTATGGAGCGGCGCCGAGGACCGCAAGAATCAGGAGAAAGCGGTGCTGGATTTCGAGGTGCGTTGGCGCGGCGATAACGAGGATGGCAACGAAGTGGGCAGTGGGGTGTACGCCTACACCATCACCGATGCCCAGGGTAAGGTGCTGCGGCGGGACAAGGTCGCCGTGGTGCGCTAGCTGGGTTTGGGGGCGTCGGTGAGCGACCCGTTCCGGTTTTTCCCCAGGCGCGTCCCGCAGCACCCCAACGTATGGGGTGCTGCGTCGAATGAACTGGGCCGCCCGACAGCCCGGCCCCCGCAACACCATCTATATGGCGTTGCGCCCATCGCACGCTTCGCTCCGCTACCCGGCCCCACACCACGCGGACTTCCCTACCCGACCACTCGGGAAAAACCTCCAGGGTCATCTCCCCGCCGCCTCGTCTCGCTCCAACAATGCCTTCATCCGCCCCCGCCAGTTTTCCGGGTAGTGCAGTTTGCCCTCCAGCTTGAAGCCCTCCACCAATTCCTTCAATAGTCTGATCCGCGTTTCCCGGTCGGCGTTTTCCTTGAGGTGGGCGCGGACCTGGGCCAACTGTTCCAGGTATTCGACAAATTCTCCGTCGAAGAGGGCTTCCAGATCGCGGCGCAGGCGGCCGGCCAGGGCCGGGCTGGCGCCGCTGGTGCTGATGCTCAGGCGCAAAGGGCCTGGATGGACCAGGGCGGCCATGCCCAGGTTGGAGCACTCGGGACGGTCAAAGGTATTGATCAAGAGCCCGCGTTCCTGGGCCAGGGCAAAGGCCTGCTGGCCCAGGTCCGGATCAGCCACGGTGTTGAGTACCAGCCAGACCCCGTCCAGGTCCGCTGGCGCCCAGCGCCGCGCCTGGTGGGTGAAGCGCCCGGTCCATGCCTGCAACTGCGGGCACAGGGTGGGACTGACCACGATGAGACGAGCGCCGGCCTCCAGCAGGCGGCCGGCTTTGTCGGCGGCTTCGGTGCCACCGCCGATGATCAGGCAGGGCCGGTCGAGCACATCCAGGCC
>CAMAVQ010000231.1 GCA_945861755.1 Gemmatimonas phototrophica
TTCCCGCCCCGGCCTATATAGGCTTCCAGGTGATCGCGCATGGGGGCAGACCAGTACTCGTCGTGGCCCACGCTGAGCACCAACCGGTAAGAGTCGAGTAGTTCGGGATGGAATTCCAGGTCGGTGTTGGCCGCATAGTCGAGGACAAAGCCCTCGCGCTCGGCCCACTGCTCCAAGGGGGCTTCCCACAGATCGAAAAAACGGACCAAGGGCGGCCGCTCAAAGTAGACGCGATGTCCCTGGATGCCGTCGCGGTCGTGGTACGAGTAGAGACTGTGCCCGCCCCAGTTGTTGTAGGCGTTGTAGGTATTGGTGGACAGTTGCAGGAGGATTTTTGTGTCGCGCCCCGGCTGCGGAGAGCGCACGACAAAACTCAGCTCCCCCTCCGCGCTCCGGCGGTTTCGCCGCGCAAAGGCCCCACCCTGGTCGGCCACCCGCAGAGTGGCCACATAGTACCCACTCCGCCAGGTGTCCGGCACTGCCAAACTGAAGGCCAGCGGCCAGGCGCACCCATGGGAGGAGGCATTGCCCGGCACCGGGTACTCAGCCCCGGGCAAATCCTCCTGTTTCCACACCACCTCCCGCTCGGCGCCGATGCGGGCGATTTCCACCGCGTATTTGGCCGCACTGGTGGAGATGTGGAAACCGAGCTGCTCACCGGCCCGACAGCTGAGGCGGTCCGCGTACCCTTCGATATAAAGTTCGCCCATCTCAGACCCTCTGCGTCAATTGCTCTTCTACCAGCCGCCGGCCCTCTTCGAGATACTCGGCCCGGGTGGCCAGATCGATAGTGCGCCACACTAGAAATCTTTTGCGCAGCACATTGAGGAAACCAGAATTAAGCCGCCGCCACGACGCCACGTCCCCGCTGATCCGCCGCAACTCCATCTCGATGCGGTAGATGCCGGGGATGTCCTCGGTGGGCAGCGTGCGCAACACCACCCGCTGGCTCACCCCCAGGTCGTAGGGGGCCAGCCAGGCCATCAACTCCAGGCCGTAGATCGGGTCGCCGCTGGTGCCCGCTGCTCTGAACTCCACCCCCTCGGTCATGAAATCGCCCACCGAGCCCTCCCCGTAGGCGGCGAAGATCCGCCGCAGGTAGGAGCAGACCCCCAGTGCGTCGCTGCGGCCGATGGTGAAGGGGAAATCGAAGCGCCACAGATCCCCTTCCGGCTCGGGGAAGGTCCAGCGCCGGGTCACGTCGGGCACCGACATGGCAGCAGCCCTCCGCGCCGGGTACAGGGTGGAAAGCACTACCGTGGCCATGACGATGAAGGTGGAGCTGATCGCCGAGAGCGAAGAATAATTCGTGGACATCCCCCCCAGCAGGCCAAAATGCACCATCCCCAGGGTGAGGGTCTGACCTACCAGGTAACCCAGCACCGCTCCCACGGTGGCGAAGACCAAGGACTCGGCGATGAAGAGGGCGGCGATGTGGTTGGGGGCCAGGCCCACCGAACTGTACACCCCGATCTCGCGGTCGCGTTCGTACACCGAGCCCATCATGGTATTGAGCACAATGAGGGCGGCGATCAGCAGCGGCACGATCAGGTTGCCGATGCCCGAAAAGGAGGACGAACCCATCGAGGTGTACACCCGGGTAAACTCACCCTGCCCCACGAAAACCGGCATGGCCACTCGCGAGACGAACTCCTCGATACTTTGCACCATGCTCTCCCCTCCCGAAAAACCTGAGATGGAGATGGAACGCAGGGTGCCGTTCAGGTCGATGACCCGCTGGTAGGGCAGGATTACGGTGTTGCTGGCCAGCAGGTGGGCAAAGCTCTCGATGGCCGCGGTGTCCATCAGTCGGGGGTCGAGGTTGGCCATGTCCTGCATCTTTTGGGCCTCGGCCACGGTGTCCACCGGCTGCAGACTCTCGTTGTCCAGGTCGCGCAGCCGGTCCACCGCCTCCCCGTCGATCACCCCGATCACGGTGTAGCGCTGGCCCATCAACTCCACCTGGGCCTGGCCGATCTCCGCCTCGCCGATGCCGAGGATCTCGGCCATCACCTTGGGCAGGATACAAACTTGCTGTTCCCCGGGCTGGAACCAGCGGCTGGTGCTGCCCACCAAGAAGCGGTCGACCCCCATCACCTCCCGCTCCTCGGGGGTCAGGCCCAGCAGGCCAAAAGCGTAGCTGGAGGCTTTGCCGCGGTCCACGTCGATGTAGGCCCGGTCGCCGATGAGCTGGGCGATGTACCAGGAGCGCGGCGCCACCCGGGCGTTTTTACCAAAAGCGCTTTTCACATAATCGAGCACCGACAGCTGCAGGCCCTTCCAGCCCCGGTCGCGCAGCAGCGCCCCCTGGTACGAGGGGGTATTGGCGCGGGGGATCTGGTAGAACTTGAGATAGCTCTGCACCGAGGTGAAGGCCTGGGCCGTAAAGGTGAGCAGAGTGAGGGTGATCACCGTCAGCACGGTGCGCAGCTTGCGCTTGCGCAGATTGGAGACGCCCAGAGAGATGGCCGCGGCCGTGGCGCTGAGCCGGCCTATATCCGCCTCGTGTACCCCGCTGGCGGCCCGTTTCTGCTGGGCCACCCCGCGGGTGAAGCGGCCCAGGACCATGGCCAGGGCGGTAGCGCCGATAGCAAAGATGACAAAGGCCAGAAAGATGATATAGGGCGAGGAGCTGATCTTGAAGGCCGGGTGGACCAGGCGCATGATCAGGAAGATGCCGACGAAGAAGCCGGCTGATCCCAGCACCTGCCGCCTGAGATCGGCCGCCCCAACTAAGAGCCGCTCGCAGAAATAGGAGAAGGGCAGCAGCAGGGCAAAGTAGAAGATCACCCCGTACACCGTGTCGTCAGCCATACTCTTAATATCGGGGTACCCGCGCGAAGCCAGACCCCAGGCCTGGCGGGCCGCCGAGGCGAAGGCGCTGTATTCGCGCACCTCCAGGTGGGCGCGGGCTTCGCCCAGAGCCTGCCGGGCCTGCTCGTGCAGGCGCAGGAAGTTTTCGTTGCGCACCCCGTAGCGGGCCAGTTGTTTGAGCCGGGCGTCGTTGAGCACCCACATGTCGCGGGCCGCCGCGTACGCCGGCAAGAGCACCCGCCCCTCCTCCACCGGGTAGCCCCGGCCGTAGGCCTGCTTCACCTGGGCCTCGTTTACCTCCCCGGGGGCCGGAGGGTGGGCCACCCATTCCTCGGGGGCGTTGCTGAGCAAATAGCGCACCCCGAAAAGGCTGGTGCTCATCAACACCTTGACCCGGGTACCTGGCTTGGCGTAGACCACCGAGGCCAGGCTGATCTTGCCCTCCTCGTTGCTCTGCGACTCCACAAAGTCAGCCCCCCACGACTGGGGCACCCCGTCCCGGTCGTCCAGTACCGTCAGGTGATCGAGCACCGACAGGTAGCGGGAGTCGACGATCTCGAAGAGACTCAGCGCCCGGCACTTGAACACCACCTGGAGCATCTCGTTCTCCCACCAGCCCCAAGGTTGCTCGATGGGATAGGTCTCCTTGCCCTCCTGTCCCATGTCGGGGGCCGAGGTGATCTCCCCGCCGGGCCCCAACTGGTAGGCCTTGACGATGTTGCTGTACTGGTTGCGCATGACCTCAAAGAGGAACTGGCCCTGTTCATCGGCCCGCTCCACCATCAGGGTGCGCACCCCGGCCACGCTGTTGGGGCCCAGTTGCTGGTAGGTGACCAGGGCGTGGGGCACCGGCGCTTTGGGCACGGCAAAATTCACGTCGCGGTCGAACCAGTAGATGGTGCCATTGAGGCTGTGGCCGTAGTCTTCCAGCTCCAGCTTGGTGGGTTTGAGCAGGTCCGGGTCGCGGCTGGCCCACAGCACCATGCCGGCGATGGTCTCCACCTGCCGCGCCAGGCTGGGCATGTCCATGCGCCCCGGCAAGTCCAGCGGGGTGTCCACCCACTGGCGCGCATCGTTGGGGGTGGCCACTGCCAGGGCCTTCTGCCCCACGAAGGCGGCGGCCTCGGCGTCGAGGGCCAGGGGAATGGGCATGTAGTTCTTCCAGGTGCGCTTGGCCGGGGCCACCCCCTCGACATGGCGGCTGGTGTCGGCAAAGATCTCGTTCACCGCCAGGCTCAGCCGCTGCGAGTAGGGCGTGAGCATGTACTTGAGGTAGTTGTCGGTGGTCCACTTGGGGTTGTAGAAGGTCCCCATGCCGAAGGTGGCGCTGCGGTTGTGGTGGCTGGAAAGATCTAACGAGAGCATCAGGTCAAAGTCGATGCGCTCGGCCGCCGGCAAACGCTCGTGGAAGTACTCGCTGCGCCGGCTGTGGCGGTAGAGGAACTCGTTGATCCCGGCCAGGCCTTCAAAGTGGGCATCGGTGGCCAGGAAGAGCACCGAGTAGTGGGGCCGGTGCTGCTGGAGGAGCTTGGCCAACTGGAGCAGGGCGGCGATGCCAGCGGCATTTTCAGCGCCGGGCGCCAGGGCCGGCACCACCGACATGGCGTCGTAGTGGGCCTCGATGATGATGGTCTGGTTCTTCCAGCGCTGGGCATTCTCGCGGCTCTTG
>CAMAVQ010000232.1 GCA_945861755.1 Gemmatimonas phototrophica
CCATCCTGCCGACCGCTGATCACCGACCCCGATATCGGCTTTCGCTGCGCCTGGGATTCTTAATACCGTGGATCATCTGCCTCCCGAAGCGGGCCAGGGACTGACCTGGCGCGCACTGCTGCTGGGCCTCCTGCTGGTGCTGGTCGTCAGTCTGGGCGCTCCCTATTCCCTGTGGCTGGTCGGTTCGAGTGAACCTACCTGGTCCTATTTCCCCTCGATTGTGGGTTTCCCCTTTGTGCTGCTGTGCCTGGGCAACGCGCTGCTGCGGCGTCTGGGGCCCCGTTTTGCCCTGCGCCAGGGGGAGTTGTTGGTCATTCTGGTGATGGGGCTGGTGACCACCGGCATCCCGGTTTTTATTCTGGGCACCCTGATCGCTCTCATCGCCTCCCCGTACTACGCGGCCACCCCCGAAAACGACTGGGCCGGCTACATCCAACCCTATCTGCCTTCCTGGGCCATCCCCCAGCCGGTGGGGGATTCCATCCGCTGGTTCTGGGAGGGATTGCCCGCCGGCCAGCCCCTGCCCCTGGGGGTGTGGCTGGGGCCGCTGTGCTGGTGGCTGAGCCTGATCCTGGCGGTCTATTTTGTCTGCCTGTGCCTGGTGGTGATCCTGCGCCGGCAGTGGGTGGAGCAGGAGCGACTGATCTTTCCGCTCACCGAAATGCCCCGCCTGCTCATCGAAGAGGAGGGAGGTTGTGTCGGGGCGCCGGTGTTCTGGATCGGGTTGGCTCTGTCTCTGGGGTTGGTGCTCTTCAACATGATCAGCTACTTCCAGCCGGGTTTCCCCCGCACCGACATCTGGGCGGGGTTCTCTCTCCAGTTCGGTCGCGATTTTCCCGAAATCCAGTTCCGCCTCATTCCCCCCATTCTGGGCTTCATCTTTCTGGCCAGCACCAGTATCTCTTTTAGCATCTGGTTTTTCTATTTGGTGGCGGTGCTGCAGGAAGGGGTGACCAACCGTTTTGGCTACGACCTGACCCGGCCCGATGCTTTTGTTTGGGGTATGCAGTCGCTGTCGTGGCAGGGCTGGGGGGCCTTTGTGGCCATGGTGTTGTGGAGCCTGTGGACGGGCAGGGAACACTTGGGGGCGGTGGGCCGCCAGGTTTTTCGGGGCCGCCGCACCCTCGACGACCGGGGGGAGATCCTCTCCTATCGGGTCGCCGTTTGGGGCGGGCTGCTGGCGCTGGGCTACATCGTCGCGTGGCTGTGGCACTCGGGGCTGGATCTGTACCTGGCGCTGCTTTTTGTCGCCGGGGTGCTGATCGGGTACACCGGCATCACCCGGCTGGTGATTCAGACCGGGATGTACTACCTGACCACGCCGGTGGGTGGGCAGGCCTTTGCCCTGGCCCTGACCGGCACCAATGTCGGGGCGGCCAACCTGGTCCCTCTCTCGCTGAATTACGCCTGGTTCGGGGATGTGCAGTCGGTGTTCATGCCCTCGGCGGCCCACGCCGCCAAACTCGATGAGGTAGCCGGGGTGCGGCGCCGGCTGGGACCGGTGCTGGGCCTGGCGGTGGTGGTGGGCCTGGTGACCACCACCTGGTTTGTGCTCCACCTCTGTTACAAGTACGGCGCCGGCAACCTGCGTTCGTGGTATTTCGCCGCCGGCGGCGGGATTGGCAGCATGGCCTTCGACGGGGTGATCCGCCAGCTCAACGACCCGGTGGGCGTCGACTGGGGCAAGGTGGGATACGCGGGATTCGGGGCCCTGGTCTACTCGCTGCTGGCCCTGTGCCAGTACCGATTCCACTGGTGGCCCCTGCATCCGGTGGGGCTGGCGGTGGCCCCGCTGTGGATGACCCGTTTGTGCGCTTTTTCGGTGTTCTGCGCCTGGGCCCTCAAGACCTTGATCCTGCGCTACCGGGGAGTGGCCGGGTACCGGGCGGCCCGGCCCTTTTTTGTCGGTTTGATCGCCGGTTTTTTCCTGGGGGCCGGCATCTCCTTTGGGGTGGATGTGGTCTGGTTTTTTGGGGTTGGGCACGGGGTGCCCTGGTGAGGGGAAGAGTCGCTTGCCGCAGCGGTTCCGGCGTTTTACCTTTGTCCGCCCGAGCGGAGGAACAAATATGAAAATTGGACTGCTGATCGGCGACCTGAACCAACTGGAGGAAGTAGCGGCCTGGGGTTACCAGTACGCCGAGACCGTGCCCCAGGCCCTGGGCCTGGACGACCCCCAGCTGCGCCGGCGGGCCCTGGCCCAGATTGAACGGGCGGCGCTGCCGGTATCGTCCCTGTGCGGCTTTATCCCCGACCCGCAGGGCCAGGGGTTGATGGTGGTGGGGCCCGAGGTGGACCTGGGCCGGCTGCGCGTCTTTGTGCGCCGGGTCTTTGCCCTGATGCAGGAGGCCGGCATCGGGGTGATCGGCTACGGCAGCGGGGGCTCGCGCTGGGTGCCCGAGGGGTTTCCGCGCGACCGGGCTTTGGAGCAGGTGCGGGAGTTTCTCCAGTTGTGTGGGGACGAGGGCGCGGCGCACGAGGTGCGGGTGGCCTTGGAGCCGTACAACCGCGACGATGCAAATCTGTTGAACGAAGTGCCCGAGGCCCTGGAGGTGGTGCGCCAGGTGGGGCACCCCAATGCACAGTTGATGGCCGATTTTTTCCACATGTATCTCAACGGCGAGTCCCTGGCGGTGCTGGAACCGGCCGGCCCGCACCTGATCCACGCCCATATCGCCGAGCCGGGCCGGGGCCGTCCCCAGAGTACTCCCGCCGAACACGCCGCCTTTCTCCAGGCCCTGCAGCGGGCCGGGTACGAGGGCCTGGTGACCCAGACCGGGCCGCTGCCGGCCTATGCCTCGCCTGCCGAGGCGGCCACTGCCCTGATCGGGGCCTGCGCGTGAAGGTCCCGGTTTTTCGCTACGGCCGCATGGTGGACCTTTCGCGGCCGCTGGCGCCCGCGCAGCACCCCTGGGTGCGCTACGAGACCAAGGTGGAGAGCATTGCCAAAGAAGGGCAGGGTTGGTACGTGGTGGGCCAAATGCAGTTGAGCGGCCATGCCGGCACCCACGTGGAGGCGCCCTTACACGCCCTGGAAGATGGGGCGGATGTAGGAGCGTTGTCGGTGGAGGCCTTTTTCGGCGAGGCGGTGATCCTCGACCTGAGCGCCGCGCCTGGGGCGACACCCGTGGACCTGGCCTGCATGCAGGAGACGGCCCGCCGGGCCGGCGGGGTGCGACAGGGTGATATCGTTTTTATCCGCTTCGACTGGGATCGGCGCGCGGCGGGGCAATACCCGCCCTATCCGGCGACCGAAGCCCTGGGCTGGCTGGTCGGCCAGGGGATCAAACTGCTGGGCATCGACAGCCCGGGCCTGGAGATCGAGGGAGACCGCTGCCTGCCCAACCACCGGCTGCTCTTTGGCCGGGGCATTCCCCTGATCGAGAGCTTGGTCAATCTGGAGCAACTGCGGTTCAGCCGGTGTTATGTGTTTGCCCAGCCGCTGCCGGCCCAGGGTACTGACGCGGTGCCGCTGCGCGTGTTGGCCTTTGAGGGAGACGAGTGATGGCCAAAGTGCTGAGTGGAGTCCTGCTGGTTCTGGCGCTGGGCATGATTGGGGCGGTGGGGTTCTTCGACCCGGTGGTCATCAACCAACAGGTCAACGCGCTGATGGGCTGGGCGCCGCAACAGCCGGTCAAGGCGCGGCTGGTGCCCCAGGCGGAGGCGGACCAGATCCGCAGCCTGGCCGGCACCATTTCTGTCGGCGAGGTGGCCGCGGAGATTGAACACCTCGCCTCCTTTGGCTCGCGGGTTACCGGGTACCCAGGGGCGCAGCAGGCCGGGGACTACCTGCTCCAGCGCTTCGCCGAACTCGGCCTGCAGGACATCAAGGCCGAAAGTTTTGCGGTGCCGGTGCCGGTGGACAAGGGCGCCGAACTGGAGGTGCAGGGCGGGGAGCGCAAGCCGCTCTATTGTCTTTGGCCCAACGGGGTGCGCACCCCCTCGTTGCCCGAGGAAGGGGTTGAGGGCAACCTGATCTACGGCGGCAAGGGGTCGGTGGCCGAGTTGGACGGCAAGCCGGTGTTGGGCAGCGTGGTGCTGCTGGATTTTGCCTGCGGCCAGGACTATCTCAACGCCGCCAGTCTGGGGGCGCGGGCGCTGATCTTTTTCGAGCGGGGTGAGGTCAGCCGCCAGCAGGCGGCCGACAAGTTCCTCAAGGTCTCGGTAGACGTGCCCCGCTTCTGGATCGGCAGGGAAGACGCGGAGGACCTGCTGGCGGCGCTGGGCCAGCGCGAAGTGCGGGTCCGGCTCAAAGCGCGTATGGATTGGGAGACGGCGCAGGGCCGCAATATCTACGGCTGGCTGCCCGGCCTAGACGAGGAGTTGCCGGCCAAGAGCCGCGAGAATGCCCAGCGCTGGAAGAACCAGACCATC
>CAMAVQ010000233.1 GCA_945861755.1 Gemmatimonas phototrophica
CCGGCGATGTCGCTACTGCCGTCCCCGTCCAGATCCAGGACCACCACCCGGCGCAGGGGAAGATCGGTGGCCAGGGTGTCCCTGGCAGTGAAACCAGTGCCGCCCTCGTTTTCCCAGAACACCCCATAGGGCCGCTCGCCGCTGGCCACCACCAGGTCGCTGAAGATATCGGCGGTCAGATCGGCCAGGGCCAGATCCACCGGGGAGGCCTGCACCGCTAGACGTTGGCCGGCGGAAAATCGCCCCTGGCCGTCGTTGAGCAGGGGGGCGATGTCGCGCGAATCCTGGTCGGCGACAAAGATATCCTCGTCCCCGTCGGCGTCAAAGTCCACCAGTACCAGGGCACTCGGACCGGCGCCCACTGCGTACTCCTGATGGGGCTGAAAGTCGCCCTGGCGGTTGTTGCGCAGCACCGAGACCGTGCCCGCATCCCGGTTGGCCACCACCAGATCGCGATGGCCGTCCTCATCTAGATTGGCCGAACTCAGGGCCACCGGCGCGCCGCCCACTGCATAGGAAGTGCGGACGTTGAAGGTGCCCTGGCCGTTGTTGTACAGCACGGTGATCGAAGGGGTGTCCCCGTCGGCCACTGCCAGGTCCACATCCCCGTCGGCGTCCAGGTCAGCGGCGTGTACGTCCTCCACCGCATGGCCGATGAACAGTTCCTGGCGCCGGCCGGCGAAACGCCCCTGGCCGTCATTGGCCAAAATGGTCAGGGAACGGCCGACCCGGTCGGCCACCACCAGATCCGGCGCATTGGCAAAAATCGGCGCGGCGTCCAGGGCCACCGGCTCATCCCAGGTGGCCGCATCACCCGCCGGATAGAGGGCCTGTCTGGCCCGAGGGAAAATGCCAGAACCATCGTTGATCATTACCTGCACCTGGCCGCTTTGTGCATCGGCGGTGGCCAGGTCCTGGTGGCCGTCGCCGTTTAGGTCCATTGCCGCCAGATCCTCGGGTCGCCGGCCCGCGGTGATGGGGGCCCGCGCCCTGAGCGCCAAGGCACCGCTGTTGCCCTTGAGTGGCACCCGCAGCAGGCCGGTGGCCGCGTCGCTGGCGATCTCTAGGGTGTCCAGGTGCTCGCCCCCGCGCTTGGGCAGAAAAACCACCTCGAGCCGGCGCACCTCTCCCGGCCCCAGGGTCAGGGGCGTGGCAGTCTCCACCTGGAAGGACTCGCCCCCCAGGCGCAGGCTCTGGATGCTCAGCCCGCTGTTGCCGCTGTTGCTCAGTTCCAAGGCCAGGGTCTTGGGCCGCTGCAGTTGACCGGCGCCAAAATCCAGGGTGGCCGGCGCTACACTCAGCACCGGGGCATTGCCCGTTCCCCGCACCGCCACTTCCCCGCGCGGATGTCTGGAGGCATCGCTGACCACGCTCAGTCTTGCGGTGGCCAGGCCGATCCTAAGCGGCCGGAAGCGCACCCGCAGGGCCAGCCGCTGCCCCGGCGCCAGGGTCTGCACCTTGAACCCCACCACCTCGAAGGCACTGCTGTCGAAGGCGGCGCTGCGCAGGGTGAGGGCGGCCGTGCCGGCATTGCTCAGGACGACGGTGGTGTCGCGCAGGCCGCTCAGGCGCACCTGGCCAAAATCGAGGCTGGCCGGGGCAAGGGACAGCTCGGCCTCCACGGCGCTGCCCTGCAGGGGAAGGGCGATCAGTCCGGCGTCGGCATCGTTGCTGCGGATCTTGAGGGTATCCCGCTCAATCCCCCGCTGCTGCGGGGTGAAGCGCAGTTCGAGGCTGACCTCCGCGCCCGGCGCCAGGTCCAGGCGCGCCGGCGAGACCGCAAAGGGAGGAGTCCGTCCCACACTCAGCCGCGACAAGCTCAGGGTCGCCGTGCCGCTGTTGGCCAGGCGCAGGCGCAGGAATTGCTGGCTACCTACCGCCACCTCCCCAAAGTCCAGGGGCTGGCGGCTCACCTCTAGATGGGGCTGGGCGCCGCTGTCGATGACCCAGACCCCCGCGCCAGGCCCCCCCCCCAGCACCCGTCCCGCCTGGGCGGGATCAGCCAACACGCTGCGGGTAGCCAATCCGGGCAGGCCGGTGTTGAAGGCCCGCCACTGCCGCCCGCCGTCGCGGCTGCGATAAAAACCTTTGGTCGAGGTGGCGGCATAAAACACACTGGTGGAGCCCGCCTCGGCAGCCAGGCCGCGCACCGAAAGATCGTCGAGGCCGGTGTTTATCGCCGCCCAGCTTTGCCCGCCGTCCGCACTCTTGAAAATACCCGCCCCAAAGGTGCCCACCAGCAGCAGGCCAGGGTCCGGGAAAAGTTGGATGGCCCGCACACTCAAGCCCTGTAATCCCGTGCCGGCCGCGGTCCAAGTGTGGCCGCCGTCGCGGCTGCGATAAAGCCCATCCGCGGTGCCGGCATACACGCCCAGGCTGTCCCTGGGCACGGCGGCCAGGCAGAAGACAATGCCCTCGGCCAGGATCCCTTCCCCCGCTTCCCAGGTGAGGCCGCGGTCGGCGCTGCGGAAAACCCCCTGGCCAAAGGTGCCGGCATAAACCCGCCCGCTCACACCGGCCGCCAGCGACAATACCCCGGCCGCCGGTCGGGTGGCCTTGGTCCAGCTGGAACCGGCATCGGCGCTCAAGTAAAGCCCGGCATTGGTGCCGGCATAAAGTTGGTCGCCCGTCTCGGGGTCTACCGCCAGGCTCAAAACGCTGCGTCCCAACAAGGGGCCGCGCACATTCTCCCAGGTCCGGCCCTGGTCGGGGCTGCGGTACAGGCCGTCCGTGCCCGCCGCGTACAGCCGGGCGGGCAGCTGCGAATGCGGCAACACCGCATTGATGGTGCTGGCCGGTCCGGTCGTGGTCCATTCATTGAGGCCGGCGCGCGCCTGGGCCGTCAGCAACAATCCAAGACAGAGGGCGCCGAGGCGATATTTGTTCATCTCAGCGCACCAGGAGCAGGGACTGCCGGCGCAAGGTGCCGCGCTGCTGCATCCGGCAGACGTATTTGCCGCTGGCCAGCTGCTGGCCGGCCTGGTTCCGGCCGTCCCAGTTTACGCTCCAGGTGCCCACGTCCTGATAACTCTCGTCCACCAGGACGCGCACCGACTGGCCCAGCATGTTGAAGATCTCGACCCGGATTGGACCGGGCACCGCCACCTCGTAGACGATGCGAGCCGGCTTGGCCGCGGAACTGGGATTGGGATAGGCGCTGAGGGGCTGACTGGCCTGCCGCTGTTCCGGACTCACCTTGCCCACCCGCAACCATCCCAAGCGATCCACCGCAGCAGAGAGCCAGCCACTGCCGGCATCGGCGGTGGTGGGTACTTCCTCCCAGGCCTGGGTCGGCTCGTCCCAGCGCAGCAAGCCCAGATCCTCTGGAGCGCCGGCGCCCACATAGAAGTTGACGGCCACCGGATGTAACAGATCTCGTCCCCGGGCCAGGTCCACCGCATAAACCGGCTGCGACTCGCTGCCAGGAGGAACCTGGCGCGGGTCCAGGCGGTAGATCAGGGCCAGATTGCCCGGCCCCGCCGCATCGTCCCCGGCGTTGAGCGCCATTTGTACATCGGGACTGCCCAGACTGCCGCCTTCGCGGTCCATCCAGCGCAGAGCCACCGACAGAGAATCCCGCACTTCGTTGCCGGACTGGTCGAAACCCGTGGCCGTCAGGTCTAGGAACTGCTCGCCCTCCTGCCTGGGAATCTGGTAATATCCCACATAACCCTTTTCCCCTTTGGCTTCCACCTCAAGAAGGGTCTGGCCGGCGAGGATCTGCGGCATTTCGCGCAGGGCTTCGCTGGCCTCGGCCTCGACTTGCAACAGATCCGCAACCAGCGGATGGCGCCGCACCTTGAGTTCTAGTTCAGGGGCCTGGGTGTCGGTGGCCACCTCGATTTGCACCACGCCCTGGGCCTGGTTGCCCTCCGGGTCCTTCACCCGCAGGCGCACCTGTGCGTTGCCCGTCTGCCCCGCCGGCACCGCCACCACCAGCTGTCGGTCCTCGATCCGGGCGGTCAACCCCTGCTCGGCGCTGGCTTCCCAGAGGAGGTCCTGGTCCGGGGTATCCAGGTCGGCGACAAAGGCGTCCAGACCCAATCGTTCTTCCGCCCCCCCTGCGTTCAGGCGGATCTGGGGCAAAGGCGCAAGCTTGGGCGGCTCGCCGGCCTGCACCAGCGCCACCTCCAGGTCCCCGGCAGCGGTATTGCCGGCTGGATCGGTCGCCAGGAAATGCACCACTTCCAGCGAGGGCTGACTGTTCTGGGTGCTCAGGGAGACAACATGGGTCTGGGGATCGATGGATACCTGCACCGCAGCGGACGAACTGGCCGACCAACTCAGGGTCGAGTCCAGATCGTCATCCACCGCGTAGTCATCCAAATCCAATGAGGT
>CAMAVQ010000234.1 GCA_945861755.1 Gemmatimonas phototrophica
TCCAGACCTACCTGATCGGCCGCAGCACCATCACCACCGAGGCCCTGGTACACCTGACTATGGGCGGCCCCCTGCCGGTGTACAATGGCGGCCTGCTGATGGTCCAGGTGCGCCACTTCGACGCCGACCGCAAACGTCCGGGCCTGCCGCCCGATGTGGCCGTACTGGTGAGCAGCATCACCCCAGAGGGCATCGAGCTGACCCTGGCCAACCTGCACCCTATGGAGAACCGCAGACTGATCGTGCAGGCCGGCGCCTTTGCCGAACACTGCTTTACCACGGCCTCCTATACGGATGATGAGGGCAAGGCCGCGGTGCAGGAACTGGACAGCGAGTATGTGGAGTTTGAGCTGGGGCCAGGCACGGTGTTCGCAGTGAAGCTGGGCATGAACCGTTTCTGCAGGCAGCCCTCCTACCGGCAGCCATGGGATCGATGAGGGACACCTTCTCGGCCCATCGCCCCTCCTTGATCCGCAGCGGAAAAATGCGGTTAATTTTAATACCCGCAACCCAGCGCATCCAGACCATTCAGGAGGCTCCTCCCATGTCCCGGCGCCTGGTCTATTTCAACGGCGACTTCGTCTCCGAGCAGGAAGCCCGCATCTCCATCTTCGACTGCGCCCTGAGGTACGGGGACCTGCTAGTCTGGAAACCCTGAGCGCAGCCATGGACGCTCCGGTCTGCAGCCAGGAACTGGACGCCGGCCTCCGCCAGTTGGGCCTCGCCCCAGGCGAGGCGGTGCTGGTCCACAGCTCGCTCAAATCCTTTGGTCGCATCGAGGGCGGCGCCCACACCGTGGTCCAGGCCTTGCTCGACCTGCTGGGCGAGGCCGGCACTCTGGTGGTGCCCACCTTTCACCACAGTTTTTTCTGGGGCGGTCCACAACAGATATGGGACCGGGAGCAGACCCCCTCGTACATGGGGATCATCAGCGAGACGGCCCGCACCTGGACCGGGGCCCGGCGCAGTTGCCACGCCCCCCACCCCTTGGCCGCCATCGGCGCCTATGCCGCGGACCTGGCCGGCCGCCACAACACCTCCGACTACGCCTTCGACAGCCCCTTCTATCACCTGCTCGAACTGGACGCCTGGGTCTTGCTGATGGGCGTGGACTTCAATGTCTGCACCCTGTTGCACCTGGTCGAGGAGTTGGCTGAGGTCCCGTACCGGCATTGGGCCGACCTGAGCGGTACCGTGATCGTCGAGGGACACCCCTCCTTCCAGACCTTCCCCTTCATGCGGCGCTATCCGGGGGTGGAGAACGACTTTCTCCGCTGTGGCCGCGAATTGGAGCAACAAGGTCTGGTGCAGTTGGTGCGGGTGGGCCAGAGCACCCTGCGAGCCCTGCGGGTGCGCCAGCTCTGCGACTACACCCTGCGCCGGTTGCGGCAGGACCCGCTCTTCCTGGTCAGCGCCGAGACCCGCAAGGAGGCCGGGCATTATCTGCCGCGCTGGGGCGAGTTGCAGGAGGAGCAGATAAACCGCCCCTTGCCGGTACACCACAGCCCGCATCCCGTGGGCGAGCGACTCGCACAGAAGTTGCACCTGCCCAAAGCGCCCAAGCCACAGGTGGAAACGCGCAACCGCTGGGAAACAAACGACGGCCTGGTGCTGGAGGAACTGCGGCTCCAAGGCGGGATCCACCCCTTGGTACCCGCCCTGCTGGCCTACCCGCAGTACCACATCGGCCCCCTGCCCACGGTCCTGTGTCTGCACGGGACCGGCGAGAATTGGCAGTCGCTGATGGAAGAGCCCCTCAGCGTCGACGGGGTGCGGCTGCGCGGTTGGGCCCGGGAGCTGGCCCGCCGGGGGTACGCCACCCTGGCCCTCACCCAATACGCCCACCCACCCCGCCCCGAACCCTGGGACTGGTCGTGGTCCAACAGCCTGCCCGTCTTCGGCCACACCAGCATGGGCCGGCTGGTGAGCGACGCGCTCTTGGCGGTGGATTTCCTCTGCACCCGCCCCGAAGTGGACCCCTCGCGCCTCGCCGTGGCTGGCTTTTCCCTGGGCGGCATCGTCTCCTTCTACAGCACAATCGTGGACCCCAGGATCGCCGCTTGCGCCGCCTTCTGCGGCGGGGTGGGCTCGATCCGCCACCTGCTGCGCGAAGGCACCCCCACCTTCCACAGCACCTACTACTATACGCAGGGCCTGCTGGCCGAGGGCCTCGATCACGCCCAACTGCTGCCGGCCCTGGCCCCGCGCCCCCTGCTGCTCTGTGCCGCCACCGAAGATCCGGGCATGCCCCTGGCCGGCGTGCAGGCCTTTGCCGAGGCCGCCCGGCAGGAATACCGCAACCGAGGTGTCGAGCAGCACTTCGACCTGCTGGTAGAACCAGGCGGCCACGCCATGACCCTGGCCGGTCTGGAACACTCTTGCTCCTTCTTCGCTAGCTGTATGAAATCAACTGCACCATAGGAGGTGAACCGATGACGACCAAGAAAACAGCTAAGACAACCTTGGCTGGCAAACGCACCAAGCCCATCCGTGTCGGCGTGGTCGGCGTCGGCAGAGGACAGAGTTTTGCCTCGGCCGCAACCGCGCTGGTGGGCATGAAGCTGGTGGCGATCTGCGACACCTGGAAGGAGAAATTACACGAGGCGGGCAAGCGCTACGGCGTGGCCACCTACACCGACTACGACAAGTTCCTGGAACACGAAATGGACGCCGTGGTGTTGGCCAACTATTTCCACGAACACGCCCCCCTGGCCATCAAGGCGCTGGCCGCCGGCAAACACGTGATGAGCGAAACTGCGGCGTGCAAAACCCTGGCAGAAGGAGTGGCCCTCTGCCGGGCCGCCGAGAAAAGCGGGAAGACCTACATGTTTGCGGAGAACTATCCCTATTCCGCGGCGAGCCAGGAACTGCGGCGGCTCTACCACGCCGGCGAAGTGGGCGACGTTCGTTATGCCGAAGGCGAGTACAACCATCCGGGCGAGGAGAACTGGCGCCTGTCGATCTCGCCGGGCCTCAAGCACTGGCGCAACTGGATTCCCTGCACCTATTACTGTTCGCATGCGCTGGCACCGCTGATGTACATCACCGACACCCTGCCGACCAGCGTCAATGCCCTCTCCATCACCGAGAAGCGCACTCAGTCGCCCAACACCACCAAGGTGTCCGACATGGGCAGCGTCATCCTCGCCCGTATGGACAATGGCGCGGTCTTCCGCATCTGGGGGCTGATGCTCAGCTCGATCCACCGGGTGAGGTACGAGGTCCACGGCGACCGCGGTTATATCGCCACCGCCGAACCCAATCACTGGGGCACCGTGCGCATTCATCACGAGGAATGGCTGCGGCAGAGCGGCGAACCCAACGACCTCAGCTATCGCCCCGACTGGCCCGAGCATGCTGAGTTGGCTAATCGGGCCGGTCACGGCGGCGGCGATTTCTGGGTGAACTTCCACTTCGCCAATTCCATCCGCAGCGGCGAGCCACCCTACCTAGACGTCTACCGCGGCGTGGCCATGGCTGCCGTCGGCATCCTTGGCTGGCGCTCCTGCCTGGAGGAAGGCAAGGCCTTCCCTATCCCCGATTTTCGTAACGAAGCAAAGCGCAAGATCTTTGCAGACGACCAGTGGTCACCCTTCCCTGAAGATGCCGGACCGAGCCAGCCTCCGCCCTCCATTCGCGGCCTTGTTGCGCCGGCGCCAAAGGTCATTGCCCACGCGCAAAAACTGTGGCAGCAGCAAGGATATCAAGGCCAGTAGGAATCGCCATACCAGGGAGGAGTCCGTCGGTCACAGGTCATATTTGCCAACCAGCGCTGGCGGGAGATCTTCGGGTACGGGGCCACTGAGCCCTTGCCGCATTCCCGGGAGTTCTACGTAGACCTGGAGGATCGCCAGTCTTTCCGCGCCGAACTCGAACGCGAGGGGGTGTGCCAGAACGATGGACCGCAGATCCCTATCAGGAGCGCGAAAGACTGGAACTGGGGAATCCCGGGATACGATCCGTGGTCGACGTCCCTTTTACCCAGGGCACTCTGGCACTCAACAGCCGCTTCCCCCAGGCCTTTGCTCCCGATTCCGCTTCTCTCTTCTACACCTTCATCCCGCTCAAACTGATCCCCCCCACCAGGTACCGCTGGGCCACCAGGAAGAGCAGGATCAGTGGGGCCGCCCCCATGGTGCTGGCGGCAAAAATGCGCGGCCAGTCCACCCCTTTCTCGGCGCGGAAGAGGCTCAAGCCCACGGTGAGCGGATAATAGTTCTGGTCGCTAAGCACCACCAGCGGCCACTCGAACATATTCCAGGCCCCCATGAAAGTGAAGAGGCCCAGGGTGATCAGCGCCGGCTTGGAAAGCGGCAGCACCACGTGCCGGAG
>CAMAVQ010000235.1 GCA_945861755.1 Gemmatimonas phototrophica
CTCATCGTGCTGGGCAGCCGGGAACCGGCTGGCGCCGGTGCCAGGATCTATCTGCAATATCCAGTGGCAGTGAACGCCATCCCCGAAGTGCCGGCGGTGGGCTACGGCCCCATCACCTTTGGCGACGAGCGCGAACTAGATCTAGAGACCGGACCAGAGCTGAATTACTTCCTAGAAGAGGACTTCGCCGTCCTGGGCTCCATGCAACTGGTGGAGCTGGGACCGGCCCTCAGCGCCGGTGCCGACACCAGCACCAGCGTCGTAGGCACCTACTATCCGGAGACGCCAGAAATCCTGGCCCAGAATCTGCCAGACCTGGTCTTCGACGGCGGGGTTTCGACCAGCAGCGCCCTGCTGGGTCCGGGCAATGGCGACGACAGCGACGATGTGGGGTATCGGTTCTATTTCTCCACTGAAGAACAATTAGAGAGCATCGCTCCGGATGTGGCGCAGGAAGCGCGCCGGGCCGACGAAACCATCTACGCCGACCGCGAAGGAAAGGGCAGTGCGGTACAGCTCTTGACCCGCGATCTGCCAGAAGGGCGCTATTTCCTGTACGTGACCGCCGATGCCATCGGCGGACTGGTGCTGGGCAAGAGCCGGGCGCTGCAGGTGCGGCACGCGCCCCGCGTTGAGCAGGTGGGACCGGCGGAAGGGACCACCGAACTCGATTCGGGGATCCTACAGGACAGCGAGGGCAGGGTCCTGGGACTGGGGCCGCACCAGGTGGAAGTGGAATTCTCGGTCACCGACAACGACGATGTGCCCGCGGTGCAATTGTACTACAGCGAGGCGGATGACCTGGGCGCCCTCGACATGGTGCTCACCGACGGGGCCGTGAGTGGACTGGACCGGGCGGTGGCCATCACCGCCGAGGGCGGCCTGCAGCGGCGCGAAGGCAGCGTGCCGTGGGATATCCTCACCCCCCAGGTCGTGCCCGCCGGCTCCTACTACCTCTACGCGGTGGCCAGTGACGGGCGCAGTCGCACCCTGGGCCGCAGTCAGACGCCGATCAAGGTGCGGCACGCCCCTTATCTGCGGCTCGACCCCTTGGACGATGCTGGGACCCCTACCACCGTCGCCACCGGCGGCGTACACCCGCAGCGCTACCTCACCTTCACCTGGGGCCGCAGCGGCAGCGACGGCGACCAGGATGTGGACGACGACGCGCGCATCGATCTGTACTACAGCACCACTCCAGCCCAGACTGCATCCGCCGCCGGCTTTGCCATTCCCGGTGGGGCGGCCGAGCTGTTGGCCGATCTGGGACTCAACACCCAGGCTATCGCCACGGGCATCGCCGAGGACCCCGACCAGCGCCAGGACAACCAGTATGCCTGGGACCTGTGGGCCCTGGCCGGGGAGGGCAGGCCGGTGCCGACGGCCGGCCAACGCTACTATGTCTACGGGATTATCGACGACGGCACCTCCAAGCGCCTGGCGCAGATGAATGGGGGACGGCCCAACGATGCGGGCGCGCATCTGGTTTTTGCCCATGCACCCACGCTGCGGCCGCTACAGCCCCTGGCTGAGACCAGCGTGCGCCCTGGGCGCAGCGGGCGGATATCCTGGGAGGACATGGATCTGGACAATAACGCGCGTATCCGCGTGGTGCTCAGCCCCGAGGATCAGGGGGAGGTGAGCGATTATGCGGCGGTCTATTCTGGGGGCGCCTTGGTGGCCAATTCGGCCAACGGCCAGCCTCCGGCGCCCCTTGATCCCTTGTTTGACCTGAACGAAGACAGCGGGGTCGATTATTACGACCTCAGCACGGCCAGATTTCCCATTCCCGCAGGACTCTACTATGTGTACCTGGCAGCGGTGGACGAGGGCCGCTTCGGGTCCGGGTCGCGGGCCTGGAGGGCGCCCGGCCAGGTGCGGGTCGAAGAAGGGGATGAACCGGTGGCCGAGGTTTTTCGGCTCTTTCCCCAAATCTTTTCCATCGGGGCCGGCCAAGGGCAGGCCTTCGAGTTGCGCGTCGACGCTGCCGGCCAACTGGCCGACCTGGTGTTGACTACCCTCAAGGTGGACACCGGGGTTTTTGCCGTGGTGGATCAGGACGAGTCGCTCCCTGGGATCCAGCCCTTTGCCGTGGTCGGCACTTTTTCCCCCGCTCAGCTTATCGGCAATCAGCTCAGTGTGCAGACCGAGGGGATCTCGCTGCTGAGTCTGGCCTACTTCGATCCTCTGGGCGGGGTGGCCGGCCTGGACGGCAGGCGGTCCCTGGTCCGCTTCGAACTAGAAAGCCTGAAAGAGGAAGGCCAGGTGAAGGTGGAATTGGTAGCGGATGGGGGGAACGGCCGGGTTTCGCGCCTGGAAAAGGACGGCAAGCCAGTGCTCAGCCCAGCCGATCAGGTGGTGGCCGAGGGTACCGTGGTGCCGGGTAGGGCGGTGGTGCGGGGTCAGCTGTTGTTAGAAGGCCGCCCGCAGGGCAATGCCCGGGTGTCCTGCACCCTGCGTCCCTGGGGAGGGTATGTGCCGCTGGAAGACACGATTTTTGCCGCTGCCAACGACGCTGATACCGTGCAGGCCGGGGTGCAGGTTGACCTTCAGGCCGACGGCGCCTTTGAGGTGAAGCAACTGCCGGCAGGCCGGCTGGATCTCCACTTTCATTATGCCGGGTACCTGGACGCCTGGGCCCCCCGGCTCGATTTACATCCAGGCCAGATCCAGGAAGGGGTGCAGCCTTTCACCCCCGGGGCGGTGAGCTTGATGTTAGGTGGGGATGTGGCCGGGTACCTGGAGTTGGATGGCACCAGCCGGCCAGACAACGAGGTGACCCTGGCGGATTGGGATTTTGCCGCGGCTTTTTACGGGGCAGACCTGAGCGCCGGGGGAGAGGAAGGGCGCGCCGACATCACCGGCGATGGGCAGGTGGATATCCGCGACTTGTCGCTGATTGGCGGCAACTTCCTGGGCCGGGGTCCGCAGCCGGTGTACAAGGCCGGCGGTGCGCCGCAGGCCGTGCAACTGGCGCTGCGCCTGGCGGCCCCGGTCACTGCGGCGGGACAGGAAGTGAAGCTGGTCGTGGAAGGGGCCGGCTTAGAAGCGGTACACGCCGCGCAGGTAGAAGTGCGCCTGCCCGCCGGCCAGTGGGAATGGGTCGAACTGCCCGCGCCAGTGGAGGAGAGTCTGGTCGCCTATCACCTAGCAGGAAATCGAATCCTGGTGGGCTTGAGTCGGCAAGGGCATCAGGGCGGCTTTGGGCCGGTGCTGCTGGAGGGCCGGGTACGCGCGCTACAGGCCCAACCCGAGAGACCGGCGCTGGGTGAAATCTTGTTGTTAGATCCGGCGCACCGGGCCCTGCCCGTACAGGGCGGGGCGGTGTTGCCGGGCGAGTACACCCTGCTCCAGAACTATCCCAATCCCTTCAACCCATCAACCACCATCGAATTCACCCTGCCCTCGCGCGGGACAGCGCGCCTGGAAATCTTCGACGCCCTGGGCCAGCGGGTGGCCCGGTTGTGGGACGCCCCCTTGGCGGCGGGCAACCACCGGCTGCAGTGGGACGGTCGCGACGAGCGGGGCCGGCCTCTGGGCAGCGGGGTATACTTCTACCGTCTGCACAGCGGCGAACTGGACCGGGTGCGGCGGATGGTGCTGCTCAGGTGAAGATGAAAAAATCCTCGACCATATTTGCACTGCTGCTGCTGGGCCTGCTGGTTTCGGGGGCAGAGGCGGTTTCCATCACCGTACAGCAGCAGGGCGGCGCAGCGCAGTTTGTCGCCCGGATCGGGGAGGTCCTAGATCTGGAGGTGCTGGTCGACGCGGGTGACGAGGAACTCACCGGGTACACCTTTTTTCTTTCCTACGATGCTCAGGTTTTTGGGCTGGTGCCGGCCGCCCTAAACGCTGCCGGCCAGGCCGAGCCTTTTGCCCCCGGCGAGTACCTGCGCGGCCTGGTGCTGCTCAACGAAGTAGCGCAGTTGGATGAAATGAATCTGCTGAGTTTTTCCACCGCCGTGGGGGTGCAGCGCACCCCGCGCACCGGTGCCGGAGTGGCGGCCCGCTTCCGCCTGGAGGTGCTGCGCCGGCCCCAGGGGGAAGAGACGGTGCTGCGCCTAGAAGAAGGAGGGCAGCGCCACGTGTCCTACTTCACCACCGCAGCCCGGCGCGGGGTGGAGCAGCGTTTAGCCCCGCCCCTGGGCGAGGCCAGGGTGCGGGTCACGGGATTCCGGGTCCGGCCCCTGCCAGATGTGAGCCTGGTTGACGGCGAGGAGCAGGTGGTTTTCGACCTGGACGATTTCACC
>CAMAVQ010000236.1 GCA_945861755.1 Gemmatimonas phototrophica
GTGCTGGGGTCGGCCTGGACGGTAAACAGATCTTCGGCCAGCTGCATCTGGATCTGGATCTGGGCCCCCAAGAGCCGGGTCAGCATCTTCTCCATCTCTCGCACCTGCTGGTTCAAATTGAGCGGCCGGAATTCCAGTTGCTGCCGGCGGCTGAAGAGCAGCAGTTTGCGGGTCAGCTCCGCAGCGCGCAGCACCACCCTGCGGATCTTGTCCAGATCGTGCAGCAGGGCGGTGTTGCCCTCGGTCTCGGCGATTAACAGATCCAGGTCAAAAAGGATGATGCCCAGCTGGTTGTTGAAGTCGTGGGCGATGCCCCCGGCCAACTGACCGATGGACTCCATCTTCTGGGCCTGGAGGAGCTGGGCTTCGAGTTCCTTGCGCTGGGAGATGTCGCGGATAATGCCGGTGAACATTCGCTCACCGTTCAGGCTGAACTCGCTGACGGCCAGGTCCATGGGAAAGACGCTGCCGTCCCTTCGCCGGCCCACCACCTCGCGGCCAATGCCGATGATCTTGCGGACACCCGTGGTCAGGTAACTGTCCAGGTACCCGTCGTGCTGCTGATGGTACGGTTCGGGCATCAGCATGGAGACATTCTGGCCCACCACCTGGGCCGCCTCATAACCGAAGATCCGTTCCGCCGCCGGGTTAAAGGAGCTGATGCTGCCTTTGGCGTCGATGGCGATGATGCCGTCGACGACGTTGTCCACCACCGAGCGATAGCGATCTTCGTTGTTAGGGGCGGGAGTCCTGGCGACCTCCAAGTGGGGTGTCTTTAATTCCTGCCTGAGGGCGCTCAGTTCAGCGATCAGTTGGGCCTTGGTTTTGTCCTGGTCTCTCATAAAGTAGTGTGACATGGGTGTCGCGGAGAAGATGGGCATCCCCCCAATCGCTGTCAACCAAGGACATTGACAGGGGCACTGGTGGTCTTAGATTCACGGGTGCTCACCCGTCCAGCCCAGGAGGTGGCATGGCCTTTTCGCAGTTCGACCGCGTCCCCAACCACTACGCCGGCAACCTCATCCAGCGCATCAAGGACTTCCGCCTGGAAGAGGGCAAACGCTCGCTGGCCCCCACCCGTCTGCCCATCGGCCAACTAGAGATCCTCATCCCCCGCCATTTTGGCTTCTGCTTCGGGGTGGAGCGGGCCATCCACATGGCCTTCTCGGCCCTCGAAGAGCACCCGGACCGCCGCATCCACCTGGTCAGCGAGATTATCCACAACCCCCTGGTCAACCGCGACCTACAAGAAAGAGGGGTCCATTTTCTCTTCGACGAACACGGGGAACGCCAGGTGAGCGAAGCCCAACTGGGCCGGGAGGATGTGGTGCTCATCCCGGCTTTTGGCACCACCCTAGAAATCGAATCCTCCCTGCAGCGCAGCGGCATCGACACGGGGGCCGCCCATTTCCGCGAACATTACGACACCACCTGCCCCTTTGTCTCCAAGGTCTGGGACCGGGGCGAGCAGTTGGGGCGGGAGGGCTACACCATCATCATCCACGGCAAGTTCGGCCACGAGGAAACCCAGGCCACCCATTCCCATACCATGCAGCACACCCGCACCTTGGTGGTGCGCGACCGAGAAGAGGCGCTGGCCCTGGCGGCCTTCATCCTGGGCCAGATGGGGGAGGAGGAGTTTTCGGTCTGTTTTGCGGAGAAATGGTCGCCCGGCTTCGACCCGCGCCGGGACCTGGAGCGGGTGGCGGTGGTCAACCAGACCACCATGCTGGCCGAGGAGACCCAGGAGGTGGCCGACATCCTGCGCGAGGCCATGCGCCAGCGCTACGGTACGGAGCGGCTGGAGCACCACTTCGCCGACACCAACGACACCCTCTGCTACGCCACCAACTGGAACCAGAACGCCACCAAGGCCCTGCTGGCGGCCCGGCCCGACCTGGCGGTGGTCGTCGGGGGCTACAACAGCTCAAACACCTTGCACCTGGTGGAGATCTGCTCCCAGCAGATGCCCAGCTACCTGATTGAGAACAGCGGCGAGTTGCTTTCCCCCCAGGAGTTGGCCCACTTCGACATCCACCGCAAGGAGCGTATCTCCAGCGAGGGTTGGTTGCCCACAGCGCTGCCGGCCCGCATCGCCGTGACTTCCGGCGCTTCCTGCCCGGATGTGCTGATGAACCAGGTGGTGGAAAAGCTGGCCGAGTTCTACGGCTATGGAGAGGCCGAGATCAGCGCCGGGCTGGAGCAGTTGAGTCTGGTGGAGTAGCCCTCATTTCTGTAAGTTTGTCGAGTCTATCCTCTCCCTCCATCTAGGAGAACACCGGTGCCCAATCGCTATCTGCGCCCAGGGCTTATGGCCCTGGGCAGCCTCGCTGCTGCCTTATTTTTTCCGCTCGCCGCCCTCGCCCTGCCGACCCCCTCGGTCAACGACGTCACCGTGGTGGAGGGGAATACCGGCACGGTCAGCGCCGATTTCACCCTCAGCCTGTCCGAGCCGAGCACCCTGACGGCGCAGGTGTCCTGGTCAGTTGGGGCCGGCACCGCGAGTTCCAACGACTACGAACAGCGCTCCGGGAGCGCAGTCTTCAGCCCCGGCGAGACGACCAAGGTCGTTTCGATCATAGTGAAAGGGGACCTCACCGACGAGCCGGATGAGATCTTTCTATTCCATCTGGACCGCTTTATTCTGGGCCAGCAGGCCCAGAGCATGAACGATACGGGCGTGGGCACCATCCTCGACGACGACACCCCGCCCTCCATCTCGGTCGGCAATGCCCTAGTCGCGGAGGGGAGCGAGGGGGAGGCGGTGGCGGTGTTCACGGTGAGCCTGTCCGCCCCCAGCGGCTGGGCCGTGACTGCGGATTTTGCCACTGCGGATGGGACCGCCCTGGCGGGCGGGGACTACGATGCCACGGTCGGGACCCTGACCTTTGCGCCCGGCCTCATCAGCCAGGAAGTCACCGTGCGGGTGAACCGGGACGCAGAGGCAGAGCCCGCCGAAACCTTCTTCCTCGACTTGTCCAATCCGGATCATGTGACCATCGCCGACGGCCAGGGCCTGGGCACCATCACCGATGATCCCGTGCCCTCCATCAGCGTGGGTGACGTGACCGTCTCAGAGGTTGGCCCCCTCGTCTTTACCCTCGCCCTGTCGGGGGCCAGCACCAAAACCGTGAAGGTGAACTTTTCCATGGCCGCCGGAACCACCGAGGTGAGCGGCGTGGACTACTCCACCCAGAGCGGCACCCTTTCTTTTAACCCCGGGCAGACCAGCAAGACGATCTCCGTATCCATCTACCAGGACGATATGGACGAGGAGGACGAAACCTTCTACCTAAATCTGGCCAACCCGATCAACGCCACCCTGCTGGACCCTCAGGCCCTGGGGACCATCCTCGACGACGACGACCCGCCCACCTTCAATTTCGGCAACGTCACGGTGGCGGAGGGCAGCAACGGCACCCTGAACCTGAGTCTAGGGGTGATGCTCTCAAAAAGCATCGGCAGGACCTTGTCCGTGGACTACACCACCGCGGACGGGGCCGCGCTGGCCCCCGAGGACTACCTGGCGGCCTCCGGGACCCTGGTGGTCCTGTCAGGTGCCACCTCGCGGCAGTGGATCACTGTGGTGGTGAAAGGGGATCTCACCTACGAGCCGGACGAGACCTTCACTGTCACCCTGAGCAACCCGGTCAACGTGGTGCCGCTGGGGACCACCTCCACCGTGACCATCAAGAACGACGACTCAATGCCGGGGATCGCGGTCAACAATGTGACGGTGACGGAGGGCAATGCTGGGACGGCAGATGCGGTCTTTACCGTGACCCTGTCCAGGCCCAGCTACCAGGCCATCACCGTGGACTATGCGACGGCCGACGGGACCGCGCTGGCGCCGGCAGACTATGCGCCGGTGAGCGGAACCCTGAGCTTTGCGCCGGGCGAAACCGCCAAAACTTTCAGCGCGGCGGTGAACGGGGATCTGCTGGACGAGGTGAACGAGACCTTTTCCGTGAACCTGACCTCCCCCACCAACGCGACCATTGCCGACGCGCAGGGCATCGGCACCATCCTCGACGACGACAATCCCCCAGCGCTCAGCATCGGCGATGCGGTGGTGAGCGAGGGGATTGCCGGGTCGACGAATGCCACCTTCACGGTCAGCCTGTCCGCGCCGAGCAGCCAGACGGTGACGGTGAACTACTCTACCGCGGACGGGACGGCGCTGGCCGGGGTGGATTATGTGGCCAACAGCGGCACTCTGACCTTTACGCCCGGTCAGACGACCAGCAA
>CAMAVQ010000237.1 GCA_945861755.1 Gemmatimonas phototrophica
AAGGCCCCGTTGCGCGACTGGGCCACCAACTGCCGGATGAAGTCCTTGCCCTGGCGCTGGGCCAGGTAGGACATAAACAGATAGGTGCCGCCGTAGTTGTACGCCTGGACCTGATTGGGCCAGAGCAGTCCCACCTCTGGGCTCCTGAGAAAAGCCGGCACCGCCGAGGGGTCCGCCTCGGGGTAACCGGCCACCTCCTCTGCGTACCCGGCCAGGCCCTCGTCCACCCAGGCATCTTCGTCCTGGTCCTGGCCCCAGTGGATCAGGTGCTGGAACTCGTGGGCCAGGGTGCCCCGCGCCAGGTAGGGCTGCTGGCGCAGCGCCGGGGCATCCAGGTAGATAGTGTCGCGCCGGTACTCAGGCAAGGGCAAGGTGGCAACCGCTGAATCGAAAAAACCGATGAACCGATCGTCCTCAATATCGAGGACGAGGATGAAGATGCGCGGGTCCCCGTCCACGTCGGGCGGTTCGCCGAAGGCTTCCACGTCCAGCGCATAGATGCCTCGCTGCGCATCGGCCGGGGTGTGCTGCTCAAAGAGCACCCCCAGCGTGTCCACATCCCGCTGGGCCACCGACCCGCCCGCCCCGGCCCACTGGCTGTCCTCTACAAAGATGTAGGAGTGCTCCCCCACAAAACGGCAGGTGGCCGGCACCAAAGGTTGGGAGCTGAAGGCCGAGTAGAAAGTGAGCGGCGTGCCCACCGCAACCGGGGCCGGTTGCTGCACGGTCCAGGTTTTGGCAGCGGGAAGAGGGCGGGGCAAGGGCAGGCTTTTCAGATATTGGGTGGCGCAGTGCGAAGGCGGCTGGGACCAGGCGGGCAGCGCCAGCAGCAGACCGACCAGCAGTACTACCATAACACCCGCTGCAGCGCGACCCGGCCCCGCAGCAGATCCACTTGCAGTTCCACCGGCAGCGCGCTCACCTTGCCCTGCCTGGCCAGGCGCGCGGCATGCACCGCGGCGATCACCCGGTTGGCCACCACCAGACCGGTGGTGTAGAGGGCCTGGCGGCCGGCACTGGCACTGTTGTTGCGCAACTTGCGATACTGCAACCGGGACGCCTCGCTGTCCCATTCCCAGGAGTACGCGGGGCCCTGGGGATAGAGGGAAGCCCGGGGGCCCTGGTTGTACAGAGCGTATTGGTCATGCTGGACCTGGCTCTGATAAAAACCCAGGTCGTCGAAGTAGTCGCGGTTCTTTCCCGCCGGCTGGGCGCCGGCGTGTTCGGCTGCGTAGCTCTGGTAATGGGTCTGGCGCACCTGCTCCAGCCCGCGCAATCCCAGGTACCCGGCCCACAACCCGACCTCCGCTGCGGCAAAACGCAGGCCGCTGCCACCAGCGTAGTGCTGGCCCCACCCGGGCACCAGCAGCGAACGCCAAAAGGCCTGGCGCGGCGACTGGGCCTGGAGCGCGGCCGGCAGGATCAGGCAAGCCATGAAGACGATTAGAGCGCGGCACATGTCATCAATAAAAGGGTTTGTACGCCATCAGCATCGTCGGTCGCCGGCGCTCAGGAGGCAGCACCAGGGTCAGGCGCATCCGCTCCTCCACCGCCGCCGCCTTCTCCCCGTTGCGCATGCGGGCGGCGCGGGCCGCGTCGATGGCGCTCAGCGCGTGGTTGACCAGGATCAGCCCGAGCACATTGCTGGCCCGCTTGAGGTACACGTTGCTGTCGTTGCGTTGGTCCTCGTAGGTCAGGCGCTTCTGGGAGGAGAAGCTCTCCACCGAATCGATGTCGGTGGGCTGGGCGAAATTGCCGTCGCGGTCCTTCACGTCGTCCCAGCCGGCGATGTACTGGTTGTACTTGCCGATCAACTCGTAATACTGCTGGGTCTCGCGGTCGCTGCACCCCTTCAGGTTGGTGCTGATGTTGCCGCCGCCGGCCACCAAAGAGCTGCAGGGCATGGCGTGGGTGATGGAGGAATAACGCGTGGCCCGGGTCGAGGTCCGCCACTCCAGATAGGCCACCGGATCCCAGCTGGCGTTGGCCACGCTGCGGAACTCCTTCTCGATATCGTCGCCCTTGCCCTTCCAGGTGAAATAGGCCCCAAGTGCCAAGACCTCAACGCTGAAAAAGCCAATGGCCCGCTTGGGGGCCCCGGCATAGAACTCCCCGGCCCCGGGCAACACCGCCGAGAGCAGAAAAGCCCGGCGCGGGGACTTGCCCTCGGCAGCAGCGCTGGGCGAGGCCATGCCTTTGGGCTTGGGGGTATCCTTCGCCGCGCTCAGCGCCGGCCAACGCTGCAAAAGCGGATTGGCCGGAGCCAACAGCTCTTCTCCAGCCCAGGCCTTGCTCAAGAGCATTGCGGCGACCAGCACCGCCATCCCTGTCCTGCGCATCGCTCTTCTCCTCTTCACAGGTAACCGAATAATACCGTCAGGTAGAACTTCCACGGGCTCTTGCCCGCGACTTCGTCAACCCCGTAGGCCAGATCGGCCTGCACCCGGGTGGGCATACTGTAATATGAAAACAGATCGCAACGCAACTGGGCCCCCAGATCGCGCAGGGGGCCTCGCCGGCCGTATTCGGCATCCAATTCGCCGCGTTTGCCATCCCAGGCCTTGCCCAGGTCCCCGTACACCGCGCCGTAGACCTGGTCGAAATACAAGTGCAGGAACCGGCGGTGTATATCCGGCAGGATGGGGAAACGCAGGGTGGCATTGCCCATCGCTGCCTTGCGGCCCTCCACGCTGTAGAAGCTGTAGCCCTTCATGTACTCGATACCGCCCAGATGGTAATCGAAGAAATTGTTGACCCGCTCCTCGTCGTCCACCTTGTCGCTGGCGATCCAGCCGCCAAAGAAGCGCAGGCCCAAGGCACTGCCAAGGGGCAGGGGCAGGTGTTCCTTCCATTCGAGGGTGAATTGATTGTAGAAGAGGTGCAGGTAGTCCTCGTCGATGAAGGTCACGCTTTGGTTGAAGCCCTTGATGAAGAAGTTGTACTGCCGGTCGTAGCGGAAATAGAGCTGCCGCCCGCGCGGGCTGATCTCCTGGTCGCGCCGGCGGGCCAGGGCCTCGAAGCGATAGCTCAGGCCCAGGTCAAACCCCTGGAGATAGGTGTAGCCAAAAGGCTTCTGCTTCACCCATTGGATGGTCTGGGTGTCGAAGTAGCGGCTGGCGATGCTGGCGTCGTAGCGGTCGTAGGTCAGCGACAAGACCAACTCGCCGTGCCGGCCCGCATTGCCCTTGAGCCCCAGATTGAACTGGTTGAGGTTGTAGGTGGTGCCGGTGGTGACCAAATCCCTGGCCTGGGAACTGTCGGCCCGGGGCGAGCGCCGCCGCTGGTGGTTGAACTCCAGAAAAACCGTGGGCCGCCAGCCCCGGTATTCGTACAGGGCAAAGAGATCGCGGTCGCCGTTGGCCGGGGCAAAACCCGCCCCCGCGAAGAGGGTCTGCCGGCTGAGCACGTCGCCCGAACTGACGTAGAGCCCGCCTTTGAAACGACCATCATCCAAAAGCAGCCGGGGGATCAGCGAGGTCTTGAGAAAGTCGACGCCATAGGCATGAGAAGAAAGCAGGGCTGCCTTGGAGGTGGTCCCGGGTGCAGGGGCAGAGAGGGGAACCAGCGCGGCACCCGCTTCACCCCCCACCTTGCGAAGCTGGAAGCCCCGCGCCCCGTACGCGGCAAAGACCACTTCCCCGCTCGGGCTGCAGGTGGGCGTGAAAGCCCCGCCTTTCACATTGGTCAGCGGGCGGATGGCCTGGGTTTTCAGGTCGTAGGTGTAGAGGTTGAAGATGCCGGTAAAATCTGAAACGAAAACCAGCTCCCGACCGCCGGCACTGAAGACCGGATCACGGTCCGTGCCCGCCGTGGCCACCAGCACCTCGAGGGGCGCTTCGGGCTGGTCCACCCGCAGCCGGGCGATGTCCCGCGCCCCCTCCCGGGCGATGGAGAAGATTAGGTATTGGCCATCGGGCGACCACTGGGGGGTATAGAGCTGGGTGCCATCCTCAAAGCGGGTGAGATAGCGAATCTGGGTGCCGTCGGCGCGCATCAAGCCCAGGTTGTTGTGGGTGCCCTGGTTGTGGACAAAGGCAATCCATTGTCCATCCGGCGAATAGGCCGGGTACAGGGCGCGCAGCCCATGGCTGAGGCGCTTGAGCCGCGGCGAAGGCCGCTGGTAGTCGCTGACCAGGCCGGGCATAGCCCAGAACACCTCGCCGGCCAGCCCGCGTTTCT
>CAMAVQ010000238.1 GCA_945861755.1 Gemmatimonas phototrophica
CCAATACCGGCTCGGCCCGCCCGGGGCGGATGAGGGTGCGCCAGGTGATGCAGGCCTCGACGATCAGCCACAGGGTCAGCACGACCAGCGAGAGGGTGATGAGGAACTGGAAGTGGCGCAAGGGCTCGATGGCAGTGCCCGACTGCCACAGGCTCAGGTACGGGCCGATGGAAATCACCAGGCTCCACAGGGTCATGGTCATCATGAAAAGGGTGGGGCCCAGGGCCAGCCAATAGGGCAGGCCTTTGCGGGCCAGCCAGACCGTCACCGCCAGCAAGGTCAGTGCGGCCAGGAGCTGGTTGCTGCTGCCGAAGATACCCCAGAAGACCTGGTACAGGGGCAGGGGTTTGCCGGCAAATTCGATGCGCGGGATGGACAGGGCCAGGGCCGGCAGCACCAGGGTGAGGGCGGTGGCGAGGATGGCCTGGGGCCGCGAGGTCCAGCCCAAAAGCTCCATCAACACGTACCGGGCCAGGCGGGTGCAGGCGTCGAGGGTGTCGAAGACAAAGGTGGCGAAACACAAGAGCGCGAACTGGAAGAGCAGGGCGCGGGGATCGGCGCCGGCTGGCAGCAGAGGCGAGAGGGCGTGGTCGGCGAAGGTGGCGATGCCATTGGCGTAGATGGCGCTGGGCCCGCCGCTGGGCTGGACCAGGATCATCAGGGTGGCCAGGCTCAGGCAGGCGAAAAAGGCTTCCAGCAGCATGGAGCCGTAGCCCACCGAACGGGCGTCCAGCTCGCAGCGCAACTGCTTGCTGGTGGTGCCGCTGGCCACCACGCTGTGAAAACCAGAGCAGGCACCGCAGGCCACGGTGATGAAGAGGATGGGGAAGAGGGGGGCGGCGTTGCCAAAGGAGTCGGTGGCCTCCCAGCCCTTGAAAAAGGGTTGTTGAATACTCAGGTCGCCGCTCAAGGCCCCGAAGGCAATGCCCAACACCCCGGCGGCCATGACGATATAGAGGAAATACCCGCCCAGCTCGCCGCGGGGTTGGAGCAGGGCCCAGACCGGGGAAAGGGCCGCGGCGAAGCAGTAGATCAGCAAGATGTAGCCCCAGATCACTTGCGGGTTGGCGCCGGGAAAGAGGCCGCCCAGATCAATGGGTATGTATGGCCCGACGACGATGGCGGCGAAAACCAGGGGCAGAAAGATGAGTTTGGCGCGCAGCGGGCCCAGCGAGGTGAAACGCAGGGCCAGGCCCATGGCCACCGCCAGCAGCAGATACAGGGCGGAGGAGGCCGCCACGGCCGGCCCAGGAGCATCGGTGCTAGTGCTGTTGGCTGGGGCCACGAAGGTGCCGGCGGTCACGTCGGTGAAGGCGATGATCACGTAGACCAGGGCGAACCAGATAAAGACCAGGAAGAGCAGGTGGGCGCGGGGGTTCATGTATTCGCGCACCACCTGGGCGATGGAGCGGGCGCGGTGGCGCACACTGGCGATTAGGGCGGTGAAGTCGTGGATGCCGCCGATGAGGATGGAACCCAGGATGATCCACAGCCAGGCCGGCCCCCAGCCGAAATAGAGGCCCGCCAGGATGGGGCCGACGATGGGGCCGGCGGCGGCGATAGCCGAGAAGTGCTGGGGCAGCAGATACGAGGCGCGGGCCGGTTCGTAGTCGAGGCCGTCGCGCAGCTGGTGGGCCGGGGTGTCTTCGGCGGCGCTGAGGTTGAACATCGCCACCAGCCTGCGGCCCACCACGCGGTAAGCTATGGAGAGGACGAGGGCAGAGAGGACGAGGAAGAGCAGCAGATCCATGGGCAGTATCCTCAGCGAAAAAGTCTAGCCCCGCTCCATCATCCGGCAGGTGCCGTCTTCGTAGCCGACGATCACCAGGTCGGCCATGTTGACGAAGAGACCGTTTTCCACTACCCCAGGCAGGTGGTTGAGCCAGGACTCCGTAAAGGCCGGGTCGGGGATGCCCTGGGGAAAACGGCAGTCGAGGATGTAGTTGCCGTTGTCGGTGACAAAGGGCTCGTCCCCCTCGGGGCGCAGGCGCAGGTCGGCGATGATCTTCTCCTCGACCATGAAGCGCTGCACCACCGGCCAGCCAAAGGGGACGACCTCCACCGGCAGGGGCGCGTGGGCGCCCAGATGTGCGACCAGTTTGGAGGGATCGACGATGATGATGCGGCGGGCGCTGGCCGCCGCCACGATCTTCTCCCGCAGCAGGGCCCCGCCCAACCCCTTGATGAGCTGGAGGGTGGGGTCCACCTCGTCGGCCCCGTCTATGGTCAGGTCCACCACCGGATTTTCCTCTAAGCTGATCAGCTCGATGCCCAGCTCTTTGGCCAGACGGGCCGAAGCCTCGGAGGTGGGGATGGCCTGGATCTGCAGGCCCTGGGCCACCCGCTCGCCCAGGGCGCGGATGAGGTGAACGGCGGTGGAGCCCGTTCCCAAGCCCACCACCATACCCTTGTTGACGTATTCGGCGGCTTTCCTGCCGGCCACTTCCTTGGGGTCCATAGGCACCTCTTACAAGCGCATGAGGTAATGGATCTGGCGAGCCACTTCGCGGAAACCCGTGCTGGGGTAGAACTGGGAGCCGACGGCGTTCTGGGCCAGGGTCTCGATCTTGGCCGCTTCCATGCCCTGCTGGCGCAGATAGTCGAGGGCGTGGTCCATAAGTTTGCGACCCAAACCCCGGCTCTGGTGTTCGGGGAGGACGGCCAGATTGGGGATCCAGCCTATCCTGCTCTCCGCATCGGTGCGGGTGGTGATGTACCCCAGCACCTGGCCTGTTTCCTCCCAGACAAAGACGCCCTGTGCCCGCTCACCCTCTACATCCTGATCGATGTGGCGCAGCTTGCGCCAGCGCCAGTCGCGGCCCCCGATGGCGCCGAACTGGGCTTCGATGTTGGCGTCGATGGAGACCTTGGCGAAGCAGAGGGCGGTGATCTCTTTGAGACTTTCCAGATCGGCGGGGCAATAGGGCCGGATCATGAGGCTGCCGAGGAGGAGAGGGCCACGGGTTCTATATCCAGGGTGCCCGGGGCCTTGGTGGCCGGCCGCTTTTCGAGCAGCTCGGCAGCGCGGCGGCGGGCCGCCGCCATCTTCGGGTCGCGCACGGCGCGGTACCCGCGCACCTCCTCGGGCAACTCCAACACCTGCACCCAGGTGCGGTACTCGGCTTCGTTCTGGTAGGCGAAGCGGCTCACCAGGCCACAGTACCAGTCGCGGAACTCGACCTGCCCGCGGTGCCACCAGGAGGAAAAGAGCCGGCGCAGGAATTTCATCCGGCTCACCAGCCGCAGTTGCCAGTCGCGGGTCTTTAAATCGGGGCGAAAGTCGCGGCCAAAGAGGCGGAAGTGGGGCCGGGTGAGGTGACCGTATTCGATGCGATCTCCTCTTTTCAGATCTAGGTGGTAGCGCGCCGCGTCGCGTTGATATTTCTCCGGACAGGTGAGCAGGTAGGCGACGTAGACCTCGTCCTTGATGGCCATGACTTTGGCCACATAGCGAATTGCCGCACGGGTGGCCGCATATTGGTACTGGGCCCGGTCCTGCGCGTAGACCTGGCGGACCAGGGCGATGTACTGGCCGGCGTACACGCGGTCCTCGTACTGGGTCAGGTCGTAGATGCGCAGCGCAAAGTGTCGGCGCGACTCTTCCTCTATTTGCAGGGCTTCGAGCGCCCCGGCTACCTGTTGGCGGTACTGCTGGGCCACGGCCTCGCCACGGGTCTGGCGCAGCAGGAGGGCCTGGGTTTCCACCAGGCTGGCGCAGGTGGGAGGCGCCACCGGCAGGGAGAAGCAGGTGGGGTCGAGGGCCAGCTTGCGGCCCATGGCAAAGGCCTTCATGTTGGTTTCCAGGTCCCGCCGCACCGCTACTTTGATGGCCTCGGTCAGGTTCTCCAACTCCAGGGGCAGGGCACCCAGTTGGTAGGCCAGACCCAACATCATGATGTTGGCATAGAGCTTGTTGCCCAGGTACTGCTCGCAGAGCCCAAAGAGGTCAACCCCGCAGAACAACTCAGCCCCGGTGTGGCGGGCGATGAGCGCCGAGATCTCCTCGGTGGAGAACTCATCCACCCCGATCAGGGAGTTGATGGTGGGGGTGCGGGCGGTGTTGACGATGGCGCGGGTGCGGCTGCTGGCGATCTTGTGGCGCTCGCGCGGGTCCAGGCCGCGCGCTGCTTCGAG
>CAMAVQ010000239.1 GCA_945861755.1 Gemmatimonas phototrophica
TAGGAAGGGTAGCGCCGGCTGTTGAGCAGTTCCTTCTGGACGATACCCTTGCCCATCAGGGTGGAGAGTTCCTCGTCGTAGGGGGTGTAGGGGCGGCCGCCGGCAAAACTCCAGCGCCCGCTGAATTCCCAGGTCGGGGAGGGCCGGTATCCGACGATGGTTGAAAGCAGGTGCTGGTTGTCGAAGTCGCGGTTGCGCTCCTCGCCAGACAGATCTGTGTAGCGGCTGACCGAGTAGGAATAGCCGAAGGTGCCGTACAGAGATTGGGCCAGCTTTTTCTGGATCAGCAGTTCCACCCCTCGCGAGCGGGCCTTGCCCCCGCCCACCAGTTCGCCCGGCACCGGTGAGCCGACATTGGCAAAGGCGTCGATGAGCGAGGCGGTGGGATCGTCCGGGTCGTAGGGCAACTCGTCGTACTCTTTGAGATAAGCCTCCAGGGTCAGCCGGGTGCTGGGTGTGAGCCGGCGGTTCAGGCCCAGCACATAGTGAATGGCGCGCAAATCTTTGCGCCGGCGGTTGGCTGGGTGCTGGGCCAAGAGCGAGAGGGGCAGGGCCTGATAATAGAGACCGCAGGAGGTGTTGATGCTGGTCTGGGCGTTTAGGTCCCAACTTGCGCTGAAGCGCGGGGCCAGATCGCCTTGCTCGGTGTAGGCGAAGTAGTCGTAGCGCAGCCCCAGGGTGGTGCGCAGGCGCTGGAAGAGCAGGCGCTCGTAGCTGAAGAAGGCGTTGGCCTTGGCGGTGCGCACCTCCTGGTACATGCGGTACTCGGGGGTGTAGGTGTTGAGCCGGTTGGTGTCGGCTGCCGCGTAGAATCCCAAGTCTGAGAACAACCCCTTGAGCCCCAGGCCCCAGGTCAGGGTGTGGCCGGGGCGCCAGTGCCAGGTGCCCTGGTGGCGCAATGCCACCTCGCGCTCCTGGGAATCGTTGGTGTACAGGGGAAGGGGGGTCTGGCCCTCGGTCACCTCCACCCCAAAGGTGCCGTAGGTTTGCGCCAGGGAAGTGGTAGAGTACCCCTTGTCGCTCCACAGCCATTGCCAGGTGGCCCCCAGCACGTACTGGTCGAAATCGGCGGTGACCTGGTCGTCGTTTTCGTCGCCGTCCCCCGGTTTGATGGCGATGTGGTCAAAACCGCCCAGGCCCAGCACCGAGAGTTTGTGCCCCGGCCCCAAATTCCAACTGAGTTTGCCCTGCACGTCGCTGTACTTGGGTACCGCCCCGGTGCCGATGGCGCCGACGATGAGGTCGAGGTAGCTGCGGCGGGCCCCCATCATCCAGGCGCCCCGGCCCTGGTGGAGGGGACCTTCGAGCACAAAGCCGGCCCCGACCATGCCCATGTCCAGTTGGCCATCGAACTCGTCGCGGTTGCCCTCGCGCAGTTTGATCGACATCACCGAAGAGAGGCGGTCTCCGTAGGCGGCGGAGAAGCCGCCGGCCGAGAAGTCGGCCTCGCTGATCATCTCCACGTTGAGCAGGCCGATGGGGCCGCCCGAGGCGCCCTGGGTGGGGAAGTGGTTGATGTTGGGGATTTCGATGTCGTCGACCAGCACCAGATTCTCCGCCGGACTGCCCCCCCGCACGATCAGGTCGTTGCGCTGGTCGTTGTTGAGGTTGACGCTGGGCATGGCCTGGAGCAGCCGGCTGATGTCCTGGGCCGATCCGGGCGAACGGCGGATCTCCTCGTAGTTGAAATTGACGGCGCTGACCGCCTCGTCCTCAGCGGCGGAGAAATAGTCGGCGGTGACCGTGGTCTCCTCCACCTGCAGGAGTTTTTCCTCCAGGCGGATCGAGACGGCGGTGATGCGCTTGGCCTGGACGATGAGGTCGGGCCGGACCCGCTCGGTATAGCCGATCATCGAGACCTTGAGCCGCTGCACCCCCACCGGGGCCTGGGTGATGGTGAATTGGCCCTCGGCGCCGGCGATGGCCCCCAGCTGGGTGCCCAGCAAGACCAGATTGGCACCCGGCAGGGGCTGGAGGGTGTGCTGGTCGAGTACCACCCCTTTGATGGTGCCGGTCAACTCCTGGGCCGGGACCGGACGCCAGGCCCCGGTAAGCAGGGCGAGCAGGAGGGCGAGGGTTGCCGGGATGCGGGCGGTCATTGGGCGTCTCCGGGAGTGCAATATGCTCGGGAAAGGGGTGTTCAAGCTGCTGCCCTCAGCGGCAGCAGCGGAAGCCGATCAGGTCGAGGCGGTACTCGGGGGTGAGGAAAGGGCCATAACGGCCGTCGGCACGGGCGTAATTGACATTGTGGAACCAGGAGCCCCCCCGCACCACTGCCCAGCCGCGCTGGGGGTTGTACCAGCCTTCGGTCCACTCCCAGACATTGCCGACCAAATCGTGTACGCCTTCGGGGGTGCTGCAGCCGGCAAAGGCGCCGCTGGCTGCGGGGCCCTGCCGGCGTTTCCACAACTCGTCATCGGGAAAGGGGGTATTGCAGCGCTCGGGCTCGAATTGGGGACCGTACCCGAAGGTGAGGTCCTGTTGGCCCCGACAGGCCTGCTCCCACTCGCCTTCGGCGCAGAGACGTTTGCCCCGGGCCTGGCACAGGGCGCGGGCTTCGGCCAGGGTGAGGTTGGTGGCGGGCAGGACGCCGGCCTGATTGGGGTACTCGTACACGTCGATGGCAAAGGTGGAAAACTGCACCATGCCGGCGTCGGTGGTGTCCGGGCCACCTGCCCCGGCGATCAAGGGCAGGGACAGAAGAAGGGTGAGAATTATGGGTGTTTTGCGCGTCATTGTTTAGTCTGCTGTCTGTTAGGTGCGTCGGGGGATGACCCACTCCGGCCTTTCCCGAGTCCCGGGCCTGCCACCGACGCCCCGCTCAGCCCCCAGGCCCTTTCCCGACCACCGCTCCCCCAGTAAAGGCCTCTGGGGCCATCTCCCCGCCGCGCCTGTTATTCCCCAAACTCCACGATCCCGAAACGGGCGGGGTCGTGGAAGCCGCGGTTGTAGGTTTCGCTCCAGGCGGTGTACTCGGTCTCATCGTTGTAGATCTTGTTGAGGGAGTCGAGGCGGGCTGACTTCTGGCCCTTGGATTGGACGATCTCCGAACGGACCTGCCTTCCCGCCTTGCGCTCGATGCGGTAGAGGTTGAGCCGCCAGCTGTCGCCGAGTTTGGGTTGGCCGCCCCCCTTGATGTCCTTGGCCATGGCGCTGTAGGGGATGGCGATCTCCACGGTCCAGCCCTGGTCCGCGCTGAGCGAGTCGTCCACCGTGCCGTAGGGCTGCACCGCGCTCTGCAGACCGGCGATGTCCCAGGGGATGGAGGAATCCCATTCTGGTTTCAGGGTGTGGATACACAGATCCACCTTCACGTTGCGCGGGTTGACCTCCAGTTCCAGGTAGTTTTTGGCGTCCCCGTCCGGATCGATGAAGACCTCCACCACCTCCTCATCCCACAGGGCCTGGTCCTCCTCATTGTACAGGGTCCACATGTCCGGGTCTTGGCAGACAAAGGCGAAATAGAGATGCTGATCATCCCAGAGCATCTTGGCGCGGGTGGGGCGGGTGATCTGGTCGTAGTTGTTGAGAATGCGCTCAAAGCCATTGATCTGTTCGGCTTTTTCCCAGGCGAATTCGTCCAGGTGGCCGTCCACGCGGATGGGGGTGGTGGCCCGCTGGATGGTGTAGCGGGAAACGGGGTCGCTGAGGACCGGTGTGGCCCAGAGCAGGGCCAGGGTCAGCAGGGAAGAGAATGGTTTCATGGCGGACGATCCTTATAAGAAGGGGAGGGGATGGGCAGAATTTAAGCTCGCCCTTTCCTGGGGGCAAGCAGGCAGGAAAGAGCTAGAAGAGTGGAAGTTCTTTCCTGCCGGGGCGGATTGGGACGGTGAGAGAAAAACACAGTGGCTTGATTAAAAAGAAGATAGGCCCCCGCGCAACAGGTGGCATGGGGCTTGCTCCCAGAGGAACTGTAATTCTGTCCGCGGGGGTTTATAGATGATCGAAGGATTGTTCATATCTGCGTCGGGGATGCTGCCCAAGACTA
>CAMAVQ010000240.1 GCA_945861755.1 Gemmatimonas phototrophica
CGGGCCGATGCTCAGCTTGATGGGGCGGCTGGTGTGGGTGTCGATGGTCTGCCGCAGCCGGCGCAGATAGGTGGTCATCGACTCGGCCCTGAAGCGCATCCAGGCCAACATGTCGGGATCGGCACCCAGCATGTGGAAGGCCCCCAGCAGGCCGCCGCCCCGGTGCAGGCGCACCTGCCGGGCATCGAGGTTGTGCAGGCGGGTGAAGAACCGGTCCTTGGCCGCCACCAGGGCCTGGTAGTCGTACCCCAGTTCGGCACAGACGGGGGCCACCGCCTCGGGCAGATCGTTGAAGAAATAGGAGCGGTAGTTCATGTGGTACGCGGCGATCTCGTAGCCCCATTCGGGCCCATCCATCACCGCGCCCTGGGCCATGGGGTAGTGTTCGAGGGTGTCGATCATGCGCGCTGCCCGCGCCCGCAGGCTGTGTTCGTCGATGAGATAATGGCCCTGTCCGCCCGGGCCGGCGCCGGTGTCGGCGTACATGATGGACACGGCAAAGCCGTGGTCTTTGGCCGACTGCAGGGTCTTATCGAACAAGGCCCGCTGGTCGGGCATCCGGTTGTCCGGGGGCGCTGGGGCCTCCACATTCAGACGCCGGTACACCTCCGGGTTGGGATCGAAGGTGACCGCAGTCGCTTCGGCGACCTTGAGGGTCTGAGCCCCCTGCGACAGCTTGTTGGTGCCAAAGACCGGCGGCCCGAAAACCACCCCCACCACCCCGCCCTCGGCCCAGGCGTCGAAGATGACCTCGTGGTTATTCATCACCGATTCCAGATCGCGCATCACATCCATCCACAACTTCATGACCTTCTCCTCTCGAAAAGTTGACAACCGACAGTTTCAGTAGTATATAATTTCCTGTTTCACCCGCAAGGACGAGATGATGATCTTGTACGGCTACTCGTACTGAACCGCGCCGTATCGCTACCAGGGAATGGACACGGGATATGTTCAGAATCTGCCTTTTGGCAATCAATCTGCTCTTCTTCCCGGCATTGCTCGTTGCCCAGGGCTACCGCGTCGAGTCCGGACAGCTGGTGGTTGAACCCCAGCACTGGGCGAGTTGGGTGTTCCCCCAGGGCACGGCCATGGTGGATGCCGGCGGCGTGCGCCCGGCCTTTGTCCAACCCAGTGGCGACGCCATCCCCCAGGCCTCCATCCTGGCTGCCGGCTCCGATCTGGCCGGCGCCCTTGCTATCCTGGACAGCGACCCCTCCACCTCCTGGGCCCCTGATATCTCTGATCCTCCCGAGAACTGGTTTGTCCAGATCGACCTGGGCCGGACGGTAAACGCCACCAGCATCGTCCTCCACTTTGCCGACGAGAGCCAGGGCGACCCCTTTTACCAGTTTAGCGTGCTGACCTCGAACGGCTCGGCGGCCTTCAGCGGCTCCAAGGCCATGGCCTTCACCCGCATCGGCAAAACCGAGCAGCCCAATACCACACAGCGCCTCTTCTCCTTCCCTCTCAATCCCCTGCGCCCGGCTGACCGTGGATTTGTGGGCGATCCTATTCGTTTTGTGCTGATTCAGATGACCGACAGCCGGCGTGACCGGGCTGAGGAAGTATCCGCCGAACACTACGAGGCCCTCCCCGCTCAAGCGCAGGGGGCCATCGATTATTACCGCCGCGAAGCCTCGGGCAAGGAACGCCTGGTGGACCAGGATCAGTACCAGGCCCTGGTCGAGGAAACCAGAGGCCCCGTCAAACACTTCCGCCGGGAGTCGCCGCGCCTGGCCGGGGTCGAGGTGCTGACGGCGGGCGACAACCTGGCCCTGAGCATTCTCCAGCGGGGAGGCAAGTTGGAGGGCTTTGGCAGCCTGGGCAGCGAGGTGCTGATCGCCGACGGCGACTACACCACTTCGTTTGCCACCCCCTCCGCCTATGCCGAAGCCACTCAGGAGCCGGACCGCCATCTCTTCGTCGACCTGGGCGCCATGTTCTCGCTGGACCGGATACAGTTCATGTACGTGGTGACGCCAGCCTCCGGGCCTTTCCCCAATTATGTCATGAAAGTGTCCGACGGGTCCCGTGCCCCGGACGGCAGTCTGGCCTGGACCTCGGTGGCAGCCCTGGGGGCCGGCACCTTTAGCAGCATTGGGGCAGCGGCGGCGGCCGATCAGGAGATCCGCGAGTACCAGGCCGTAACTTTCCCCCTGATCAAGGCCCGTTACTTTCAGCTGGACTACCAGATCCAGGTTTACTTCGGTTGTGCGGGGCTGGGCTGCAGTGCCACCATGCGCGAGGTTCAATTTTACGGCCGGGGTTTCCTACCCGAGGTGATCCTGAACTCGGAGATTATCGAGTTGGGCGGCAGGCCCCGCACCCTGGGTGCCATCGACTGGGACGCCGACATCCCCACGGGCACCCAACTGCAGGTGCGTACCCGCACCGGCAACCAGCTCGAGCAGCAGATCCACTATTTCACCAAAGCCGGCGCAGAGGTGACCGTAGGGGAGTACCGCAAACTGCTGAGCTTCCAGCGCGGGGATTCGCTGGTCACCTTAGTGCCGGGATCGGACTGGAGTTCATGGAGCCAGTTCTACCAGAATTCGGGCGACCTGGTCAACTCACCCAGCCCACGGCGCTACCTGATGGTCCAGGCGGCCTTGCGCTCCGCGCAGCCGGCACAGGCGGTGCAATTGCGCAGTCTCAGGGTGCAGTTGGAGGCGCCCTTGGCCAGCGAACTGGTCGGAGAGTTGTCTCCAGGGCGCATCCAGGACACCGGCAAAGAGCAAGCCCTCACCCTTTATGTTCGCCCTTCCTTCCAGAGCGGCGATCCAGGATTCGACCGGCTCTTGGTCACTGCGCCCCCCGGTACCCCGCTCTCGCTGCAAGAGCTGCAAATCGGCTCGGAGCAGACCCTCCGCGACGGCACCGCCAGGCACCTGGCCGAGGGCCAGTTTTCCGTGATCCCCACCTCACCGGACTCCCTGTGGATCATCCTGCCCGAGGCGATCGCCCAGGAGGAACTCTTGGCCCTGCGTTTTTCGGCAGTGCTCTACTCGGCCAGCAACGTGTTCGGCATCACCGCCGGCCTGGGCGAAGGGACCGGCGCTGTGTGGCAGCAGGTCGAAGCCGGCGAGGTCACCTCCCTGGGAGAGGGCAGCACCCTGAACGTGCTGGCGCCCTTTGCCGAACGCATCGTCAGAGAGGCACGGGTATACCCCAATCCCTTCACCCCCAACCAGGACGGGGTGAACGAAGTGCAGGCTTTTGAGTTCTCGGTGTTCAAGGTCAACGGCGAGAAACCTCTCTTCCTAGAGATCTACGACCTGGGTGGGAGGCCGTTGCGCCGCGTCGAAGAGTTGTCAGCCAACCCGCAGGGGGTGCAGCGCCTGGAATGGGACGGCAGGGATCAAGGCGGTTCCCTGGTGCTGCCCGGCCTCTACCTGTGCCGCTTTGGCCTAGAGGTGGATGATCAAAGCCGCACGGGTACTACCCTCACCCGCGTGGTTTCGGTGGCCTACTGAGCGCGCCGCAGCACCCGCCCTGGCCGCGCTCCAGTCAGGCGTCCCTCCTCCACCACGGCCACGCCATTCACCAGGGAGAGCCATACTCCTTCGGCATAGGCGCAGGGATGGTCGATGGTGGCGCGATCTTGTAATCTTTCTGGATCGAAGAGCACCAGATCTGCCCGCATCCCCACGCGCAACAACCCTCGATCCCTCAGGCCCATGCGCCTGGCTGGGAAGTGGGTGATCTTCTCGACGGCCTGTTCCAGGCTCAGGGCCCGGCGCTGGCGCACGATGGTGCGCAAGAGATAGGCCATACCGCCGTAACAGCGCGGGTGCTCGCGCTCCTCGGCCAAGATCCCGTCGGTGGCCAGGGCAAAGCCGTCCGAGCCCAGGCCGCAATGCGGGCTCTGCGCCAGTTGGTCGATATCCGCCTCGGCCTTGTCCTCTCCGTAGAAGCTCACCACCCCACCTTCCTCGATCAGGATATCGCAGATGGCCCAGAAAGGATGGGTGTGGCGCAG
>CAMAVQ010000241.1 GCA_945861755.1 Gemmatimonas phototrophica
CCAACGCTGCCAATAGGCCGGTGGTCTTCGACCTGGTGGATGACAACGACGACCGCGACGAGTGGGCGGATTCCGGAGATGTCGACGGGGTCTTTCCAGGGCTCGACGCCGATGGCGATGGCGTCATCGATACCAATGTCAACGCCAACAATCTCCCGGACTACCTGGAACCTTTCATCATGTACTACGTGGACCCGGATGACTTTGTGTTCGGCGACGACTTTAACCACAACGGCGTCGTCGATGTTCGCGAGAACGACAACACCGCCGATTATCCCTATGACCGCGACAGCCGCGGCCAACACGCTTTCGCCAGCTTCGTCCTGCCCTGGAGCATCCGCTTTACCGCTGGCGGGTACGACATCCACCAGCCCACGACCGGCGGGCGCAACCGGGCTGCGTACGGCCTGTTGGAGTATACGCGGCGGGCAGAGCACTGGGGCCTGGTGCAAGCCGCCTTCCGCAGCCAGCGCGTCCAGGACGACATTGCCGACGACCTGGCCGCCTCCGGGAGATTCAGCGGTCTGGAGGGGGCGGGGTTCGTTACCGACATCACCAGCTCGCGGGGGCAGGTCCTGGATGGTTTGTCGACGAAGAACAGCTTGGTCCACACGGCTTTCGTGCATACCGCCTTCACCAGGCTCAAGAACTTGGGGGTCGTCAACAGCTTGAAGTGGGAACGCAACGGCAGGAGAGCCGCTGTCTTCCCCGACGGAACCTCCCAGGGGCGTGAAACCGAAGGTTCGTGGGCTTTCGTCCACAAAGCCGATTACCCCATGAAGGCGGGCAACTTCACCCTGACACCTATGTACAAGGTCCTCTGGCAGCGGCGCGTGAAACCCTCTTCAGGGCAGGACCCCTTTTACGCTGCCCGGCACCTGGTACCCATCCTCAAGCTGGATTACCACTTCACTCCCAGCACCCTCTTCAGGGTGGGGTTCCAGGGTTTTTCCGGGCTGAAAGAGCGCTATAAGGAAACCTCGGCGCCCTATGCCGCCTTTGCGGCAACCAGCCAGGTTTTCCTGCTGCAAAACAAGGGAAACTACTCGGGTTTCGATCTTTTCCTGAATATGGGCTACCGCCAGACCCGGCGCGACTTCAGCACCCGGGCTACCGCGCGGTCGGTGTCCGAGGGGGAGTACTTCATTCAGGTCTTTACCGAGTGAACAACCGAGGCTGGCCGTGTCGATGAGCCCCAGGGCCTATTGGCCGATACACACCTTCGTCTGTACTCTGCTGCTGTGGCTCCCGCTCCTGGCCATGGCCCAGACTGGCCCATTGGAGAACGAGCAGACCGCGCAGTTGCTCTTTCGGCCCATCGAGGAGCACGAGGACTACTCGCGGCAGGGCTACCGGCGGACCAGCCGCCAGGCAGAGGAACATCTGACCACGCTTCAGTATGACGAGTTCGGCTCCCTGCTGATGGATGGCATCATGCTTTACGACCAGCGGCAGACCCATCCGATGTTCGACGATGTCTCCACGCCGGGGCGGGAGCCGGGCAGCAGCCTCAGGAAGAGCCTTTTTTACAACGACTACCTCAACCGGCTCTTCGTCGCCAACGACTCCTATGGCGAAAGCCACTTCAAGATCATCATCGGCGACCGTATTCGCACGCGGTTCTCCCCTCTCACCCTGGATCTGTCGATGCTCAACGGCATGCGCATCGACAGCGACATCAAAGGACATCAGTTCAGCCTCGTCACCTCGCGCATCGACCGGCCGGTCTATCGCTTCGAGGGGATCTTTGGCTACGAGGAGGCCTTTTTCGGGGCAGTCAGGTCGCAACCAGCCCTGGCGAGCAACATCCTGGCCACCTACCTCCTGGGCGGGCATTACCAAAAGAAGCTCGGGGCCCTCAATATCGGGCTCACCTACGCCAACCAATACCGGATGGACACCCAGATAGGGCTGGCGCGCAATGGCCTGAAGGGAACGTTGCCGGTGTACCAGCCCAAAGGCATCGGGCCCCCTCTGAGGCCTTCTTTCATCGAGTACCTGGTGGTCAAGGTGGCCAGCGAGGCGCCGCGCGAACTGGTCGGCGCCCAGGTCTTCAAGGTGAGGATGCTGATCAATGGGCAACTGCGGGAGGACATCGAACCGACCATCACCCGCCACGATGCGCAGGCAGAGGAGATCCTTCGGATCAAACAGTACATCAATGGCGACCGTTTCTTTCCCGAGAACCGCTCCATCCCACCCTACGTCCAGTTCCTGAACGAGTTCATCCCCGCAGAGACGCCGCAGCCCGGAAAACCCCTGGAAGTGAAAGGGACCGAATACCTGCTCTACTGGTTCAAGGTGCCGCCCGAAGGCGCTCGCCGCGTCCAGTTCGAGGCCCTGGTGGCCAATGATTACGCCATCAGCCTTTCAGAGGTCTACATCGCCGATATCACCGCCACCGACCCGAGGCAGCGCAACGCCGCCACCTACTTCTATCCCGCGGCTGCCGCTCCTGGGAGGGTGGCCGACGGCGCCAACCTCAAGACGGTTCGCTTCGACTACGGCAGACAGACCGGGGTGACGGTTGCGGGAATCCGCCTGGATACCCAGATCCTGGGTTTCCTCTTCGACGCCGAGTTCGGGCGCAATTTCGATTTTCGGCAGTACCCAGATATCAACGGTGAGCGCCATGAGGCGAAGGCCAATGCCTATTACCTGGTCATGCAGCGGGCTTTCGAGCATTTCTCCCTGGGCGGCGAGATTTTCAACGTGCCGCCTGACTACAATACCGCGCTCTCGACCCAGGACGTGCGGCTCAGTTCCGAGTACACTGGCCCCTTCCTGGCCGAGGTCGGCAACAGCCTCAAGACCAACTACAACAATACCCTCGAGTTCAATCTCGTCGAGGACAACGACGATCGCGATCCCTTCCCCGACGACCATTTCCTCGATTTCATCCGCGACGAAAACGGCATCTTCCCCGGCCTCGACAGCGATTTCGACGGCCGGCCAGACACCAACCGGAACAATAACGGCATCCCAGACTACAACGAGCCCTTCCTGCTCTACTACGTCGACCCCGATGACTACTCCTATGGCGATGACCTGAACAACAATGGACAGATCGACGTCAGGGAAGACGACGACAAACCCGATTTTCCCTATGACCAGGATCTCAGGGGATACCACGCCTTTGTTAGCGTGCGGCCCGCCCAGGGCCTGAGCCTCACCCTGGGCCGCTACGACACCGAGGAGCCGGCAAAAGGTGGTGTGAATGTGGTGGAGTACGCCAAGGTCAACTGGGCGCGCGAGCTGCCTTTCTGGGGAAGAGTGAGCCTGACGAATCTGCTAAAACGGACCGAAGATACCATCGCCAACGACGTCTTCCGCTACGTGGCGGACCGGACCTTTGGCGCGTTGCCCTTGATCCCCACCCAGGAGCGGACACGGGTCTTCGGCGACCGCGACCTCCTCGGGGTTACCACCTCCTTCATCCAGGACCCCCTGCTCTTCCGGAATAGTATTGCCAACACCGCCTTTCTCGACTGGAGATGCACCAGGCTCCGGCCGGTGAATCTCAGGGGCAATCTCAAACACGAGGCGAATTTCCAGCGCCGGACCGCGATGCAGCGGAGCAACCGGATCGATACCTGGACAGGCGTGGTGGCGGGAGACTTCACCTGGCACCTGGGTCGCTTCGCCCTGAGCCCGAAGGCAAAGTTGCAATTGGAGAAGGTTGCCGACGAGCGCGGCGCCGTGCTGCCCTTCTCCGCGATCTCCTTCTACCCCATGATCACGGCCTCCTGCGCACTCACGCCAGCGACCACCCTCAAGCTGGGAGCCCAGGGAACACCGCTGCTGAAGAGTGTACACCGGGACCTGCACAACCACAGCCTGGACTACGATGCCGAAGACTACCTGGCGATGGTCACCACCACTTCCGACTACAACGGCTACCT
>CAMAVQ010000242.1 GCA_945861755.1 Gemmatimonas phototrophica
GTTGGCGTTGACATTGGTATCGATGACGCCATCGCCATCGGCGTCGAGCCCTGGAAAGACCCCGTCGACATCTCCGGAATCCGCCCACTCGTCGCGGTCGTCGTTGTCATCCACCAGGTCGAAGACCACCGGCCTATTGGCAGCGTTGGACCAGAGCGCCAGGGAGGTGGTGTAGGCCGATGGAATGGCAAAGACTTCCAGACTGACATCGCCGCGCGCAACCGGCCGGCTGATAGTGGCGTAATAGGCAAACCGGCTCCGCGTCTGCGCGCTGCCCTCCCTGGCGGGGAAGCGGTAGTAGCTGGCATTGTTGGCGGCCTCGGCGCTGATGGTCGCCCCCAAGATCTTGGCCTTCAGGTCAAAGGCAACGGTGGAGATCCCCGTGGGAAAACTGTAGTTGAATTTCACCCAACGGAGATTCGAGCCGTCCTGGATATTCCCCGGAGCGCGCTCGACATTGTGCCAATCGTCCCAGACCAGAGTTTCGGTCTTCACCCGGCCCAGCCCGGTGGCGACATCGATGTTGTAATCATTGGCGACCAGGGCCCTGAAGCTGACCTCCTTGGTGCCGGCGGGAATGTGCTCGAAGCGGAAAATCAGCAGATCAGTTCCCGCAACCTCGACCGGCCGGGCAGCCGCCAGGTCCACTGGTTCGCCATCGGCAAAGAGGCCCACGTTGCCGGTCCGCGGATCGGTGTTGAGCACATTGAAGTACGCGGAGTTCTGGCCCTCGGTGCTGCGGTCCGCCGCGTTGAGGGCCCAAGGGCCATCCTGGCGCAGGAAGGAGACGGAGGCCAGGGGCAGCGGGTACTTGTCCTCCTCCCGCTTGAACACCTTTGAATCGATGAGGTTCCTGATTCTTTTCCCCTCTGGGCGTTGCCCGCTGGGCTGGCCATTGACGAGCATCTCCAAGGCGTAGACCAGGGCGCCGCGGCCGTCCTGTGGCGAATCGTCGCTGATGACCACGAACAGGGCCTGCGGTCCGGCCAGCGAACTGGGCACCACGCCTTTCCGCCCGGCGCCGTCCCGCACCAGCGTATCCATATGGAACAAGGTCGACCAGGAGGCACCCCAGGTCAGCAAGCCGCCCAGGGTGGTCTCCCAGCGGCCGCCCAGCAGATAGCTGGAAAAGGGCTGGGACCTGGGCTCGGCTAGCCCGCCTAGTTCGGTGATGGGATCGGATATCCTGGACGCCACGACGCTGAAACGGTTCTTCTGAGAAGCCGCGTCCCAGCGAAGGCCGTTCAGCCTGGCTAGGTCGAGAGTCAGGGGGGAGAATTTGGTGCGGACCGCATCGCCGATGATAAACCGACTCGACCAGCCTTTGTACGTGTCCCGGACGATGACCAAATTCTGGAAGAGGCGGTTGTAGAGGTTGCTTTAGAAGAGCAAACTGCCGTTGTCAGGGGCCACGGTGCGGTATTCTTCGAGCCTGAAGACGTCCAGCCCATCCACCAGGTAGTTGCCGAAAGGATCGTAGGTACTCCGCTCCTGTTCGACAAAATAACCGGCCACCGAGGAGGATCCGTAGGAATTCCCCAGGGAAGTGCCCTTGCCAACCACGATGGGCTGCAGCGCGTCCCGGTACCCGCTCAGGGCGTAATTCTCGTAATCCTCCATCCACAGCGGGAAATACGCCCGCGACAGGAACTGCGCCTGCGCCGTGGAGGAGGAGGCTAGCCATCCGACCAGGGCCAGGGTGTAGAACACCCTCCGCGGCAAGAGCCTGAGCCACCAAATCGCGCAGAGGAAAGGCATGACAGCTCCTGATTGTCCCTAGTACACCACCGATACGACGCCGGTCCTCTGCAATTCCCCTTCATCTACCGTCACCCCAAGGCGATAGAGATAGACCCCGGGGCGGACGAGGTTGCCTTGATCGTCGATCCCATCCCAGTACCCTGGCAGGGCACTGGTCAGATGTTCCGCTCCGCGCACCTGGTGGTATCGCCGCGGCAGCTGGGAACCGCGGTAGAGCCGCCTGACCACCTCGCCATCGAGCGCAACGATCTCCAGGGAAACGTCCACGGCCTCGCTGACCTTGGCCAGGGTGTACTCGATCACCGAAAAGTCGTTGATGCCGTCGCCGTTGGGAGTGAAAACCCGCGGATTGGCCTGGGTGTCCAGCAAGACCTTGTCCACTACTTCGGTCACGTAGGCAGAGAGGGCTGCTTCCTCCGCCGGCCCCACATTGAGGGGATTATCCGATCCCGGCCCAAAGAGCGCACAGCTGAAGGTGTGGAGCGGACCGAAAAGAGCCGTGCGAAAATGGATCTTCACGTCCTGGGAGAGCAGGGGGTCGAACGAAAGCTCCAGGCCCTCCGGGGTCAGACGCTGGGTCACTTGCCCAGCATACCCTTCGACGCTCTCCAGGGTAGTCAGATCGGGCATGGCGATCAGCAGCCGCTCTGCCCCTCGACCTGGGGCGGCGGTCATATTCAATTCGCAGACAAAGGCTGTGTCGACCCCCATGGGAACCTGCTGGGGGGAGACCCTGGCGCTGGCAGCGGAAGCCGGCAGATCCTCGGCCGAATATTCGATGGCCAGGCGCCTGAGTTGCGGGGACTGCCGCTCATCGTCCGTCGACAGCTTGATGCGGTACTGCAGCAGCGCTGCCGGCTCAGGAGAGGAGACCAGCACCCCGCTTTGCGTCGTTTCCTCGCTCCACTGGCTCCAGAGCTGCCCGTCGCTGCTGGTTCTGAACTGCAGGTGGACCTGAGTCCCGGCGGGCGTTTCTGCCTCCCAGGAGGCCCTGCCGAAATTCTTGGGCCGGCCCGCAGACCCTAGATCCAGCGGGGGGGAGAGGAAGCTGCCCTCCTGGTTATATCCTTCCCCATAGACCTCGATCTCTCCGACCCTGGGCGAGGTGATGCCGTCGATTTCGGCAACCACCAAGCGCAGGAACCTGGTCGCAATGGGCGAAAAGTCGACGGCAGTGGCGTCAAACTGCGTGATGCCGTGCAGCACACCGACCTCCGACCAGCGGAAAAGGTCTTCGCTGATCTGGACGGCATACCCTTTCAAACTGTTTTCGGCAAAGGAACCGGCGGACCTGGGGGGCTCGCTCAACACCCTCACCCGATTGATGCGGCGCGCCTGCCCCAGATCCAGACTCACGAACTTGTTGAGGCTGTTCACCCCTGGCTGCCAGGAGGTTTCGAGCAAACCGTCCGACACCTCGATGCGGCTGGCGGTGCCATTCAGCACCAGGTTCTTGCCCTCTACGCGGCTGATGTTTATCCCACCCGGGACCCCCACGTTCACATCCCCCGGGAATCCGACGATGGGAAGGGCATCGGGGTTGGTCAGGCCCGCGACTCTTGCCACCTCGAGATCGCCCAACTGTACCAAGGGGGCGGCATTCCAGTTGGCATTCTGAGGGTCGGCCTCAAGCCATCGCCAGGCGAAGGGGCCGTTGCCCGGGGCGCTGACGAAACGCACCTCGCCCTGGACCAGGGCCACCACCAGGCCGTTGCCCTGCCCGCGCCCGGAGTTCTGAACCTTCACCAGGATCTCATTCTTGCCTTTCTTGACCGATACGGAGTAGGTCTCGGCGTCGGTCCAGTTATCGTCAGACCCAAGAGCGGTGCCATTGAAGCTCAGTTCGTAGCTGTCTACCGCCGTGATCTCGATGGTGCCTGGGCCGGCTTCGGCGGCGGAAAACTGAGTGAGATAATAGGTGGTGCTGCTCCAGGTGGTGTCCTGCCAGGTAGTGCCAGCGGAACTCTCAGGATGCAGCAACGAGAGGGCAAGGAAGAGCGGCAGTAGGGCCAGGGCGGGTAATCTCATTACAAAGCCTCTCAAAAAACCC
>CAMAVQ010000243.1 GCA_945861755.1 Gemmatimonas phototrophica
TGCGCTGGAGCATCGACCTGCGCTACTCGCCGGCCGGTCAGCCCTTTGACTGGCACAAGATGGGGGACGAGTTCAACGTCCACTATCCCAGCTTTGTGGCCGCCAGCCCCGACCCGGCTCAGGTGGACGGCTGGGAAGAGTGGCAGGCCCGCTGGATGGCCAACCTGCCCAAGAGCTGAGAGGCGGCGATGATCAACTTCCCCCGTTCCACCTTCACCTGGCAGATCCACCCCTGGACCCCCGACCCCTATTACAAGTGGGCCGGCGGTTTTGTCGGCAAGCCCGGGCAGGTGTACCACGTGCGCTTTGACCGGGACTCCTGCTGCCGACTGCGCGACGGGCAGGGCCGGGAAATGGCCGAGTTCTTCCTGGGTGCGCCCTGCCACACCGAATACACCATCGCCCACACCAACCTCTACCAGATCCCCAGCGCCGAGTGGCGCCTGGCCTTCAGCCGCACCCACAGCCTGCCCATCGCCCGCCGTCCCAGCGACGAACGCGAGGAGGTGCGGGCCACACCGCTGAGCCGGGGTTTTCGAGACTGGCGCCTGAACCTGCGCTCCTTTGCCGGCGAGCAGGTGCTGGACCAGGTGGCACCCATCGCCCAGGCGACCCTCGCCGACGCTGCGCTCAACGCCCGCACCTGCTACACCGATGCCGGCACCGGGCTGGAGGTGGAGCTGGAATACCCGGTCAATGTCATGAATCTCAATCTAGCCGACGGGGAGTTTCAGGTATGCACCGGGCCGGTGCTCTTGCCCGATCTGGCCACCTGGGACGGCAGCCAGGTACACCGCGTCTTTGTGGCCCACGCCGCCTTCTCGCGCTTCGACCGGGTGGAGTTCCTCCTGCGCCGCGAAGTGGAGGCAGCGCCCGAGGAGCGGGCCTGGCTCGACCAGCCGCGGGGCCGCGACCGGCTGGAACTGGCCGACCCGGAAAAGCGACCCCCGGGTGATCCCCCGGCCCGGCCCCGACCCACGGTGTTCAACGAGACCTGGGACCTGGAGGCGCGCAACGCGGTGGTGGAAGCGCTGGAAGGGTGAGGCGCGCCGCCCCCTGCTGGTTCCATCCCCATATTCGTTCCGAAAAGGAATTGCCCATGTCCTACCTTACGCCCGCAGACAAAGCCTTCTTCAAAGAGCAGGGCTACCTGATCGTGAAGGTCCTGAGCCCCGAACAGATCCGCGCTGCCCAGGACGCCCTGTGGGAAGGCATCAAGGCCGACCGCAACGACCCCAAGACCTGGATCAACGCCGGCCCTCGTGCGCCGGTGGGGGCCAATCACCCGGCCATCCGCGCCACCGTGTACGACGCGCCGGTCTTCGAGATGGCCGAGGAGTTGGTGGGCAGGGATCGGCTGGGGCGCGGCGGCAGCCCCGGGCCGCACCTGGTCTTCCCCAGCGGCGAAACCGAGTGGTCCCTGCCGCGCATCGGCCACCTCGACGGGTACTATACCCCCACCAATGGGGTGGCCCAGGGCACAGTGGGTATCTTTCAGGTGGGGGCCACCATCTATGTGGAGGAGGTGGTGGCGCGCGGGGCCGGCTTCACCCTCTGGCCCGGCTCGCACCGCTATGCCGCCGAATATTTCAAGACCCACTCCCTGCTCAGTGTCGAGGGCGGGGTGTTCAAGGACGTGGATCTGGGGCCAGGCCTGGAGATCACCGGGCCGCCCGGTACGGTCTGCCTGTGGCACGGGCAGATGGTCCACTCTGGCAGCAAGAACTGCGCGTCCAGGATTCGTATGGCCCTCATCGCCCGGCTGGCGCGCCAGGACCTGGAGGATATGCGCTTCGAGACCCCCGACGACATGTGGGAATACTGGGAGGGGATCAAGACATGCAACTGAGCCTGAACCCCTCGCTCTGCCCCACTTTCCGGCTGGCGGAATTTCGGCAACTGGCAAAGGACGCCGGCTTCTCGGCGGTGGAACTGAACCGCAGCGAGAGCGAGAGCAGCCCGGTACACCCCGAAGTTTCGGTGCGCATGGTGCGGGAGCAGTTGCAGGCGGCAGGTCTGCAACTCACCGGCCTGAACATCCGCCCGCTGACCGGGCGCAAGGCCGACTCGGACGAGCGCAACCTGGGCTACAACCTGCGCCAGCTCGAATGGGATATCCACCTTGGCCGCGCCCTGGGATTACGCACGGCCAACTTGTGCGGGGGGGCGCGCACGGATGAGGCCCGCGCCGACCTGCGCGCCGGGGTGCAGCAACTGCTCCGCCGCATCCCGGATATTTCTCTGAACCTGGGCAGCGCTCCGGGCACCCCGGTGCGGGACCTGGCTGACTACCAGGCCCTGATCCCTTGCCTGGACCCGCGTGCCCAGGTATTGCTGGACACCGGCGCCCTGCTGGCCTCCGGCGAGGACCCGCTGCGGGTGGCCCAGGTTTTTGGCCGGCGCCTGGGGGTGGTGCACCTGCACGAGGTGCCCTTTGGCCAGGGGGCGTTGTCCTGCGAAGCGCTCCTGCACCACCTGCGGGAGATAGGGTACCAGGGAGTGCTGGTGGTCGCTCTGGCGCCGGCGGACAAGCCCTTAGAGACGGCCCGGCAGGCGCGCCAGTATCTGGAAAAATTATGGTGAAAGGAACCCGGCCATGTTGATCGGCATCTCCCCCCGGTGCAGCCCCGAATTGCTCGCCACCCTGTACCGCATGGGCCACGGCGACGAGATCGTGCTGGGCGACGCCCATTTTCAAGGCGTCACCCCGGTGGGGTGATCTTCAGATCCAGAACACCACGTTGTCGGTCATGCCGGTGAGGTAGTCGATCATCAACCACAGTCCGGCGACGGCGAACTGCCCGGCGATCAGTCCCAGGAAGAAGGGGCGGGTGTGATGGTAGAGCTGGGGCCCTCCGTATTTGATCACCACCAGCTTGATCAACCAGGCGATGAAGATGCTCAGCCAGATCTGGTCGGTGATGAAGGTCACGGCCATGGGATAGCCCAGCGGGTGCAGGGGCCACCAGGGGAGCTGATGGCGGGCCAGCATCAGCAATCCCATGATCAGCGCGCCGGTGGTGGTGTGGACCCAGCCCTCCCAGTTTGGCCCGGTGGGGGTATTCAGTTTGTCGGCGATGAACTCGAAGGGCATCTGGCTGCCCGCCCCGAAGAACCACGCGTTGAGATTGATCCCCCCGTACTGATAGGCCAGGTGCAGCAGGGTGATGGTGGAGGCGACCACGCCCATCAGCAAGGCCAGGCCCATGGCCCACAGCAGCGGCCGCAGCCGCTGGCTCAGATGTTCCCCCAGCTTGAGTCCATGGGCGCAGGAGGCCATCAGGAAGGTGCGCAGATCCCCCTGCCAGACGTAGGTGAAGCCCAGGTTCACCATGGTCGCCGGCCCCAGCATTGCCGAGCCCAACCCCGAGGTCAGGATGGCAGTGGCGATCAAGGGCGTCATGGCCTCGGCCATACCCGCCTCCACCACGACGCGCGTCAATCCCACAAAGACCAGCAGGGCCACCACGACCAGGAGTGAGGCAACCCACAGGGGCATACCAGCCCGCCACAGCCACAGGGCCATCACTCCCAACCCGCTCACCAGGCCCAGGAGGGCGGTGCGGTAGGAAAGGACTTCGCGGGGTTGGGCCGGGCCGCCGGCCAGGGCCTGGCGCCACACTGCCTTCAGATGCGGCCGGGCCACCCACAGGCCCAGGAGCACCAGCACGGCCATCGCGCCGGTGGCCTGGTGCGCCAGGATGGGTTTCTCCCAGGCGCCGAAGGGCGCCAGCTTTTCGGTGCTGCTGATGCCCAGGACGTTCATCACCCCCTGGAAGAGGTGGGCCAGCAGGTTGAAGAACCACAGGCT
>CAMAVQ010000244.1 GCA_945861755.1 Gemmatimonas phototrophica
CGCCGGCAGCAACTGGAATTCCGGCCGCTCAATTTGAACCAGCAGGTGCGAGAGATGGAGAAGATGCTGACCCGGCTCTTGGGGGCCCAGATCCAGATCCAGATGCAGCTGGCCGAAGATCTGTTTACCGTCCAGGCCGACCCCAGCACTCTGGACCAGGTGCTCATCAACCTGGCCCTCAACGCCCGCGACGCCATGCCCGAGGGCGGCACCCTCTACCTGGAAACCCGCAATGTCCCGGCCGCGACAGAGCGCTCCTCCCATCCGGGCCCCTTTGCGTGTCTGTCGCTGCGCGACACCGGCACCGGCATGGACGAAGAGGTGCGCCGGCGCATCTTCGAGCCCTTCTTCACCACCAAGGACCAGGGCACCGGCCTGGGCCTGGCCATGGTCTACGGCATCATCCAGTCCCATCGCGGCTGGATCGCCGTGGGCAGCAGCCTGGGCCAGGGAACCCGTTTCGATATTTTTTTGCCGGCTCTGCAGCAAGCAGCGCCCAACCACTCCCCCGACCAGATCGTCGCGCACAAAAAAAGGGGCCAGGGTGAACGCGTGCTCTTGGTGGAGGACGAAGCAGAATTGCGCAAAAGACTGGCGCAGGCCCTCGGGGATCACAACTACGCCGTGCAGACGGCCGGCAGCCTCGCCGATGCCCGCCGGCTGTGGCAGCAGGAACATTTTGACCTGGTAATCAGCGACGTGGCCCTGCCAGACGGCAAAGGCACCGAACTGCTCTTTTCCCTGCTGGGAGGGCGGCCGGGATTGCGCGCCCTGCTGATCACCGGCCTCCTGGGGCACAGCGTCGACTGGGAGCAGGTCCAGCAGGCCGGCTTCTCCGTGCTCCACAAGCCCTTTGCGGTGGAAGCCCTATTGAGCCAGGTGCGCGAGTTGCTGGGCAAAGGACCTTAGCCCGGTTGCCAGCGACAGGATGAGACGTTATTGTCCCACGAAGACCTTGCTATTGAGACACCTCCACCCCAATTGCTGGCCTGGCTCCTCCTCTGATTATACAAGTTTGTCAACATTTTGGGGCACCGGACGGTCCACTAAGCCCGTCCTGCTCCCGGCATAGAGATTGCTTTTCTGAGTTATTGGACTAGCCATTGCCAGGTCCTCCTTCTGTGTCCAGAAAAACTCAGGAAAACCGCCGTGCGCCTCGGCCCCAAGATAACCCTGGTCACTGTCCTGCTACTGGTGGCGAATCTGTTGCTGGACCTGTGGCTGCTGTGGGACAAGATCGGTACCCCCCCCTCTCCGGAGGATAATCTGCCGGCCGCCTTCCTGGCTGTGGGGATCTGGACCATCCTGAGCACCGCCTACGCCGTGTATTTTGCCGTGCGCCGGTTGACCCGGCCCCTGGGAGAACTGACGGCGATGGCCCATAAGCTGGGGGAAGGCCGGCTGGAGGAACGCATCCAGTTCGAGACGCGCGACGAGATCGGCGAATTGGCCGGCACCTTCAACCAGATGGCCACCTCCCTCCAGTCCTATCAGGACACCTTGGAGCAGAAGGTGGAGGAACGGACCCGAGAATTGAGGCACTCTCAGCAGCAGTTGCTCCAGGCGACCAAACTCGCCTCGGTGGGCGAGTTGGCCGGCGGGGTGGCCCATCAGATCAACAATCCGGCCGGCATCATCCTCATGCGGGCCAGCCGGCTGGCCCAGGAGATCGGGCAGCATCACCTTTCCGGAGAAGCCCAGGAGGATGTGCAGGTGATCCAGCGCCAGGTGGAGAAGATCCACTCCATCGTCTCGGCGCTGGTCAAGTTCTCGCGCCAGATGCCCACCGAACTGCGGCCCACCGACCTGAACATCGTGGTCCAACGCGCCGTGGCCCTCGTCGAGGAGTTGGCCCGCAACCGGAGGGTTGAGGTGGTGCTCGACCTGCAGGAACTTCCTCGGGCGGCGGCAGACGGGGTCCAACTGGAGCAGGTGTTGATCAACCTGGTCAACAACGCGCTGGACGCCATGCCCGCCGGCGGAACCCTGACCTTTGCCACCCGGGGCGGCCCGCAGGGAGTGACCCTGAGCGTGGCCGATACCGGCAAGGGCATTGCCGCCCAGCACCTGCCCCGGCTCTTTGACCCCTTCTTCAGCACCAAGGAGGTGGGCCAGGGCACCGGGCTGGGGCTGTCGATCAGTTACGGGATCGTCCAGGAGCACGGGGGCACCATCGAGGTGGAAAGCGAGCCGGACCAAGGCAGCTGCTTTACCCTCTGCCTGCCCGCCCTGCCGGTTCCCTGATCTAACGAAAAGAGCATATCCTATGGCACGCGCCCATATCCTCATCGTCGATGACGAGACTGACCTGGCCATCAGCTGTCAGCGACTCTTCAATAGCAAGGGGTACCAGAGTGCGGTGGTCGGCAATGGCCGCGACGCCCTCGCCTACCTCCAGGCCGAGGAGCCCCAGTTGGTGCTCACCGATCTGAAAATGCCGGGCATGGACGGCATGGAGCTCTTGCAGCAGATCAAAGCCCACCACCCGGAGATCTTGGTGGTAATCATGACCGCCTACAGCACCATCGAGGATGCGGTGGCCGCCATGCGTCTGGGCGCGGCCGACTTCCTGCCCAAACCCTTCACCGCCGACCACCTGGCCATCGTGGTGGAAAAGGTGCTGGCCGCCCGCACCCTGCGCGAGGAGAACCGCACCCTCAAGGAACAGCTCAGCCGGCGTTACAGCTTCGAGAACATCATCGGCAAGAGCCAGGGCATGGTCCAGATCTTTGAGCTGATCAAGAAGATTTCCGACACCAACGTCAATGTGCTGGTCTGCGGGGCCAGCGGCACCGGCAAGGAACTGATCGCCCGCAGCATCCACGCCAACAGCCGCCGCAATACTCGCGCCTTTGTGCCCATCAACTGCGGTGCCCTGCCCGAGCCCCTGATGGAAAGCGAGATCTTTGGCTACGAGCGGGGGGCCTTCACCGGGGCGGCCCATACCAAGCCCGGCCTGCTGGAGACCGCCGACGGGGGCACCTTCTTTTTGGACGAGATCAGCGAATTGCCCATGCCATTGCAAGTAAAGTTCCTGCGGGTGCTCCAGGACGGAAAGTTCCGCCGGCTGGGCAGCAACCAGGAGCGCGAGGTGGACCTGCGCCTGATCTGCGCCACCAACCAACCCCTGGAGGAAAAGGTGGAGGCCAACCAGTTCCGCGAGGACCTCTACTACCGCATCAACACCTTCACCATCCAGATCCCCCCGCTCAAAGACCGCCGCGACGATATCCCGCTGCTGGCCAATCACTTTTTGCAGCACTACGCCCGCCAGCACCAGAAGCCGGTCAACGCCCTTTCGCCGCAGGCCATGGAACTCTTGCTCAAGGGGGAGTGGAAGGGGAATATCCGCGAACTGGAGCACGTGCTGGAGCGGGCGGTGATCCTGGCCTCGGGGGAAGCGGTGCAGCCCGAGGACCTCCCGCCCCAGATTCACCCGCCCGAGAACAACTTCCAGGCCCCGCAGACCTTTCTGCTCAACCTGCCCTTCAAGGAAGCCAAGGACCAGCTCATCGAGGACTTCGAGCGGCGCTATATCGAGGACGTGCTGCAGAAGTACCACGGCAATGTCTCGCGGGCCGCCGAACACAGCGGCATCGACCGCCGCTCCCTGCACCGCCTGCTGGCCAAGTACGGCCTGCACGCCTCGCAGATGGTGCGAGAAGAGTAGCGCAAAGCAGCGCTCCCGGAGCACCTATGGAGGCTAGACCATGGACGAGAGCTTCCGTTCGGTGCTGCCCTACCTGCGCCTCCAGGACCAGGCCCCGCCCTGGCTGGGGGAGTTCT
>CAMAVQ010000245.1 GCA_945861755.1 Gemmatimonas phototrophica
CCAGCTGGTCACCAGGCGATTCTGGGCCAGAACCCGCATCTGGATGGTTCCGGCCCGGGTCTCCAACTCCGAAAAAACGGTTGCTCCCTGCTCCACCAGGGCTGCTGCTTGGCGGCGCACCTCCGTTGCCGCCTGCTCGTCCCCCGTCAGGTCTGCCTGGCGAAACTGCTCCTCTGCCATCTTCAGGTAGGCGTTGCCGCTCTGGTACAGCGCCGCCTCGCTCACCGGGACGACGAGTTCGCCCACCGCCAATTCGATGGCGGAGACGTCGAGCAGCCGGCTGCGGACCTGGGAAATGGTCCGGTACTTGGCAATGGCCTGCAGGTAGTCGCCGGCGGCATAGAGTTTCTGGGCCTCCTGGAAGGCGGCCCGGAGTTCAGCTTCGGTAGGGACTGACTGGGTCGAGAAGGAGATCAACCCCGTCAGGGCGACGCCCAACAGGATAAACAAGGTGCCCATACTGACCTCTGCTGCCTCGGTTCAATAGATGGAACTGCCGCCGAAACCAAGAAAAACTCTGACAAACACGCTGGTGAAGTTGGTGTTCTCCAGGGAGCGGAAGGGATCGGAGAAATCCCGCTTTTCCATGTTGAGGCCGATATTGGTGGACAGGTCATAGCCGGCGTAGGGGGAGCTATTGGACAGGACCAGCAGGTAGGTCCGCTGGCGAAAGCTGTTGCGGCGATCCGCCCGGTCGGTGACGCGGTACGGCAGGAAGGGCAGCCCCTGGGCGCCTGCTTTGAGCGCGGTGCGAGCGGTCAGAGCGCAGGTCACCTTGAGGATGGGGATGAAGCTCCGTTCGTCCGCCTCCACCAGATCGAGACGGTCGCGGGTCCGCCGCAACAGGCGGAATTTGGCCTGCGGCACCACGGTGAAGCGGCCCCGCTTCCAGGTGTAGTCGGCTCGGCTGACCAGCGTCAGAAAACCCATCCGGTCGGCCGGCTGGGGCACACCTTCCAGCGTGCTGATCGCGGATTGGCGGTTGGCTTCCAGCTTGAGTTTGTTCTCCACCCGCAAACCCGGCACCCGGGTGAACCGCGCTTCGAGGTAGGCCCGATTCACCAGGCTCTTGCGGTAGGCAAGGGGGTCCTGGACGAAATCCGGGGTGAAAGCAAAGCGCTGGATGCGATAGGCTTCCTGGCTGATCCCCTCGATGCCGACGCCAACCACCGAAGCCCAGCGGAAGACGTCGTCGGCGACATCGTCCTCGACCTGCTTCAACTCGTATTCCATACGCACGGAACCCAAACGCGGCTGTTCCCGCCGGTACGAAAGCCTCGCGTAACGCACCGCGGACCCTCCCGCGCCGGCCAACTGGTCGGCGTCGAGGATCCCCAGGGTGGCCGAAGAATGCGGCGAGAGATGCCGTCTGCCAAAAAGGTGACCCCCGCCGAGGTCCTTGTCATAGGGAAGATCGGGCTCCCGGTCGTCTTCGCGAAGGTCGATTTCCCCGTTGTTGTTCAGATCGAGGCCCCAGTCGTACTCGTTGGGGTCCACGTCGTACATCAGGAAGGGCTCCGCGAAGTCGGGCAGCGAATTCAGGTTGCGATTGATGTCGGGGACGCCGTCGTTGTTCACATCCTGGGCCGGAAACACCGAGCGGTCCGGCTCGCGCGATGTGCCGCGCAGCACCGTCTCCAGCCTGGCGTCGTTGTCGTCGTTGTCTTCGATCAGCTCGAGAAAGGTCGTGCTGTTCTTGATCTGTTGATAGAGGTACCTGGGATTGTAGCTGATGTCCATGTCGCCGGGCCTGAGGCGCAGTTGGGTATTGTAGGCGGGGCCGGTGGAGAAAAGCTCAGCGCCGAAACCGTAGGCGTCCCCTTCCCGGTGGAGGGTCAGGTAATAGGCCTGGTCCGCGACAGCGTGGCGCGTTCCGTGCCAGTCCTGCAAGACCGGCCCACCGCCCCGGTTCTGCACCTGGGAGCCTGGAGTGCCATCTGGGTAACGGTAGTGGGTCCTGCTCCGGGCAAACTCTGCTCGCAACTCCAGGCCGCCGAGGTTGCCGTGCAGATCCCCGCTGTAGAGGGTCTGGCCGGTGCCGGCACCCACGTCCACCGACACCCACCTGAGGTTGGACAGGTCCTGGGTATTCCCTGGCGCCCGGGCGACGGTTTCGAAAAACGGGGCGCTGTACTTGCGCTGGTACCGCGCTTCCTCGGACGCGACCACATCCATTGAGGACAGGTCGACGCGGTAGTCGTTCCCGATCAGGAAGTCGACCCGGACCGAGCGTACGTACGGCTCTCCTTCCAGCTCGACATAGTACATCAGATACTCCTGCCCGTCAGCGCGCTGGGGCTGGTTCGGGGAGACAGGGCGCAGCGACTGGGTCAGGAGATTCAGGTTCACATTCTGCGCCACGCCACTGCCGGCAGGGTCTTTTAGATAATCCTTGAAATAGAAATAGTCCGCAAAACGAGGAATTTCCATGCCCCGGTATTCGTCGGAGATCCGCTTGATGTCCGCATCGTAATAGGGATCCCGCCTGAATTCGCCTTGGGTGGTGGTCCGCCCCACCGCGGTGAAATCATTGCCAAAATTCTGGCTGACGATCCCAGGGATGATGTCGGGCCGCAGCTGGCCGTTGACATACACCTTGGTGGCGACCACCACCGGCCCACCGCGGCCATCCTCGGGCGAATCGTCCGAGACCCTGACGGCGATGACTGCCGGGATGGCCTGGCTGGAATGAAGATCCCCTTTCACTCCTCCGAGGTTTTTCCGGAAATCGAAGAGGTGTTGGTTGGCGAAGTTGGCGCCAAACCGCAGCACGCCCAGATCCCGCTCGAGCCGTCCGCCCAACAGGATACCCGAGTCATTGGCGATCTCGGGGCGGGTCGCGCGGTACCCGGCGTACCTCCTGGCCGCGATCAGCGAGAGACGGCCCTGGGGAACGCTGAGGTCGGTCCTGACTCCCTGGAGGCCGAGCTGGTTGAGCACCAGGGGTGAATAGCGGGTGATGATGCCGTCGTCGTAGAAAGGACCGCCGTCGGCGATGATCATCCTGGCCGCCCGGCCCTGGTAGTCCTGGCCGCCGATGGCCACTGCCCGGTCGAAAACATTCGCGTACCTGGAGGAGGTGACGGGTCCTCTGCCGGTGGAGGTGACCAGGCGGTCGGTGGTGGTCTGTTGCGTCCACGAGTAGAGGTCTTCCCCGCCGATGAGGAAGTTGCCGAAGGCGTCGTAGATGTAGCGCCAGGGGCGTGGGCCCAAAAACGTCTCGTAGTTCGTGTAATCTACATGGGCGTAGGAGATGTACCCCTCGCCGAACTTGCCCATAAACGGGCGGCGCGGAATCAGAGCCGGTCTCGCGGTCGAACCCGTGGTCAGGCGCACCTTGCCTTTCTGCCAGGGTGAGGGATCTTCCTGGGCCGCCACCTGCGCGGCTATGGCCAGCAGCAGCACCCCGAGCAAACTCCTGCACCGAGGACCAAACATCTCAGTCGCCCCTTCCCTCTGAAGGCCGCAGGCCGGCGATGAGCCGCACAAAGAGCAGCGAATAGTCCAGGTCTTCGCTTTCCCGGCTGCGGTCCTGCAGCCGCTGCCGCCGTGCCTGGTAGCCCAGGTTGAGACTCATGAGGTAGCCGTTGTAGTCGGAAGTGGTGGTGACCATCGCCAGGTAGTCTTCGGCATCGTAGTCCAGGCTGTGGTTGTGCAGGTCCCGGTGTACACTCTTCAGCAGCGGTGTTCCCTGGGCTCCCAGCTTGAGGGTGGTCGCTGGCGTGAG
>CAMAVQ010000246.1 GCA_945861755.1 Gemmatimonas phototrophica
AGGGCGCCCTGCACCCCGGCCCCACGGGTGGTGTTGCGGTGGCGCTGGACCCCGGTGCCCACCTCGCCACGGGGGTCCTGATAGCTGTCTTGCTGGAGGGCGTGGTACACCGACCCCTCGTACCTGGAGGAGCCCGCAAGCGGACCAGACAGTTCCAGCTGACTCAGGTCCTGCCAGGAGTCGAAGCGCACCTGCCTGGCCTGGTAGTTGCCGATACCGGGGATGCCCTGATGGCGCAGGTCGAGGGTGTGGTGCAGCTGAATGCGGCGTCTTCCCCAGGGTCGCTCGGCCTTGAGCAAGGAGCGCAGCCCGACGAAATCGCTGTTGCGGCGGTGAGTCCACTCGTCGTCGGCGAGATTGTACGGGGTGCCGTTGTCGTCGTGAAAAGAGAAGTCATTGCGGCTGCCGGTGCCTTCGACCAGCCCCAGGTAGTTTCCCCCTCTCCAGGGACCGCTCACTGAGCCGCTGGCCTGCCAGGTGCCGAAGGACCCGCCCATGCCCTGGAGCCTGAACTGGGGATGGGCCGAGGGCGCGCGGGTCTGGAGGTTCACCACCCCGCCCAGGCTGTTGCCGCCGAAGCGGGCCGGCACCGCCCCCCGGTACACCTCGACCCGCTCTACCCCCCCCACCAGCAGCCGTCCCAGGTCCACCCCGCCGCCGAGGGCCTGGTTGAGCGGCACCCCGTCGACAAAGACCTGCACCTGCTCGGCGGTCGAGCCGCGTATCGAGGCGGTGCTGAAACTGCCCAGGCCGCCCTGCCGGCGAACCTGGACACCGGCTGCCCGCTCCAGCAGTTCGGGCAGCGAAGCCGGACGTTGCTCGCCTAGGGGAATCCATTCGACAAAGGCTGCGGTCGGGGCTTCCTGCTGCCGCGAGGCCTGCACCACCAGCCCCTCCACCAGCAGCGGCTGGGGCCGCAGCAGCACGAGGTCGGCAGCCGATCCGAGTACACCGTGGAAGGGCTCGTAGCCCAGGCACTGGGCCTCCAAGGGCCAGGCCCCTGCGGGTAGGCCGCCGAAACAGAAAACCCCAGCCGTATCGCTATAGGTCTGGCGCACCCCCCCGGAGTCAGGCCGCACCTTCAGCCAGACACCGCTGAGCCCCTCCATGGTCCGCGCATCCACCACCCGCCCGCAGCGTTTGGCGGGCAAGGCAGAAGCCTCCAGGTTTCCCAGCAGAACCAAGATGGCGATGGCGATTAGCCGGTCCATTCCCCCTCGGTGGTCTGAAATCCGTCTGGGGCGAGGACAGGGCACGGCACACGGATAGCGCCGGCACTGCCTCACCCGCGAAGGCAGATCGTTTGACCGGAGAACGCGTAAGGGAGAGTTGGGAGCAGGGGGCGACAAGAAAAACCTGTACCGGCAACAAAACACCGGCTGCCCTCGACCCCTGCTCTCCCGCGAGAGTCCAGGTCAATGCCTGCCCCCATAGGGCAGGCGTGAATCGCCGGCAGGTCTTCGGGCTTGCAGGCTTTGGCGGTTTTGCCGCCTCCTACCGGCCGTCGCTTCCCGGTCTGTGGCCAGACCAGTGCTCAATGACGGCTTTCGTTCCTGCTCACCGCTGCGGGGCAGCCCCGGATTCACACCGGGTTCCCTTTTCAGCAGCCGCCAAGCGCACTGACTCGACGGCTGCACCAGCAATATTCGTCAATATACGCACCCCTACTGGCATGCGCTAATCCTACTAGATCACGGCTGCCGCTGCCGATAGAGCCGCTGATCCACCACTCCGCTCATCCGGGCAGCATCCAAGGTGCCGCCCAAAAAGCGGACCAGTTCCTGGACCTTGGCATCTGGCTGGGATAACATCTCGTTGTAGTTCACGTAGAGCACCGAGAAGTTGGCCTGTTCCCCGAGCCACTTGCCGATCTCATCGAGGTGTTTCTGGAAGAGCCGCTTCAACTCGGCGTCCCCCCCTCCCCCATCGGCCCGGCCGCGGCGCTGGAGCATCTGCTGCTGCGAGGCGAGCACTTCATCGAGGTGGCGCTGCATGAAGATCACCCGGTAGTGGTAGGTCTTGGGCAGGTCGTAGAGCAGCCGCGAGATCACTTTGACCACCTTGCCCCTGGCCTCTTCCAGCCAGCCCGGATCCTGGGCCACCTTCTTGACCTGCTCGAACTCGTAGTACCCCCCCAAGTTGTCCTCGTCCGCCTCGCGCTGTCCGTCGGTGAGCGGGGTCAGGCCGCCGGCTTCCAGCATTTTCATCATCATCGAGGTGCCCGAGCGGGGCAAACCCGATACGACCACAATTTCATCTGTTGCCATCGGTGCACTCCATACGGTTGGTGCTCAGCGCGCCAGACCCTCCCGGCTCCGGCGCAGGAGATAGAGGAAAAAGGGGCCTCCCAACAAGGAGGTGATCACCCCAATGGGCAATTCGGCCGGTGCCAGCAGCTGGCGGGCCAGCAGGTCGGCCCCCACCACCAGGATCGCTCCCCCCAACACCGAGGCGGGAAAGAGCCGGCGGTGGTCCGGACCGACGAGCAGGCGCATGACATGGGGCACGATCAACCCGACAAAACCGATGACCCCGCTGACCGCCACCGCCGCCGCCGTCATCAACGCCGATACCAAGAGCAGGATGCGTTTGACCTTTTCGACCTCCACCCCCAGGTACTGGGCCTGCTCCTCTCCTTGCAAGATCAGGTTGAGATCGCGGGCGTAGAATTGCAGGAAGATCACCCCGCCCAGCGCATAGGGCCAGACCATCTGCACGTGGTCCCAGCGCCGGGCCGCCAGGCTGCCCATCAGCCAGTAGAAGATCCGCTGCAGATCGGCGTGGGCCATCAGCATCACCAAGGGCGTCAGGGCCGAGGCCAGGGAGGCCACTGCCACCCCGCTGAGCAGCACCACCGTCACCGGCAGCCGCCCGCCGCGCAGAGAAATGCCGGCCACCAGCAGGCTGGCACCCAGGGCACCGGCAAAGGCGAAAACCGAAACCGAACTGATGCCCCACACCCAGAAATCGAGGGACAGCGACAAGGCCACCGTGGCGCCCAGCGCGGCCCCCGAGGAAACCCCGATGATATAAGGGTCGGCCATCGGGTTCTGGAAGAATCCCTGCATCACCGCCCCGCTCAGCCCGAGCATGCCCCCCACCAACACCGCCAGCACCACCCGAGGCAGGCGGATGTCGCGCACGATGGTGGCCTCGGGGGTGGCGGCCGGGTCCTGACCCATCAGCACCGTCAGCACCCGGCCCGGGGTGATGGAGACCGGCCCGATCCCCAGCGAGACCACCACCAGCCCCGCCAACACCAGGCCCAGGCAGGGCAGGAGGGTCTGCAGACGAAACTTGGTCATCAGGGGTGGCCCGCCGCCGGGTGCAGCAGCTCAGCCAGTTGCTCCAAAGCCAGCAGCGCCCGCGGACCGGGGCGGGTGAGCCAGTCGGGGTCCAGGTGGTAGATACGGCCCTGAGCCACCGCCGGGAGTTGTTGCCATCCCGGGGTACTGCGCAGTCTTGCCAGTTCCTTTTCCCTGGCCTGGGTGTCGGCCATTTCGCCGGCTAACAGCACTTCGGGCGCCCAGGAGATCAGGGTCTCCAGATTGACCTGAGGCCAGGCACCCGTCGCTTGCCGGCCCACATTCACCCCGCCGGCCAGGGTGGTCAAATCATCGCTGAGCGTGCCGGCCCCCGCGGTGGACACCGGCTCGCCGAAAAAACCCCCCATCACCCCGGGCCGCACCTGGGCCGAGTCCACCC
>CAMAVQ010000247.1 GCA_945861755.1 Gemmatimonas phototrophica
CGCCAGTTGCCCCGCACAAAGGAATGGGCCTGATGCCAGTACCCCACCGGCTCTAGGTGCTGGATATTGACCACCTCCCCCACGGCCCCTTCGTCGAGCAGGGCCTTGAAAGCGCGGGAATAGGCGGTGTAGCGCATGACGTGGCAAACGGCAAAGAGCACCTTGGCCGCATCCACGGCCCGGAAGATGCGCCAGCAGTCGCGGGGCTGGGGGGCCATGGGTTTTTCGAGGATCATGTGGTACCCCAGCCGCGCGAAAGCCTCGGCGGGTTCAGTGTGCATGGCATCCTGGGTGGCGATGATCACCGCGTCGGCGAAACGCGGCCTCGACGCGGCCTCGCGCCAGTCGGCGAAGATCAGGTTTTTGGGGATGCCGTGCCCCTCGGCCAGCCGCTGGCGGTAGAAGGGCCGCGGCTCGGCCACCCCCACCACCTGCGCCTCGGCGGGATGTTCTTTGGCGTACCCGGCATACCCGCTGCCCCGGCTGCCGGCGCCGACAATCAAGAACCTGACCGCTGCCATCATTGACTCCTTGCCTTAAAGGTCGAGCAGTTCCAGCACTTCCTCTAGACGCTGCACCAGGGGTACTCCACACTGCTGTAACCGGCGGGGGTGCTGGTGCCCACTGGTCAGGAGGACACAGGCCACACCCAAGGCCTGGGCGACCTCGTGATCGTGGTCGGTATCGCCCACCAGCAAGACCTGATCCGGGGCCCAGCCCAGTTCCTCCAGCAGGTGCTGGCCCCGAGCGGCCTTGCCTTCGGCATAGGCATTTTCCAGCCCGGCCACCGCCCCAAAGTGTTGCTGCAGCCCGTAATGAACGACGATGGGGGTCAAAAGGGATTGTTGATAGGCGGAGAGCACTGCCTGCGCCAACCCGGCCCGAGCCACGGCCTCCAGGACCTGGGCGGCGCCCGGCTGCAGGTGGCATTCCAGGCGCCGCGCCTCATAGAGTTGGCTGAACTCGGCGCTGAGGGCAGCGAAATCCCCAGGCGCAAAACCCAGCCGAACGCAGTAGTCTTGTAGCGGGAAACCGAAAAATTCTTGGTACTGCTGGCCGTCGAGGGGGGGCAAACCACGGCTCAACCGCAACTGACACATCACCTCCACCGAGAGCCAGGCATCGTCCAGGAGGGTGCCGTTCCAATCCCAGATCAGATGGCCATAACGCATGGGCTAGGCCAGGCTCCCTTCACTTTAACAAATCCTCGATGACGGCCTTCTCTTCTTTCAATTCGTCTTCGGTGACCTTGATCTTTTCGCGGGCAAAATCGCTCAGCTTGACCCCCTCCACCCGCGACCAGTTCCCCTTGCCCTGGCTCTGCACCGGCACCGAGAACATCAATCCCGCCTGGATGCCGTATGCCCCCTCGCTATACACCCCGGCCGAAAACCAGTCGCCCTCGGCGGTGGGCCGCTCCATGCTCATCACGTGGTCGAGGGCGGCGTTGGCCGCCGAAGCCGCCGAAGAAAGACCGCGCGCCGCGATCACCGCTGCCCCGCGCTGCTGCACGGTCTGGATAAACTCCTCCCGCAGCCAGGCGGCGTGGCCGATGACCTCGGGCACAGGTTTGCCGTTGATGCGGGCGTTCTCGGCGTCTGGGTACTGGGTGGCGCTGTGGTTGCCCCAGATGGTCATGTTGGTGACGGCCCCCACCCTGACCCCGGCCTTGTCGGCCAGCTGGGAGGCGGCGCGGTTCTGGTCGAGGCGGGTCATGGCGGCGAAGCGCTCGCGGGGGATGCCGGCGCGGTGGGCGTGGGTCATGGCGATCAGGCAGTTGGTGTTGGCCGGGTTGCCCACCACTAACACCTGTAAATCGCTGGCCGCCTTGGCCAGGGCCTTGCCCTGACCGACGAAGATGGGGCCGTTGTCGCGGATCAGGTCCTTGCGTTCCATGCCTTTGCCACGGGGCTTCGAGCCCACCAGCAGGGCCCAGTTGATGCCCTCAAAGGCCTCCTCGGCCTTGTCGGTGACCACCACCTTGTCCAGCAGTGGGAAGGCGCAATCTTGTAGTTCCATCACCACCCCGTTGAGGGCCGACAAAGCCGGGGTGATCTCGAGCAGGTGCAGGGCGACCCGGGTGTCGTGGCCGAAGATCTCGCCCGATGCCAGACGCGGCAGCAGGGCGTAGCCGATCTGCCCGGCGGCGCCGGTGACGGCGACTTTGACGGTGCGTGCCATAGAATTCTCCTTTTGGATTTTGTCGGATGGCCGTTGCTTTGGCGGTGAAGAATATCGGCAAAAGCCCCCCTCGGTTCAACCTCGCTCTTGCGGGCACCGGCATGGGGTCGTACTCTCTCGCTATTCACTCCATACCAGAAAGGCAAAGACATGAGCGAAACCTACGACCTCCTCCTCAGAGGCGGCCATGTCATCGACCCGAAAAACAGCATCAACAGCCAGGCCGACCTCGGCATCAAAGGCGGGAAGATCGCCGCCCTCGGGCCAGACCTGCCCGGCCAGGCCGCCAAGACCATCGACGTGAAGGGCCTCTATGTCACCCCCGGCCTCATCGACATCCATTTGCACGCCTACGGCGGGTACGAGGGCTGGCTCTTCCCCGACCAGCACAACCTGCCCTATGGGGTCACCACCGTGGTGGACACCGGTGGGGCTGGCTGGAAGGATTTCGAGGACTTCAAGACCACCATCATCGAGCGCTCCCGCACCCGGGTGCTGGCCTTCCTCAATATCGTGCGCGACGGCATGACCGGCGCCCCCGAGCAGGACACCACCCAGATGCAGCCCGAACCCTGCGCCGAGATGATCCGGCGCTATCCCCAGCACATCGTGGGCTCGAAGACCGCCCACTTCGGCGGTCCAGGCTGGGAGGCTTCCGGCGGAGCCATCGAGGCGGCGCGCCTGAGCGGGACCATTGCCATGATCGACTTCGCCCCCATGCCCACCCGCTCCTACCAGGAGTTGCTGGAACGGCTGAGCCCAGGCGACATCCACACCCATCTCTACGCCGCCCATATCCCCCTGCTCGACGAAAACAAAAAGATCAACGACTACGTCTGGGAGGCCCGAAAACGCGGGGTGATTTTCGACACCGGGCACGGGGCCGGCAGCTTCTGGTTCCGCATCGCCGTGCCCGCCATGGCCCAGGGTTTCCAGCCCGATACCATCAGCACCGACCTGCACAAGAGCAGCCGCCTGAGCGCCAACGCCCTGATGCCCGTCACCATGTCCAAGTTCCTGGCCCTGGGCATGCCGCTGCACGAGGTGATCTACCGGTCGACGCAAAAGCCGGCCGAGGTCATCCGCCGGCCCGAATTGGGGCACCTCAGCGTCGGCGCCGAAGCGGACGTGGCAGTGCTGGAGTTGCAGCAGGGGAGTTTCGGCTTCACCGATTCGGGCGGGGCCCGTCAGGACGGCACCCAGAAATTGGAGTGCCAGCTCACCCTGCGGGCCGGCGAGGTGGTCTGGGATCTGAACGGCCGGGGACGGCCCTGCTGGCAGGATGCGGGAGAATACCGCCGCGCCCCCTGAGTCTTGACAGCAGGCGACAGGCGGTTATTTTCTAAGACGCTCTTGGGGGGATACCAAAGCGGTCAAC
>CAMAVQ010000248.1 GCA_945861755.1 Gemmatimonas phototrophica
GACCTCGCGCGGCCTCAACGAGAACACCCTCGCCGAACTGGGCGACGGCCGCCTCGCCATGATCTGCCGGGGGGACAACAGCATGTACCCAGAGCGGCCCGGGTACAAATGGCTCAGCTTTTCAGAGGACGGCGCCCGCACCTGGTCCGTGCCAGTGCCCCTGCCCTGCGATAAGGGCGATCCCCTCGAATCCAGCGCCACTGGCTCGGCCCTCTTCCGCTCGCCTGCCAACGGCAAGCTCTACTGGCTGGGCAACCTGTGTATCCAGGGCGAGCGGCCCCGGGGCAACTACCCGCGCGTGCCCCTGGTGGTGGCCCAGGTGCAGGAGGAGCCCTTTGCCCTCAAGCGCGATACGATCACGGTGGTAGGCCAGCGCCAGTTCGGCGAGCCGGCCCAGGTGCAGATGTCCAACTTCCGCTTCTACGTGGATCGCCAGAGCGGCGACCTGGTGGTCTTTGTCACCCGCTACGCCGAGCGCAGCGCCAAAGACTGGATGATCGCCGACTACTACCGCTATCGAGTGGCGTTGGACTGAGGGGGATAGAAGTGAACAACCTGCCCGCCTGGGCCGGTTCACTGCGGCGAAGCAGGGGACCCGAGTTTGCCGAGCACCCACAAGCCTGCCCGCTGCAGCAGCAAGCGGTTGGTCGGGTTATTGAACGCTTCCACCCCATGTCCCATCGCGTTGTAGCAGATGCGGGCCCCGCCGTAATCCCGCAGCCACAGGATGGGATGGCTTTGGTTTTCCCAAGTCGCCTCGATCAGTGGGTCCACCGTGTCGAAGATCCTGGGGTTGGTGTAGAGTTCGTCCTCGATCTCGAAATCCGCAAGTCCCTGGGTAATCGGATGATCCGCTGAGCGAATGTGCATCGCGTGTCGCTGCACCGGCGCATGGCCCGAATGACCCCAATCCCACCAGGCCCCGAGAATCCGGCGAAATTCGGGCCAGTCGTCGAAGCAGATGGTCGCGCAATGCAGCGCCAACAGGCCGCGGCCCTGGGCGAAGAAGTTGAGCAACTCGGTCCTCGCCCTGGAAGACAGCTCAAAATGCCACTCCTCCCGCCAGCCTGGCGTCGGGTCGCAGGTCCAGCGCACGCAGTTCAGGGTCAGGAGATCGAACTCCTGTAGCGCACCACTTTCAAGGGCGCTGAAATCCTCGCAAATTTCGGATTGGATCCCCACCTCCTCCAAGACGGTCCTCAGCATCGGTGAGGTGGCGCGGTAATCGTGGGCCACGCCGCCGCTCAGGATCAGGTTGCTAGCCACAAGACGCTCCCCCAATAGTCCGGCACTTGGCGGCACACAGGGTTATTTGATCCTCAGCAGACGCGCGCCGAGGTCGTAGTAGCGAAAGTCCGGCGTGGTGTTGAAGCGGTACGCCGATCGCGTGCTCCGGGCGTCGTCATAGAGGAGGTAGCCGCCCCGCACCACCCGCCTGGAGCCTGAAGCAGGGCCCGTGGGATCGGACTGGCTGTCGTACTTGCCCAGGTAAAACCCCTTGCTGATCACCACCTGGTGCTGCGGGCCTTCGTCCTCATAACGCCCCGGCTCCGAAGCAGGCGACCCCATGGTAAAAGTCCCCGGCGCGATCCCCACAAACTCCATGGTGGCTTTGTTGGGGAGGATTGCCGTCAAGGTCGCGCCCAACCCTGGGGGATCCTCGTCGGCAATCACCCTGGACCCCACCGGCGGACTCTTGGCCTGGGCGATGCCGGCCCATAACAGGGCGCAGAGAAACCACATGGTCATTTTAGTGCATCACCAAGCCACCGGACACACTGATCGCCAACCCCGTCAGAAAGTCGGATTCCGCTGAAGCCAGGAAGGCCGCAGTGCGGGCGATGTCCTCGGTGGTGGCCACCCGCCCCAGCGGGATCAGCTCTGCCTTCTGTCGCACCATTTCGCGGTGGTATTCCTCCCCCTTGGTGCCCTCGGGGGCCAGCATGGCGGCGATGTACGCGGTGCGCTCGGTGTCCACGGTGTCCGGGCAGATGGCGTTGACGTTGATGTGATGCGGCGCCAGCTCCAGGGCCAGGCACTGGGTCAGGCCGATGACTCCGAACTTCGAAAAACAATAGGCCCCGAAACGGGCGTAGCCCTCTTTGCCGGCGCTCGACGAGAGGGTGATGATCTTGCCCCCCTGCCCCTGCGCGATCAGTTGGCGGGCCACCGCCCGGCAGCTGAGGAACACCCCCTTGCCGTTCACCCGCTGCACCAGATCCCAGTCCTCCTCCTCCAGGTCCACCACTTCCACCCGATCCCGCCCGGGCCGCGAGCCGGCATTGGCCACCAGGATATCGAGGTGCCCGAAGCGGGCCACCGCCTGTTGCACCATCACCTCCACCTGGGCGGCCACACTGACATCGGCCACCACACTCAAGACCTGGCGTCCCAGCCCCTCGATCTGACGCACCAGCGAAGGCAGGCCCTGCCAGCCGCTGGGGTTGCCTGCATAGGGATTCTCCACCACGTCGTTGATCACCAGATCCGCGCCCTCGGCCGCCAGCCGCGCAGCAATGGCCCTCCCGATGCCGTGCTCCCCCCCGGCACCGGTGACCAGCGCCACCTTGCCCTCTAACTTGTACATCGCCCTCGCTCCTATTTGACCAGACTCAGCCGCCGGCTCAGCCGCACCTGACCGGCCTGCAACACCACCGTGTAGGTCCCGCTTCCCGCCGGGGCGCCGCGTTCATCCCGCCCGTCCCAGGCCACCTGGTGCGCGCCGGACGGCACCCGTCCCGCCTGCAACAGGCGCAGGCATTGCCCCAGGCTGTTGTACACCGCCAACTCCACTTCGGTCTCAGTCTCTAGGGTGAAGGGGATCTGCGCTGCCCCATTGAAGGGGTTGGGATACCCCGCGCCAAGCTGCAACTGCCCAGGCAAAGCCTCATGGCCTTCGACCAGGGTGGGGATGAAATAGCTCGCCGAGAGCAGGTAGGAACGGCCCTGGGCTCCGGTGCGGCCCACGATCACCGTCAAGCTGTCCACCCCTTCGGCGGCGAGGACCCCGTGCCCGGTCTCATCCAGGCCCACCTCTTGCAACTGACCCTGGCCACCCTGCCAGGCATAGACCCAGGCCTGGAACTGGCTGTCGCTGCTGAAATCGATCTCGATATTTCCCGCTTCGGGGAAGGAGACGTACTGGGTGCCCCACCGCCCGCTCACCTGGCCCTCGATATCCTCGATGGGCAGGTCGCGCACCGGCTGGACCCGGACCCGCCGGCCCTTGAGGGCTTCGTACCCGTAGCGGGGATCAGTGCCGGCGTAATTGCCCGCCACCCAGCCGCCCCAGGCGTTGAGGAAATCACCCTCCACTGCCTGGCTCCTGAAGGCCTCGTCCACGCCAAAGGCCCCGTTGCGCGACTGGGCCACCAACTGCCGGATGAAGTCCTTGCCCTGGCGCTGGGCCAGGTAGGACATAAACAGATAGGTGCCGCCGTAGTTGTACGCCTGGACCTGATTGGGCCAGAGCAGTCCCACCTCTGGGCTCCTGAG
>CAMAVQ010000249.1 GCA_945861755.1 Gemmatimonas phototrophica
AAACCCGCGTCGACGGTGAAAACGACCTTCTATTCCGACTTCACCGGCGCGGGTTATGTCTATGCCGAGTTCTCGGGCGCCGGCGCCCTCGCCTTCACCAACGCCGAGACGCGTTTCCTCCCCATTCATTTCCGCGCCCGCCGGACCGAGTTGCGCCGCTTCCCCGGAAACCCCAAAGCGGACGTCCCCCGCTTTGGGGTGCGCTGCGAGAACCTCGACAAAGGGGACTACCTGGCCCGCTTCGAACTGCAAGGTACTGCCGCAGGCACCTTCTTCGAACGCAAGCCCAGCCCGGTATACCTGGCCGTGTACACCGCCGAGAACAGCCCCACCGGAGGGCCGTCTCTCGAAACCCAGGCCCGTCACTGGCTCGATGGGTACTACGCCATTCAGGACCCAACCCCACGTCCCGATTTCATCCGGCCCATGGTCGAAAGCGTGCAGGCCCCCTGGTGGACGGCCGTGCCCTTGGTGGGAGCGTCGGCGTACCAGTTGGAGTTCCACCTGAACCAGGCGCAGGAGATCTGGCTGGTCTTTGACTATCCCGGAAAGACCGGCCTGAAATTGGCGGGCATCACCCTCTTTAGCCAGGAGCTGTCCGCCGCTGACCTGACGGACTGAGTTCAGCCCAGGTGATACAGCGCCCGGTATTTTCCCTCCAGATATTCGGCGAAATACTCCCCCTTCAAACCCTCGCCTGTCACCGCCTGGACCAACTCGCCGGCATTCAGCCGTCTGCCCTTGGCGTGAATGGTGCGGTTGAGCCAATCCTTGAGGCAAAGTAGGTCGCCCTGCGCTACCCCTGCCATCAGTCCGGGCATTTCCTTTTGGGCCTGGGCAAAGAACTGGGCCGCATAGAGGTTGCCTAGACTGTAGGTGGGGAAATATCCGATCAACCCGATGGACCAATGGGTATCTTGTAAAACGCCTTTGGCCGCATCGGGCGGACGGATGCCCAAATACGAGACCATTTTTTCGTCCCACAGCTCGGGTAATTCTGCCACACTGACCCGTTCCTCGACCAGCGCTTGCTCCAGTTCGAAGCGGAGCAGGATATGGAGGTTGTAGGTCACCTCGTCGGCCTCCACCCGGATCAGCGAAGGGGTCACCTGGTTGACCGCCGCATAAAAGGCATCGACTTCCACTCCTTTGAGCTGATCGGGGAAATATTCCCTGAGCACCGGCAGGTAGTGTTCCCAGAAGGGCCGGCTGCGGCCGATCATGTTCTCCCACAGGCGGGACTGGGATTCGTGGATGCCCAGGGAGACACTGCCCCCCACCGGAGTGCCTTCGACATCGGCAGGCAATCCCTGTTCGTACAGGCCGTGACCCGCCTCGTGGATGATCCCAAAGAGGGCGCTGGTCAACTGCCTGGCGCTGTACCGGGTCGTCAAACGCACATCCTCGGGCGAGGTGCTCGAACAGAAGGGGTGGACCGAAACATCGAGCCGGCCCCGCTCCAGGTCGAAGCCCAGGTCCGCCAGCACCCGCCGCCCAAAAGCCTCCTGCCGGTCCACGGAAAATTCCCGGTCCAGGAAACCCGCCCCCGGCCTCAATCCGGCAGCGGCGATGCCCTCGACCAGAGGCACCAGCCGCAACCGCAACTGCTCCAGCAGCGGGGCCACCTCTTCGATGCGGGCATAGGGTTCGAATTGATCCAGAAAGGCGTTGTAGATGCTCCCCGCGAATCCCACCCGGTGGGCTACCTCTTTCTGCAACCCCAGGATCTTCTCCATCCAGGGCCTGAAGAGGGGGAAATCGGACTTGCTCCTCGCCTCCACCCAGGCTTCGTGGGCCAGAGATTGGGTTTGGCTCAGCTCCACCACCAGTTCGCGGGGTATCTTTAGGGCGCGGCGCTGGTCGCGCTCCATGTAGCGCAGGTTGATCTCCGCATCCCCCTGGAGGTCGCCGGCCCGCAACTTCTCCACCAGCGCCACCAGGGCGGGGTCGGTAAGTCGCTCATGGTAGATGCCCGCCAGGGTACCCAAGCTGCGGGCCCGTGGCCCGGCACCCCGTGGCGGCATATAGGTCTCCTGGTCCCACGAGAGCATGCCCTGAGCGTGCCCCAGGTCGGCCAGTTCCACGACCCGCCTGATGAATTCTTCGTAGTGCTGGTCCATCTCTCTATCTCCTAGTTGCCCGCAGGTGCGGGCAGTTATATTTTTGCATCCAACCATAGGGGCGCATAGTGATGTTCCCCTACCGCCCCCTTTCGCAGGAGCCCCCGATGAAAATCGTCCGTGCCGAACGCATCGCCCTCAACATCCCTTTCTACGCCGACCGGGTGACCCGCGCCATGCAGCGGGCTTCCACTCACGACGAACGCGTGTATCTGTACCGCCTGATCACCGACAAGGGTGTGGTCGGCTACGGCGACTGCCAGGGCGGCCGCTCGGAGGTCGGGCACCTGGTGGGCCGGAACCCCTTCGAGATCATGCACGACGACAGCATCGGCTCTGGCCCGCAGATGGCCGCCTTTGACGCGGCGGGCAAGACCGCCGGCGTGCCGGTGCATGCCCTGCTGGGTCCCAAGTTGCGCCGGCGTTCCCCCATGTCCTGGTGGGACATCGACATGCCTCCCGCCGACTGGGCCGCTGAAGCCAAAGAGTCCATCAAACGCGGGTACACCTGCTTCAAGATGAAGGCCCGCCCCTGGCGCGACATCGTCGACCAGGTGAGCACCGTGGGCAAGGTGGTGACCCCGGATTACAAATTCGACGTGGACTTCAACGGCTTCCTGCTCAATCAGGCCAAGGCCGAACTGATCCTGCACCGACTGGATGAACACCCCAACGTCGGCATCTACGAGAGTCCCTTTTACTTGGGGCAGGACGTGACCGGGGCCCGCATCCTGCGCGAGCGGGTGCGCAAACCCATCGTCGAGCACTTCAACGAGGCGGTGTTACACGCCCACGCCAGCGACGGCTTTGTTATCGGCGGCGGGGCCACCGAGACCCGCAGGCAGGCCACCCTGGCCGCAGCCTTCAACAAGGTCTTCTGGCTGCAGCTGGTGGGTGCCGGCCTGACCGCCGCCTACGCCGTACACCTGGGTGCCACCCTCTCCCACGCCCAACTGCCCTATATCACCTGCCATGAACTGTGGCAGCACGACCTGCTGGCGCAGCGCCTGCAGGTGGTAAACGGCTACGCCGAGGTGCCCGATGCCCCTGGTCTGGGTGTGGAGGTGGACGAGAAGGCCATCGAGAAATACCGGGTCGATGAGAACGAGCCCACCCCGACCACCCGCTACAAGGCGCGCAAACGCATCCTGCGCATCAGTTGGCCAGTGGCGGCCAAGCAGCGCCGGGTCTGGGAATTCACCAACGAGCCGGCCTATCAGCAAACCTTCTACCGGGGGGGTATCCCCGGTTTCGAGCCCGGCGTGAACCTAGAAATCATCGAGGACGACAAGAGCCCAGCCTTCAAGAAGGCCCATCAGAAATTGCTGGAACAAGGCGCATGACTGGTGTAGGGGCGGACCCTGGTCC
>CAMAVQ010000250.1 GCA_945861755.1 Gemmatimonas phototrophica
CAGCAGGGAGCGGAAATCCCAGAAACTCCCCTTGGACCGCCAGGCGACGATCACCCAGCGGTAGGTGCCATCTCGCTCGATGGGCACGAAGTAGTCGTAGGTCTGGGCGCCTACTTCCACGCCGGTATCCCAACCGCTCAGTTGGTAGAGTTCGGCCACCTCGCGGGGGGTGTTTTCGTACACCGCCACCGCCACCTCCTCGGCCTCGGCGGGCCATTGGCCGCTGAAATGCAGCCGGCCGGCGATGCCGCTCTGGCCCGGGGGCCCGGCGTCCAGCCCGTGGTCGCAAGCGCAGCATCCCAGCACCGCAACCAGCAACCAGCGCCTCACCCCGACGTGCTCCCCGCGGCGATCAGGTCGGCGACGTCGTAAACCGTGCCCTCTAGATTGAGCGTCCCGGTGGAGGTAATTTCCAGGCCGATGACCTTCACCCGCATGTCCACCACCAGATTCCCCACCTGTGAACCGCTCAACTGGAGGGCGCCCTTGACCGGGATCTCGGGAAACTTGGCCTTTTCTACCACCAACACCCCGTCGATGGTCAGCTTGCCGTCGGGCGAGTAATCGGCAAAGGTCCAGGTGTCCCCGGCGATCTGCAGGCTACCCTTGACCCCGGCCACTGCGGTGGTGTCGCTGATCAGGGAGGCCAGGAAGGCCTGCTTCATGGTCGCCACCAGCACCTTGGAGATTGCCGCGATATCCGCTTCGGCCGGGGCAGTGGGTTTTTCGTCCTTGCCGCCACAGCCGGCCAGCAGGACCCCGGTCAGCAGCAGGGCTGTCGCCAGATTCTTCATCTTTGCTCCCTTTTCAGTACCGCATTTCGTGAGCCCAAGTGATCTTCGTGGTGGCCTCCTGCCCCGTTAGGGGACAAGGTCCCCGCTAGGGGATGAAGCTAGTAGTTTCGTCTATTCCCAGGACAAATGCTGTGAGCAGGCTCACGGTGTGGTCCAGATCCTCAAACGAGAGCAATTCCACCGGGGTGTGCATGTAGCGCAGCGGAACACTGACCAGGCCGGCGGCCACCCCGGCCCGGCTGACCTGCATGGCGTTGGCGTCGGTGCCAGTGCCCCCCGGCTCGGCGCAGACCTGGTAGGGAATCTTCTCCTTGCGCGCCGCGTTGACCAGGCGCTCAAAGACCACCGGATTGACGTTGGCCCCCCGATTGATCACCGGCCCCTTGCCGATGTTCACCTCGCCCGTCTTGCGTTTGTCCATGCCGGGGTGGTCAGTCGCAAAAGTCACATCCACGGCGATACCCACTAGGGGATCTATACCGAATGTACTCGTCCGGGCCCCGCGCATGCCCACTTCCTCCTGGGCAGTGGCCACCGCGTAGAGAGCCGCCTTGAGTTTCTTCTTGCCGTGTTTTACCTGGCGCAGCACCTCCGCCACCACGTACGCCCCCATCTTGTTGTCGAAGCCGCGCGAGATGGCCAGGTCGCGGCGGAGCATTTCGAAACTGGCGTCGTAGGTGACCGGGTCCCCAACCTCGACGAGTTTGCGCGTTTCCTTGGCGTCCCGGGCGCCGATGTCGATCCACAGCTCGTGCTGCTCAGGCACCTTCTTGCGCTCCTCGCCGCTCATCAGATGGATGGGTCGTTTGCCGATCACGCCCAGCACCTCGCCCTTGCGGGTGTGGATACGCACCTTGCGACCGGGCACAATCGACATATCGAAGCCGCCGATGGTGTCGAAGTAGATATAACCCTTATCGTCGATGTGCAATACCTGAAAGCCCAGCTCGTCCATGTGGCCGGCCAGCATGATGCGGGGGTTGCCCCCCAGGTTGCAGACGGCAATGGCGTTGCCGTGTACATCCACCCGTATTTCGTCGGCACAAGAGCGCAGTTCATCGGTCCACACCTGGCGCACCGGTCCCTCGTACCCCGAAGGCCCCGGCGCTCGCACCAGGGCTTCCAGGAAGGCCCTGGATTCTTCTCGCATAAACTTCTCCCTTTCTCCAAATGGACCTTAATATATTGCGCGCCGGCCCGCCGGGCGAGTCGCGCCTTGTAATCCCCGCCTCCCTCGCCTAATTTTGTCCCCCATGCAAACCATCGTCGCCGATAGTCTGGTGCTCTTCAAAAACCGCCCGGCCCGGGTCGCAGAGGCCGGCGAAAGGCTCGAACTCGAACTGGAGGATGGCCGCTCCCAGAAGGTGCGCCCCAAGGACGCCGCCCTCCTCCACCCCGGTCCGCTGCGCGCCCTGGGCGAGTTGCGGCCCCAGACCGGCGAGGTGGAAGCGGCCTGGGAATTGTTGGCCGGCAGCACCGCTCCCCTAGCCGAGGTAGCCGAGCTGGTTTTCGGCGCCTACACCCCGGCCACGGCCTGGGCGACCTGGCAGCTGGTGGCCGAGGGTCTCTATTTTCGCGGCACCCCCGAGGCCGTGCGCGCCTGCAGCGCCACCGAGGTGGAGGCCGAACGCGCCAGCCGGCAGGCCAAGCGGGCGCAGGAACAGGCTTGGGAGGATTTTGTCGCCCGCGTCAGGGCGCGCCAGATCCTGCCCGCTGACCGCCGACTGCTGGGCGAAACCGAACAACTGGCCCTGGGCCGGCAGCCGGGCAGCCGCCTGCTGCGCGAACTGGGCAGCTCTGAGACCGATGAGAACGCCCATGCCCTGCTCCTGGACCTGGGCTACTGGGACCAGACCTTCAATCCCCATCCCCGCCGCCTGGATCTGCCCATCAGTACCCCGCAACTCACCGTGCCACCGCTGGTCGATGAAACGCGCCGCGACCTGACCCACCTGCCGGCCTATGCCATCGACGACGAGGGCAACCAGGACCCGGACGACGCCCTCAGCGTCGAGGGCCAGCGCCTGTGGGTACACGTGTCCGATGTGGCCGCCCTCATCGAACCCGACAGCCCCGCCGACCTGGAAGCCCGCGCCCGGGGCGCCAACCTGTACCTGCCCGAGGGTATCGTGCCCATGCTGCCGCCCCAGGTCACCCAGCAACTGGGCCTGGGCCTAGCCGAGGTCTCGCCGGCCCTCTCCTTTGGCCTGGACCTCAATCCGGCTGGTGAGGTGGTGGGGTTGGAGTTGTGTCTCTCCCTGGTGCGGGTCCAACGCCTCACCTACGGACAAGTGCAAGAACGCCTCGCCGAGGAGCCCTTTCAGACCCTGCACCGCTTGGCCCTGGCCTCCCAAGTCCGCCGGCGCGCCCGGGGCGCCCTCTTCATCGACCTGCCCGAGGTCCAGATCCGCGTCGTGGCGGGAAAGGTCACCATCAAGCCCATAATCTCTCTGCCCAGCCGAGATCTAGTCACTGAAGCCATGCTGATGGCCGGCCAGGCCGCCGCCCGTTTCGCCCTCGACCAGGGCCTGCCTTTCCCCTTTTCCACCCAGGACCCGCCCGAAGAGGGCGATCCCCTGCCGGAGGGGTTGGCAGGCATGTTCGCGCAGCGGCGCACCCTCAAACGCAGCCAGCTCAAGAGTGTACACAGCCCGCACGCCGGCCTGGG
>CAMAVQ010000251.1 GCA_945861755.1 Gemmatimonas phototrophica
GGCCTCCTCGGCGAAGAACGCGAAGAGGTCGGCGGTCTGGGCGCCGGCGCCCAAGGCGGAGATCAGCACCAGACCGCAGCCCAGCCAGGCCAGCAGGTGAGGGAATGGTTTGCGCGGGAGTGGCATTTGCTCCGAGAGCGGAAAAGAAACACAAGCCGGCCAATAATTTAATGCTATTTCCCGGCTTTCTCAAAACGGACAGGCAGGCTTCAGGAGGGGCGGGGGGGGAACACGGTCTGGCCGCGTTCCAAATATTGCTTCGCGGCGGGGCCGGCCTATATTATACTCCAACCTAACCGAACCATATATGCTGCCCAGAATCGAGGTTTCAGGATATGTCCAAAGCCCGGATCATGGTTGTCGAAGACGAAGCCTTAGTGGCCCTCGATTTGACCACCAAGCTGCGCCAGCTGGACTACGAAGTACCCGGTGAGGCTCTCAGCGGCGAAGAGGCAGTGCAGCAGGCCCGGATCCTGCTACCGGACATCGTGCTGATGGACATCCACCTGGCCGGGAAGATGGACGGGATCGAGGCGGCCCGGCAGATTCACCAGGACCTCAACATCCCCATTGTTTTTCTCACGGCCTATGCCGATGATCCCACCCTGGAGCGGGCTAAGGCGGCGGAACCCCTGGGGTACCTGATCAAACCATTCGAGCCGCGCGAGCTGTACACCACCTTGGAGATGGCCCTGAACCGGTCCAGGGCCGATCGCAAGAGAGTTCAGGCGGCGGAGCACAGCAACCGCGATCAGCAGCTGGATGCAGTGAACCGGCTGACCGTTTCGATCATTCGCAGTTTCGACGAGCAGCTCCAGGATGTCATCGGGAATCTGGATCTGACCCTGATGTTCGAGGCCGACGAGTTGCAGCCCCTGGTCCAGGAGGCCCGGACTTCGGCGCAGAAGGTGGAGCGCACCGTCGAACAGTTGGCTCTGCTCTATCAGCAGGAGCTGGTGGAGCGCCGGCCGGTCTGGTTGGCGGAGGTTGTGCGCGAGGCCGTTGATATCTGTACCCTGTCGCTGCCCTCGGCAGTTGTTTTCACCGCCCACTGTGATGCAGATCTGATGTTTTTGGGCAGTAGTATCCTGGTGAGGCAGTGCCTGATCGAGCTGTTGGCCAACGCCCGTGAGGCCCTGGTCGACCAACCCGTCCGGGCCTTTTCTCCGGCCATTCGCCTGGCAGTCCAGTACCTTCCTGCCGGTGACCCGCAGCTGAAAGTCGCCCCGGACACGAGCGCCGGGCCGTATCTCCGGATCGAAGTCGCCGATACCGGGCCGGGCCTCGATGCCGAAGCGCAGCAGCGCATGTTTGAGCCGCTCTTCACTACCAAGTCGGGGCGCGGGGGTATGGGATTGGGGCTGGCGGTGGTGCACGGCATTGCCAAGGCGCACGGCGGTTGGGTCGAATGTGAGAGCGCGCCGGGGCAGGGGGCGACCTTTTTCCTCTTGATCCCGGCGGTGGAACGCGGCAAGGCGGCGCCTGCCCTGGAAGGGCCGGAGGCGGTGCCTGTTCCCACCGTGCTGGTGGTGGACGACGAGGAGGGCACGCGCAACCTGCTGGTGCGGACGCTGAGTCTGAAGGGGTACAAAGCGGTGCCGGCAGACTCGGGCGCCCGGGCTTTGAAACTCATAGAGAAACACCGCGTCGACCTGATCGTGCTGGATCTGCATTTGCCGGGGCTGGTCGACGGTGAGGCGTTGCTGGTCGAGTTGCGCAACCGGCAGATCAAAACGCCGGTGGTGGCGGTCTCCACCGCGGTGGAGGACGATCTGCTCTTCACCCCTCCCGAATGTGTGCAGGCGGTGCTGAGAAAGCCTTTCAGGCTGACCCTGCTCCTGGCCGAAATCCAGGAGGCCCTGGGGCAGAAATAGGCCTGCGGCGCGGAAAACGAGCCCCTCGGTGGTCCTATTGCCAGAGGGGCTCGTCTTTTTCCAGCTGTGCCTGCAGGAAGGGCTCGTTCAGTTCCACGCCCAATCCCGGTTTTTCCCCCAATACCACATGCCCCTGCTGGATGGCCGGCTGGTCAGCGAGGATGACCTCGTCCCAGGTCGGGTCGCCGTAGCGGTGGAATTCCAGGGCCAGGAAATTGGGCACGCTGGCGCAGACGTGGGCATCGGCCACGGTGCTCAGGGCGCTGGAGTTGTTGTGCGGCGCAAAGGGGATGTAGTAGAGTTCGGCGAGGTTGGCGATCTTGCGGCATTCGGAGAGGCCGCCGCACTTGGAGATGTCGGGCATGATCACGTCGACGGCCTGTTTCTGCAATAGATCTCGGAAGCCGTGGCGCAGGTAGAGGTTCTCGCCGGCGCAGATGGGGGTGCGGGTGGCGTTGGTGATCTTGGCCAGGGCGTCGACGTTCTCGGGCGGCACCGGCTCTTCGAGCCACATCAGATTGAGCGGCTCCAGGGCATGGGCCACGGCCAGGCCGGCGGTGGCGTCGTACCGGCCGTGTAAATCGATGGCCAGGTCCATGGAGCCAACGGCCTCGCGGATCTCGAAGGCCTGGTCGACCATGGACTTGAGTTCATCGGGGGTGACCGACCAGTTCCAGGGGTCGAGTTTGTGGGGGTTGTGGGCGTCGTCGAGGTCGAATTTGATGGCGGTGAAGCCCTTGGCCCGCACCTCCTCGACCCGGCGGCGGTAGTCGTTCTGGGCGCTGTCCACGTAGAGCCGCACCCGGTCGCGGAACTTGCCGCCCAGCAGGCGGTACACCGGCACACCCTGGGCCTTGCCGGCCAGATCCCACAGGGCGATCTCGATGCCGGTCAGCGCCGAGATGCCCAGACCGGAAAAACCGCCGCGGAAGATGTAGTTGCGGCGCACCTTCTCGAAACAGACATCCACATCCCGCGGGTCCATGCCGATGAGCTGGCTGGCCATGCTCTGGGTGGAACCGCGCCAACCCTCGTCCACGTGACTGGCCTCGCCGGTGCCGTACACCCCCTGGTCGGTATAGACGCGCACGTAGCGATAGAGGTACCGAGGCTGGCCTTCGACCTTGACCCGCACCTGGGCGGTTTTGATCTGGGTGATTTTCATTTGGGGCCCCCGTATTCGTTGTTGACCGCCTGCACCAGGGCGCGCATATAGGCGATGGAATAGGCCAGGCCAGGCCGGTGCCCCCCGTGCATGTGGGGGATGTGGTCGGGGATGATGCAGCCGTCGTACTCCACCTCGCGCAGGGCCCGCATGACTTGGTGCATGTCCTGGTACCCGTCGTCGATGAAGGTTTCCTGCCAGGGTGCGGGCATGGGATTGCTGACGTTGCGGAAGTGGATCTTGTGCAGCTTGCCCTGCCGGCCGAAGTGGCGGATGGCCTCGATCACGTCCACGCCCATGCCCTGCGGCCCGCCCTCCAGCCAGCAGCCCACACACAGGCACACCCCGATATTGGGGCTGTCGGCGATCTCCAGGGCCCGCTTATACCCGGCAAAGGTGCCGAACACGCAGCGGGGCACC
>CAMAVQ010000252.1 GCA_945861755.1 Gemmatimonas phototrophica
AGCCTGTCTGCCCCCAGCCCCAATCCCTTCAATCCGGAAACGAGCATTGCCTTCTCGGTGCCAGACCTGGGCGAGACCTCTCTGGTGACCCTCAGAGTTTACAATCTTGCCGGCCACCTGGTCGCCACCCTGGCCGAAGAGCGGATGACCCCGGGTGCCTGCCGGGTACACTGGGACGGCAGGGACCAGCGCGGCGCTTCGGTGGCCAGCGGGGTCTATATTTACCAGTTGAAGGTCGGCCAGGGTCTCTGGGCCACCAAACGCATGACGCTGCTGAAATAGCCTGACTGAAGGAGCCTAAGATCCGGATGCTGAGTGGCGTTATCCTTCTCCTCCTGGAGCTTGGGGCGAGCATCACCTTTGCCCAGGAGGGCTACCGGCTCTTTCCCGACCAGGTGGTGGTCAACAGCGCGGCCCACTGGCAGGCCTGGAGCGCCCCCGAGGGGTCGCGGGTGATCCTGCCCGAGGGCGGGGTGGAACCGCGCCTGGTGCGCCGACAGCTCAATGCCACCCTCGACGCGGGCCTGTTCCGCTACATCAGCGAGGGCGATACCCTGACCGGCGGAGTGCGGGCCGCCGGCTCCAACGTCGAGGCCGGCGCCCAGGCCATGGACGGCGATCCAACCACGTACTGGGAGCCAGATCCGCTCAGCCCGCTGGAGAGTTGGTGGCTGGAACTGGACCTGGGCCGGGCCGTGATCGCCGAACGCATCCGGGTGCGCTTTGTGGACGAAGGCCAGGGCGATCCCTTTCTCAAGTTCCGGGTACTGATCTCGGACGGGAAGATCACCCTGACCGAGGCCCGCAACCGGGAGTTTTTCCGGGTGGGGCTGGTCACCGAGCCCAACAAGGACCAGCGGGTGTTCGAATTCGAGGTGCAGCCCCAACACCCGGCCCCCCTGGGCAGCACCGGCGAGGTGGCGCAGATTCTGCGCTTCGAAGCCCTGGGCAGCGACGGGGTGCGCGGCCGGGAGGTGGACTCCGGGGTATACGCGCAGCTCGACTCCATCGACCAGGGGGCCATCGACTATTTCCGCCGCACCGGAGCCGGCCGCCAGATCCAGGTGGAAAAGGAGATCTACGACGCCCTCCCGGCCCAGGAACAGGGCCAGGTGCGCTATTTCCGCCGCGAACGCCCCCGCCTGGCCGAGGTGGAGGTCTACACCGCCGGCGACGAGTTGGTGTGCCTGACCCGGAGCCTGCCCAAGGCCGGAGTGATCCGGCCCAGCGGCGCCAGGCGGACCCGCGACCTGGAGGACGGGATCTTCTCCACCTTCCGCAGCATGCTCGAATACGATCCGCTGAAAAACCAGAACCAGGTAGAAATCGACCTGGGCACCCGCTACTGGCTGGACCGCGTCCTACTATTAAGCCCGGGCCAGCCCCCCCCCGCCTATCAGGTGCGCATCTCCGACGGCAGCCTGGACCCCAGCGGCGAGAAGGTCTGGCGGGCCTTTGAGGAACGGCAGAACCGCGAGGCCCTCCTGCGCATGCAGGAGACCTTTCCCCTCCAGCAGGTGCGTTTTGTGGAGGTGCGCCGCCTGAAGCTGGAGGTGGGCAAACGGGAAGGGGGCAATCTCAGCGAAGTCCAGGTCTACGGCGAGGGGTACGCCTCTGAGGTGGTGATGACCTCGCCGCAGATCCGCCTGGGCCGACGCCGGCTCTTGTCCACCGTCTCCTGGGAGGGCGACTTCCCCCCGGACGCCCGCGTCGAGGTGCGCACCCGCAGCGGCGATCAATTGCTCCGCATTCCCCACTACTTCAACCAACAGGGCGTGGAGGTGACCAAGAGCACCTGGGACAAAATCCCCACCGCCGACCAACCGCCGCTGGTCATTGTGGACCAGCCCGGAAATGACTGGAGCAACTGGTCGCCCTCCTATGTGGAATCGGGGGAACTCTTCAAGTCCCCCAATCCCTGCCAATATCTGATGGCCGAGGTGCGCCTGCTCAGCGACAACCCAGAGCGGGCCGCCCGCCTGCGCCAACTTCAGCTCGACTTCACCCCGCCCCTGGTGGACCAGGCCCTGGCCGAACTGTGGCCCAGCGAGGGGGTGAAACCCGGCACGGAGCAGGAATTTGTCCTCTATCTCCAGCCCACCTTCACCGGCGCCAATCCGGGCTTTGACCGCCTCGAACTGCGTTCCTCTTCCTCCTCACCCATCGAGCTGGTCTCGGTCTTCGCTGGCCAGGACCAACGCCTGCGCGGCGCGCGCCAGCTCTGGCCCGGAACGCTGCAGGTGGAATCGGGCCAGGAGGGCACCCTCTCCCTATTCTTTCCCACCTCGGCCAGCCGCAGCGACGCCCTCTATGCCCTCCGCTTCCGCACCCAGGTCTTTCTGAGCAACACCCTTTTCCGGGTGCAATTGCGCCGCAGCGCCCAGCCCGGGGTGATCCAGGAAGTCGCCGCCGGCGAAGCCACCCCCCTGATCGAGAGCCAGACCCTGGTGGCCCGCGCCGATCTAGAGCAGACCACCCCCCTGGGCCGGGTGGAACTGACCCCGCCGGTCTTCACCCCCAACAGCGATGGGGTCAACGACCAGGTGGCCATCGGCATCGAGGTCTTTGTGCTCGAAGGCCCCAAACACATCGACGCCCGGATCTACGACCTGTCGGGCCGGCAGCTGCGCGACCTGTCCGTGGACGCGGCCCAGGCCAGTGGCTTGCACCGCCTGCTCTGGGACGGCCGCGACCAACAGGGCGTCCTCCAGCCGCCGGGGCTCTATCTGATCCGCGCCGGAATCGACACCGACGCCGGGCGCAGCCATACCCAAACCCTGCGTCTGGTGGGGGTGGCGTACTAATGCGGGCCGCCCTGCTCCTGCTCCTGCTGAGTGCCTCCCTGGCCAATGCTCAAAACCGCGATCTGTGGCGGGGCAACCTGGGCCTGCCCCGCGACAGCCAGATCGCCTCGCATTACGAGGTGGAGTACGCCCTGCCCGAAGTACACCGCTGGTACACCCCCTCCCAGTTGGCCGACCTCTACGACCGGCCCTGGCAGGACGTGGACACCCGCTATGCCCGCACCACCTACAACCGCTATGTGAATGCCCTGCTCGAAGGCTACGACTTCTACGACCTGCTGGGCAGCCCCACTGGCCGGGGCTGGATGGTCTACTCGTGGAACCAGACGCAGCCAGGCCCCCGGGGCGACGAAATCATCAAGGTCCCGACCCTCTCCCCCCGGGGCGATGTGCGCGACGCCGCCGCCGATTTAAGCGCCTATAATAGATTTTTCAACAACCTGGTCATCGCCACCGACAAACGCGGCAGCGGAGTGTACCGCTTGATGGTGGGCGACGCCATCGCCACCACCTTCACCCCGCTGACCTTCTCCAAGCCGCGCTTCAACGGGGTGCGTCTCGACTGGTCCAACAACT
>CAMAVQ010000253.1 GCA_945861755.1 Gemmatimonas phototrophica
TCCTTATAGTTGGCAAACATGCCGAAGCTGGCACAGGCCGGTGAAAGCAGCACCACCTCGCCGGGCCGCACCCGCCGGCGGGCCTGGGCCACCGCCGCCGCCATGCTCTGGCAGCCGCGCACCAATTCCCCTGTATAACCCGCCTGCAAAGCCGTCTGGGCAATGCGTTCACCCTCCTCACCCAGCAGCACCACCGCCTTCACCTGGCCGGCGGCCAATGCAGCGCCTAGGGCGCTGAAATCAGCCTCTTTAGAGGACCCCCCGGCGATGAGCACCAGCGGCTCGGTAAAGGCCTGTAGCGCCGCCACCGCCGCATCCGGCGTAGTGGCCAGGGAATCGTTGTAGTAGAGCACCCCTCCATACTCGCCCACCCGCTCCAGACGGTGCGCCAACCCCTCAAAGCCCAGGATGCCGGCGCGGATCTGCGCGGCGCTGGCCCCGGCCACCGCCGCCGCCGTGGCCGCCGCCGCGGCATTCTCCCAATTGTGCCGGCCCCGCAGGGGGATCTCCTCCACCCGGCAGAGTTCTTCGCGTTCCGCATCGGGCCGGCGCAACCACAAGCGCCCCGCCTCCACCCAGGCGCCCTGCTCCACCGGGCCGGCAGTGCTAAAGGTCCAGACCGCGGCCCGGTGTCCCTGGGCAAAGCCGCGTGCCTGTGGGCAATCCTGGTTGACCACCAACACATCCCCCGGCCCCTGGTGGCGGCAGATATTGCGTTTGGCCTCCACGTATTCCTCGCGGCTGGCGTGGTAGTCCAAATGGTCCTGGGTGATATTGACCACCACCGCGATGTGCGGGCTCCGGTCGAGGTCTTGTAATTGGAAGCTGGACAGCTCGAGCACCACCAGATCCGCCGGCTTCAGGTCTTCTAAAAATGAGATCGGCGGCAGACCGATATTCCCTCCCAGCCATACACCATCACCCCGCCCCTCCCGCAGCATGCGGGTGATGATCGAAGACGTGGTGCCCTTGCCCTTGGTGGCGGTCACGCCAATGATGGGGCAGGGACACTGCTCCAAAAAAAGGCGCGTCTGGCTCTCCAGCCGGGCCCCGGCTTTTTGTGCCTGCTGCAGCTCGGGCCGCAACGGCGAGATGCCCGGAGTGCGCCAGATCAGCTCGAAGTCCTCTATGCCTTGCAGATAATCCGCCCCCAGCCGCCACTTCTCCACCTGATCGCCCCACTCTTGTCTGACGGCAACATCTTCCTGCCGATCACACACCGAGAAGCGCAGACCTTTGGACAACAGAAACTCCCCCAGGGCCTGATTCTCCACCCCCAGCCCCAGCAGGGCCATGCGTTTGTTCCCGAGTTCATTCAGGTTCATGGCGAATTATCTATAGGCTGAACTATCAGTGGCCAGGACCGCGGGGTGCCCTCTCCGGCGTTTCTGCAGTCCCGGACCTTCCCCCTCGCTCCTTAAACTACGCTTCCCTTCCGCCCCGCCCTGCGGTCCTCCCCAAAGACCACTCCCCCAGAAGCCGCCTCCGGGGCACTCCCACGGCCCTGGCGAGCCCCCAGATACGATGGTCAACAGGTCAAAGCGGCGGGGAGATGACCCTGGAAGCCTTTCCCGGGGAGTGGTCGGGAAGGGAAGTCCGCGTGGTCGGGGGCCGGGTAGCGGAGCCAGAGCGAGGGAGGGGGCAGGACGCGCCTTGGGAAAGGCTGGAACGGGTCGCTCACCGACGCTGCCCCCAATCTACAACTACGCTTCCTTCACATACTCGAACAACATCCCCACCAGATTCTCGAACACACTCAGCCGGCTCACCTCATAGCCGTGGGAATAAAGGCGCGGGTAACCCACGGTGGCCGCCCTCGGCGCCAACCCGGTCTCCAGCACCCCGGTGGCATCCGAAAAAGCCGCCCCGTACACCGCATATTGCAACTCCGTGCCCGCCCGCGCTGCTGCCCGCCCCATATCCCCGATCAGGGCCTGGTCAAAGTGGGCACCCGCATCCTTGGACCAGGTGGCCGGCCGGCCATCGAGGGTCAACTGCGATCCCGTGGGCATCGGCGAGGAATCCACCGCGATGAAAATCTCCACCGGATTGCGCGCTGCCCAACCCCTGGCCCCCAGGGTCCCGGTCTCCTCCTGCACCATGAAACACAGATTCAGCGTGCGGCGCGGCTTCAGCCCTTCCTCCCGCAGCCGCCGCAGCAACCCCAGCAGAGCCACCGTGCCGCCTCGGTTATCCAGAATCCAGGCCGAGACCAGCGGGTCACTGGCCGGCCCAAAAATATGAGGCCCCCGCACCGAGAGGGCCGGCACCGCACAGGAACCCACCCGCACCCCGGCCTGTTTCAGCTCGGCCGGACTCAGGCCGGTGTAGAGCCGGCAGTCGGCCCAGGTCAGCCCCTTGCTGCCGGCCATGAACTGGGCGATGGGGTCCTGCGGGTCGTTGGTATGGCCCGAGCCGAAACCCAGATGCGCGGCGACCAACTCTTCCCCCTCGCCGACGATCACCATCGGCCCTTCGCCCAGCTTCCACGGGTAGAGCCCGCCGCTGCGCTGCACCCTGAGTTGCCCATCGGGCTCGATGGCGGTGATCACCGCGGCGATCTCGTCCAAATGGCTAGCCAGAGCCACCCGGCCCAACTCCGGTTGGCGGCCTGCCACCTCCACCCACACGTTTCCCTGGGGGTCGAGACCGGGCGCTCCGCCCAGGGCCTCAAGGTGCTGCATGACCCGGGCGGCCATGCGCTCCTCGCGGCCCGAGGGGGCGGGAATCTGCAACAACTCGCCCAGCAAAAGCAGATGGGGATCGCGGTCAGCGGCAGGCATCTTTCTCTCCCGATGGGGTTGCTCCATGAATAGTTATGATCTTCTTTAATATCGAGTTTCCCCAGACCACAAACCAGGACACAGACCATGGCCGTCACCATATTGCGCACCGTACGCCCCAGCTCCCAGTGGCAGGACACCCTCATCCGCCTGCAGCCAGGACAACGGGTGGTCATTGATACCGAGGAGACCTGGTCTCCGGACATGCAGAACCAGATCGTCTGGTGCGGCGCCGACGGGGTGTACAATCTCCAGGCCGGCGAGGGCTACCTGCTGCCAGGGGCCAATGTGGGCGCCCTCGTCGCCCGCGTCGGCGACGGCCAAGCCTTTGCCGTGGGCAGCCGCTGCGACTTCCGCGCCGACGGCGAGGGGGTTGTCTTCTTTGCCATGAACGAACACCCCCAGCGCAACAACCAGGCCGGCAAGCTCTTGGCCCAGGTCATCGTCTTTGGCGATTTCACCGCCTGACC
>CAMAVQ010000254.1 GCA_945861755.1 Gemmatimonas phototrophica
TTTGGTCTTGAGTTTGGCGAGTTCTTTAGTGGCGACCTCGAAGGGCACCGGCATGAAACCGTCTTTGATCACGATCTCCTGCCCCTCCTTGGAAAATACGAACTTCGCAAACTCCCGCACCAGGGAATCCGGTTCCTTGTTAGGGGCCTTGTTAATATAGAGGAAGAGGTACCGGCCCAGAGGATAGCTGCCTTCGAGGACATTCTGCAGAGTGCCATCCTTGAAGGACTCCCCTTCCTTGGCAGCCAGCGGCACCGCCCGCACCCCGGAGGTTACATAGCCGAGGCCACTGTAACCGATGCCAAAACGATCGGTGGTGATGCCCTGAACCACCGAGGAGGAGCCGGGCTGCTCCTTCACCTCATCCTTGTAATCCCCCTTAGCCAGCGCATGATCCTTGAAGTAACCATAGGTGCCCGACGCGGAGTTGCGGCCGTACAGGCTGATGTGCGCCCCAGCCCAGTCCTCCTTCAGGCCGAGCTGGCCCCAAGAGGTGATATCCTCGGGGGCGCCGCTCTTGCGGGTTTTTGAGAAGATGGCGTCCACCTGGGCCAGGGACAGCCCCTGGATCGGGTTGTCTTTATTGACAAAAACCGCCAGGGCATCGAGGGCCGTGCCCAGAGCCGTGGGTTTGTATCCGTATTTGGCCTCGAACTGGTCCACCTCAGTCGATTTCATCGGCCGCGACATGGGTCCGAACTGGGCGGTGCCCTCGATCAGGGCCGGCGGGGCCGTGCTGGACCCCTTGCCTTCGATCTGGATGGTCACGTTGGGATAGTACTTCCGGAAACCCTCGAGCCACAGGGTCATCAGATTGTTCATGGTGTCAGAGCCGATACTGCTGGCGTTGCCCGAGATGCCGCTGACCTTGGTATAGGCCTGGTAGCGGGTATCCACGGTCGGGGTCTGGGCCTGGAGGGAGGTTCCCGCCAAGAGGCCGGCAGCCGCGAGGGAAAGGATCTTGCGCATCGCAGTACTCCTTTGATGGGTTTGTCTACGCGCCTAAAAACGCGTCCTTAACAATTTGCCTTACATGTGTTGCAGTTTGGCGACAACCAGGTGAACCCTGTGTAGCGGTCGGATATCAGAATTCGAAAAAGCCCGTGATCCGCGGCACGAGCTGGGTGTCCTTTGCCGAGTCCTGGTACAGGGTTACCAGCACATTGGGCATCACATGCAGGTCCTTGGCCAAGGCCCAGTCCAGGCCGGCGATGAGCAGGGTCTCCTGATCGTCTTCGGCATCGCCGTCTTTGTCGTAAAGGTCTACCCGGGCAAACAGCTTCTTGCCTTCGGCCACGGGCTTGGCGCCAAAGAGCGACACGCCGAAGCCTTTCTGGTCTTCCCCGGCTGCCGCCTTTTTGTCGATGCGGTAGAACCCCTCGATGCCGCCGTGGAAACCGTCGCCACTCTTGCCGATAAAGCCGGCCAAAGTGGTCTTGTCCTTTTCCTTTTCCGGGGTCTCCATGTCAGCGTAAACCTTGGCATCCAGGCCAGCAACCTTGGTCAGCAACTGGAGCGCAATCTTCTTATTGTTGTTGGTTTCGGCCGAGGTGCCGTCCCCGTTGCTCAACATCAGGGCGACGCTGGATGAGCCGCCCAGCTTGCGGTTCCACTGTAGGCCGAGGTCAACCGCAGAGCCCTTGCTGCGCAGATCCATGATCGTTTTCTCGATCGAACGGTACCCCCACACCTTTTCCTGAAGCGCCCAGGTGAGGGTAGGCACGAGGCCAGCGCTCAGGGAACCCTGGGCCTGTTTCCAGGTAATCGAGGACTCTTTAACGTAGGGGGTCATCTTGCCGGTGCTTTTGGAAAAGCGGGCGTCGTTGGCCTCGAGGCGGAAACGGCCGGAGACTTTGTCGCTCCACTTGAGATCGTAGGTGAAGTAGATGCGACGGAATTGGAAACCGTTCTCCTTTTCCGCTGGGCCGCTCACATTGTAGTAGTAGTCCCCGAACATGTACCCGCTGATTTTACCTTCGGCTGCGTGGGCCTGAGCGGCCAGCCCGCCGGTGAAGGTCAGGGCCAGCACTAGCGCCTTGAGTCTCATGATCTCTCCTTGGTTGAGGGATGAAAGGCGATTCGCATCTCTGCGCTTTCTGGAAACTAAGCTATGCACCTCGTGTTACACCGCTTTTCCGCCAAGGTTACATTCGTGTTACGGTCCATAGTCTTAGCTGGTAGCAGTTTAGCTTCCCGCCTCTTCTCTGCCACTCTTCCCAGCCAATAATCGCTTCTCCCCTTTCCCCTGCCGCCCGCGCCCTTGTCGCCCAATCGTCACCTTCCTGTGATCCGGCCTCAACACTGGGTCCCTAATATCTCTAAATGCACTCAAACCATGCAGGAGGGAATTCTTAATGCGTCAGATGTTAGGGCTCTTCATCACCCTGGGAAATATCGCCTGGTTTCTCAGCACCTGGTCCATGCCCGCGCCGGCGGCAGCGCAGTCCCCATCCGGGAGCATCCGCGGCAAGGTGGTCGATGCCCAGACCGGAGAGCCCTTGACCGGAGCATACGTATTCATCGCCGGTACCAAGCTTGGTGCCGTCTGCGACATCGATGGGGCCTACACCATCAGCAATGTGGTGGCGGGCAACTATGTCCTGACTAGCTCGATGATCGGCTATAACCGTATCAGCGTGGAGAAGGTGGTGGTGCGGGAAGGGGTGGTGTACAAACTGGACTATGCGCTCCAGCCCGAGGCCATCGCCACCGGGGAGGTGGTGATCGAGGCCCAGGCAGTGCGCAACACCGATGCGGCCCTGTTGAAGGACCGGCAGAAATCCGCGGCCCTCAGCGATGCCATCAGCGCTCAGCAAATCTCCAGGGCGGGAAGTGGCGATGCCGCTGAGGCCATGACCCACGTGACCGGCGCCGCCGTCGAAGAGGGAAAATACGTGGTCATCCGCGGCCTGGGAGACCGGTACAATGCGGTCCAGCTCAATGGCGCCGTGCTTCCCAGCGCCGACCCCAACAGACGGGCCGTGGCCATGGACCTTTTCCCAACCAGTCTGCTCGACAATATTGTCACCATCAAGAGCTTCACGCCTGACCGCCCGGGCAACTTTACCGGGGGGGCGGTGGATATCGGCACCAAGGCTTTCCCGGACCACTTCACCCTGTCTCTTTCCGCCTCGACCTCCTACAACCCGCAGGTGACCTTCAAAGACGGATTCCTCAGTTATACCGGCGG
>CAMAVQ010000255.1 GCA_945861755.1 Gemmatimonas phototrophica
GTGCGGGTGGATGCCGTGTACCGCTTCCTCGAACTCTTTGACCTGCCCAATATCCCCAAGGCCGAACTCATCCTCTACTTCGCCAAGAAAAACGCCCTGCGGCTCACGCCCCCACCCAAGGCCTACCTCGAAGAAAAGATGTGGCTGGCCTTCATTCACCATCCCCTGCTCCAGGTTTTCTGGGAAAAGGAATTGGGCAGCGCCGACCTGGCCCAGCTTCAGCAACTCACCCCGCCCACCTGGGTCGTCGATCCCACCCCGGCCCCGCCCCACACCATTATTCCAGGCCTAGAGGTGGAAGGCCGCTCGTTCAACGATTGGCAGACCCTGAAACACCTGAGCAAGAGGGAACGGGAGCTGGTGCTCAAACCCTCGGGCTTTTCCGAACAGGCCTGGGGCAGCCGCGGAGTGGCCATTGGTCACGACCTGCCCGAAGAGGAATGGGGCAGCCGGTTGCAGGAAGCCCTGGACCACTTTGGCGAAACCCCCTCCATCCTCCAGAAGTTCAACAAGGCCGCCCGCGTGGGGGCCCGGTACTACGATTTTGCCTCCGAGGCCGTGCGCCCCATGCACGGCCGCGCCCTGGTGCGCCCCTACTACTACCTGAGCGGCGAGACCCCAACCCTGGCCGGCGTCCAGGTCATTCTCTGCCCGCAGGACAAGAAGATCCTGCACGGCATGACCGATGCCATCATCGCCCCCGGCGCTGTGGGCGACCCTTCTCCCTCCTGATCTGCGAGTGTGAGCCATGACGGTGCTAGTCCAGGCTGAACAGAACCACGGTACCCTCGACGAAAAGCTGGAGCGCCTCGACACCCTGCTGCGTTCCATGGGCCGGGTGCTCATCGGCTACTCGGGGGGGGTGGACAGCGCCATGCTGGCGGTGGCCGCCCACCGGGTATTGGGCGAAAACGCCATCGCCGTGACCGCCGATTCCGAAAGCTACGCCACCGGCGAACTAGAAGCGGCCAGCGACATCACCCAGCGTTTCGGCATCCGCCACGTGGTGGTGCGCACCGCTGAACTGGACAATCCAGAATACGCCCGCAACCCGTCCAATCGCTGCTATTTCTGCAAGCAGGAACTCTTCACCCACATGCAGCGCCTGGCCGGCGAGATGAAGGTCGAACACATCCTCTACGGCCAGAACGCCGACGATGCAGGGGATTTCCGCCCCGGCGCCCAGGCCGCCAGCGACTATGGAGTCCGCGCCCCGCTGATGGAAGCGGGCCTGACCAAGGCCGACGTCCGGGAGCTGGCCCGCCGCTGGGAAGTGCCGGTCTGGAACCGCCCGGCCATGGCCTGCCTGTCCTCGCGTTTCCCCTATGGCACCGCCATCACCGCCGCAGGCCTGCGCATGGTTGACCAGGCGGAAAAATACCTGCGCCAGTGCGGCTATACCCAGTTGCGCACCCGCCACCATGTGGACCTGGCCCGCATCGAACTGCTGGCCGCAGACTTGGATCAGTTGCTGCAGCATCCGACCCTGCGCGCCCAGATCGCCGCTGCCTTTGCCGGCTTTGGTTACCGCCACATCACCGCCGATTTGCGCGGCTTCCGCTCGGGCAGTATGAACGAAGTCCTGCTGCCGGCCGCCGCCCGCGCCGAGGAGACCCTCGGCCAAGCCCGCCAGGCCTTGGCCTCCCTGGGCCCCTGCGAGTTGGAGGCGCGCGAACAGATGCTCTGTCTGCGCCTCGAAGAGCAGGCCATGCTCGCCCTGGCAGACCAGACCCGGCGACAGGCCCTGGTGGTCCGGCTAGAGGACTTGGGCTTCCGCTACCTGGCCCTCGACCTGAACCCGCTGGACTGAGGCATGGTGCGCGAGATTGTCAAATACGGCTCCCAGGTCCTGCGCCAGCCCTGCGCACCGGTGACCCAGATCGACCCCTCAGTCAAGGTCTTGGTCCGCGACCTCTTCGACTCGATGGGCGCCGCCGAAGGTGTGGGCCTGGCCGCCCCCCAACTGGGGGTGCTGCGGCGGGTGGTGGTGGTGGATGTGTCCCGCCAGCATCCAGAACTGCTGCCCATCTCCCTGATCAATCCCCGCATCATCTCCGCCGAAGGGCGCGAAGTGGCCGAGGAGGGATGCCTCAGCTTTCCCGATATGTACGGCCAGGTACCCCGCCACACCAAGGTGAGCATCGAGGCCCTCGACATCAACGGCAAACAATTCACCGTCGACGCCGAGGGGTTCTATGCCCGGGCCCTGCAACACGAGCTGGATCACCTCGACGGCAAGCTCTTCATCGACTATCTCAGCCCGCTCAAACGCCAGCTGATACGCGGCAAACTGAAGACGCTGAAAAACGAAGGGGAACGCTGGGATCTGGAACACCCTCAGGCCTGAGCTGATATTGACAAGGAACCTCTGAGGCTTTAGATTTCTTCGCGACGATTACGGGATCGTAGTTCAGCTGGTTAGAACGCCGCCCTGTCACGGCGGAGGTCGCGAGTTCGAGTCTCGTCGGTCCCGCCAGCTAAAAAACCCCGGAGGAGTGAACATACTCCTTCGGGGTTTTTGTTTTTCTGCAATCCAAATCCTTGTTTATTATTATTTTATAGTATATCAGCATCCCTCTCCCGCAACTTTCCAATTGACTTTGTTTTTGCTTCCACGCTATTTTTGCGCCGTAAGCTTGACCGCCGATTGATACCAAATCGGGCAGGTGAACACCCACTGTGATTGTTACAGTGATTGTTACAGCGCTTGCCCGGGAGGAGGAAACCATGGCCTCGATCAGCAAGTACGCGCCTCGTGACTGCTGGCGCGTCTCCTATCTTATCACCCTCAAAAAAAATAAAACCCAGCGCGCCAAGTACGCCAAGACCAAACCCGAAGCCCGGGTGCTGGCAACGCGCCTGGAACAGCTGGAGGCCGCGACGCGCTCTGGGGTGGTGGCGGATCGCAACATCGAGGATTGGATTGACCGGGGCTGGTTAAAGGAGGAGGAGGCCGCCAGTGCCTTCCCCGGGTATGCGGAGACGGCGGAGCGGAAGCGCCGGCTGCAGCCACGTCCTACGGACTACCAGAAAATACTGGATGCGTACGAGCAATACG